>JANOBC010000001.1:0-6431 GCA_031411455.1 Limisphaerales bacterium
CCCTCTCCTTGGCACTGGCCAAAGCCGGCAGCAACATCGCCGCTAGGATCGCGATAATGGCGATGACCACCAAGAGTTCGATGAGAGTAAAACCGCGCGGACCCGCGCGGCGCCTATCAATTTTGCTTGAGGAATTCATACTTTACTTGATCTCTATATTTATTTTTTACTCGAGTTTGCCTTACGGATGCGCCACGGCCTAGGTCATGGAGGAACCGGCTTGAATTTCAGATTGGCCAGCGTGGCGGCGGGAATGCTGGAGAGGTCATCCTGATAAAAATACCAAAGCCGGGTGCCGGTGTTATATGTGGTGATCTCATACATCTTCTCCACCTTGACCCAGTAAACCGAACCGTCCGCCAGCAAGTGATTGCCGCCATCCGGGTGTCCGGTGCCGCGGCGCGTGTGAACCGTCGTCCATTTGGCCGTGTCGCGAGCATAGAGGACGTCCTCCGCCGCCAGCACCCAGCCGGGCTTGGCATTGGCCAGGTTCACCGGACTTAACGAGGCAAAAGTCCCCTTCGTGTTGGCCCAGCTAGTCACGCCGCCCAAATACTGATAACCGACCTGCCACTGGTAGGGCTTGGTGCCGGTATTAAGACTGGCCAGCCCATTGTTGAATTCAGGACAAACCCAAATGGAAGCGGTGTTGGTTTTGGTCGGATCCAGACCAACCGACTTGGACTGCGTCGCCGAGTCATCATTCAATGCGTGCAGGTTGTAATTGCCCGACGTAGCGCGGGGGGTGAAAAGTTTTTCGCTATTTTCGCCGGCATAGATGGTTAGGCCAATGCCCATCTGTTTTAAATTGTTCATGCATTGCGTGCGCTTGGCCCGCTCCTTGGCACTGGCCAAAGCCGGCAGCAGCATGGCCGCCAGAATGGCGATGATCGCAATGACCACCAGAAGTTCGATCAGCGTAAATCCGCCGAGAGATTGCTGGTATTTTTTTGATTCTGTTTTCAAAAATTTTATTGTTTCTCGTTTTTGTTAGCCATTAGCGCGGGTGGCCAACCCAAAGCCAACCCGCGCCAATGGGAACCCAACCCATTCCACTCACGGATACGTCAACCGGTAGAACACCGTCGGCTTGGTGGCATCCACCGTGATGTTCGTGCTGCTCACCGAACCGTCGGTCACATAAACCCAGTTCGTGCCCAGACCGGTCGCCAGATTGTTTGTCTGGGCTTGCAACCGCCAGCCTTGGCCAGCCGGCCACGAGAGACTGAGAACACCGCCGCTCACGCTGTTCGTAATCGTGCCCGGACCGCTCGGGCCAGCGACCACGACCGCCGTCAAAACGCCGTTGGTGAAGGTGAAGCTGGTGCCGCTGATCGTTGGAATCGTGATCAGACTACCGAAGTTACTCGCATTCGTCGCGCCCGCGCCGCTGAACAGCTTGCAGGTCTGGCCGTTGGTGAACGTGCCGGTCGGAACAATTTTGAGCAGGCCGCCGTAGGTGACCGCAGCGCCCAACGCGACGGCATCATTTGCCGGGGTGCTGCCATTCACGTCAAAGGTGTTTGTGGAACCAGCATTCAACACGAGATTCCCGTTCACGGTCAGGGTGCCAATGGATATGCCCGGTGACAGCGTGCCGTTGTTGGTGACTACTCCGGCGATGGTGCCCGTGCCACCGATGGTGCCGCCGCTTTGGACAGCGACCGCCCCGGTGCCCGTGCCGCTGCCAGCCAGGTTGTTCACCAGCAGCGTGCCGTTGCTCACGGTCGTGATACCGCTGTAGGGGTTCGCGTTGGTGAGGGTCAGGCTGCCGCCGTTGATCGTCAGGTTGAGTTTCCCAACACCGCCGCCATCGCTGATTTTGCCCCCATAAGAGCTAGTCCCAGTGAGCGTGAGGGTCGATTCTGTCGTCGCGGAACTGTTCGTGATGAAGGCGTTCGTCGCCACAGTTACAAACAAGCCAACCAAGCTTTGGTTGTAGCCGTTCAGGTCGAGCGTGCCCGCTGCCGAGGCCGCCAAGTTAAGCGTGACAGGGGAAGCGATGCCGTTGAGAGCGCCCACCTTGAGGGTGCCTTGATTTAAGGTGAGATTTGTGTAACCCGTGCCACCTCCCGACAGGATCACGGTGCCGTTGCGCACCCCCACCGGCACCGTCGAGGTGATCAAACCAGAGACAATTAGTGTGCTACCAAGAGCGTAGAAGTGTCCACCTGCCAAAGAGGTATTCGTGATCGTGATCGGACCGCTGAGCGTGGCCACGGCATTGGCCGCCGCTTCCACCAATCCGCGGCCCCCGACGCCGTTATTCGTGCCGATGAAGATGGGGTTGGTGATAGTGATCGAGTCTTGGATCAGGAGGCGCACGCCGCCGTTGAAGACAAAGGTGCCCGCACCCAGCGGAGTGGGGCTGTTAGAAACGGCGATGATGCCGGTGTTAAGAAAGGTGTTACCGGTGTAGGTGTTGGTGCCGCTCAGCGTCAGCGTGGTGGCGCCCAGGGTTTTGGTGAGACTGCCACCCACCCCACTGATATTGCCGGCGAACGAGCAAGCGACGTCGTTAACATCAATGTTCAAGTTGTTAGCCCCTAGAGCAATGGTGGCATTGGTGGTGAAGTTGATTGTCGAGCCGCCATCTGCATGAACCTTCGCATCCGCGGCCAAGCTGACGGGTCCGTCCCAAGTCAAAATCTTGTTTCCGCCCACATTCACCGCTCCGTTCGCAGCGCCGGTGCCGCTGAGCGACAGGGATTCGCCCGAGACCGTCAAGGTGGTCAAAGTTCTGAGCGATGCGCCGGAACTGACGACCGTGCCATTCGCCGTTCCTCCCAGCGCGCTGGCATGGGAGATTAGCAGAATGCCGGAGCTTACAAGGGTGCTGCCCGAGTAAGTGTTCGCGTTGGTCAGGGTCAAGGTGCCGGTGCCGGTTTTGGCAAGCGCCAAGGTTCCGGACGTATTCTGGAGGACACCGCCGAAGGTGCTGCTGACATCGTTGCTCCCGACGGTCAGCGTGGGCGTGCCGCCCGCCACCGTGTCCACGACGCCGGTGCCGCTCAAACCGTTTACCGTTTCGGAGAAAGTGTTCAGGTCCAGCGTGCCGGTCACTGTGACATTACCCTTGCTCGTGCCGTCCGGGATGACATTGCTGGCCCCTAGTTTGAGTGTGCCAGCGCTGATGGTGGTGTTGCCTGCGTATGAATTGGCACTGGAGAGAATCACCGTGCCCGCGCCCTGTTTGGTGATGCCTTGAGCGCCGGAAACTGCCCCTCCCACGGTCAAGGTCTGCCCCGTTTTCACGTCCCAAACATTGGCGTTGACCAGTGCGAGAGCGCAATTCAACGTCATGTCCGCGGTGGCGACGCTCATGTCAATGCCACCGAGACCCAAGGTCAGCGTGTTACCTGAATTGATGGTCACCAAGCCGGCGGGATCCGTAATTTGCAGCGCCGCCCAAGCGGTATCCGCACCCAATACGGTGGTGTTGGCGGCAGTTACTGTGTTATCCCACTTGGCCGTCTGAATCGAGCTCGGCGCGACACCCCCCACCCAACTGGTAGTCAGGTTGAGATCGTCGGTGTTGTTGGCCTTGACGATGAGGCCGTTGGCAATCACCAGACTGAGAGTGTTTCCGGTAAGGTCGAGGCTGGCCGATGTCCCGGCCGTCAGGGCCGTGATGCTCACCGTCGTGGGCGGGGTGCCGGAAGTGGAGCCCCACGTCATCAGCGGATAGGTGCCGAGGGCGAGGCCGGAATTGACCACTACCCGCACCGACGGGGTGGCGGTGAAGGCCGCCAGACCGGTGACTTGGAGCGGGCTTACGGAAGCACTGGGCGTCACCGCGCCAAAATTAAACTCCAGCACCCCGGCAGCGCTGGCCGTGAAGGCCGCATTCGTCCACCCCTTCGTATTGTCCGTGATGGAAACGCCGTTGGTGGCCGTGCCTGAATTCAAGATCACCGTCGAACTGGCGGAACTGCCGCCCGTCACGCCGAGCAACTTGCCGGCGTTGATCGTGGTGTTACCGGTGTAGGTGCTGATCCCGGAGAGGGTCAGTGCGCCAGCACCCAACTTGGTTAACCCACCGTCTGCCCCGCCCAGCGCCGGATCGTGTAGCAGTGGCTGGGCAATGGTCTGCGCGAAGGTAGAACTGTCGAAGATCGCGCCGCCGGCCTGAACGTTGGCGGTGGTCAAACCGGTGATCCAAGTGGTGTTAGCTTTGTTACCCACCACGGTCGTGCCGTTGAAGTTGACGGTGCTGGTCGCGCTCGCATTAGCAGCGATATACGGGACGTTCAGCGTGCCGCCATTCAGATTTAGAATCCCCGTGGCGCCGCTGGCATTGCCCAACCGCAGGGTGGTTTCACCCGTCACGCCGTCGGTCAAGGTTCTCGGCAGCAAGGTCACCGTGCCACCGTTGATGTTCATGATGGCCGTAGAATTAGCCGCGCCGCCCAATACGATCTGGTTGGCGCTGGTGTTGGTCGAACTGGCCACATTAATACTGCCCGACGCCAGCGTGAGCACATTTGTCCCAGTGTTGTGAAAACCGAGATTGATGCTGCTGCCGCTGATGGTGTTCAGGTTCAGGCTGCCACCGTTGGTGATGATGGTGTTCACCGTATCGCCAGCGGTGGCACCCATCGTCAAAGGTGAGCCGTTATTGGCCACCGTGCCGCCATCAATCAGCAAGGTCGCGGAATTGGTCAACTCACGCATCGCTCCGGCCGTGCCCACGATCCGCACCGTGCCCGGACCGGAGATGTTGCCGCCGGCGCTGACGATGATGTTCCCCAGCACGTTGCTCAAGGTGAGCGTGCGATTGGCCGCCACGGTCAAGTTGTGCGTGGTGGTGAGCGGCATATAATTCGCCAAGATGGTCAGGTCTTGGGTGGCGGCGGACATATCAATGCCGGTGCCGTTGGTCAGCGTGTTGCCGGGATTGATGGTTACCAAGCCACCGGGATTCAAAATTTGCAATCCTGCCCAAGTCGTGTCGGCGCCTAGCACCGTGGTGTTGGCCGAGGTCACCGTGCTGTCCCACACTGGCGTGTTGGCGGCATCAGGCACGAAGGCATTGGTCCAACTTGAGGTCAGATTGAGGTTGTCCGTATTGTTCGCCTTGACCGCCGAAGGAACATTATAACTGATGGTGATGCGGCCGGCTGCACCGGCACCGCCATTTTGTGTGCCGCTAGAGCCCCGGTAACCGCCGCTACCGCCACCGCCCGGGGTGCCACCAGTTAGGCCAGCGTTAGCCGCTGCAGGCGACGACGCTCCCGTTCCACCAGCAGGTGAGCCTGTGCCTGCGGTGCCACCCGTCGCACCGGAACCGGCACCGCCAGCACCGGTGGTGCCAGCGCCGCCACCACCAGCGCCACCGGCGGAGGCGTTTGGAGCAGTATTTCCAGCCCCGCCATTAAATAATTTGTAACCGGAACCGGCAGCAACGCCACCCGCACCCCCAGCAGCACCAGCTCCTGTATTGAGCGCACCACCACCGCCGCCACCACCGGTAAGAGTTGTGATACCAGCGCCTGAAAAAGACGAGTTCGTTCCGGCAGCGCCAGCGCCAGTTCCACCATTCCCACCGGCACCCACGGTGACCGTGTAACCAGTTCCGGGCACAACCGGCAGAGCATTAGTAAAGGCACAACCGCCGCCACCGCCACCGCCACCACGCGCGCTGGTGGTAGTCGTAGCCGCGCCACCCGCACCACCGCCGCCTTGAACGGCCACCGAAATGGAAGTGACCCCGGCCGGCGGGGTGAACGTGCCGGAGTTCGTGTAAACATTGGTCACCAACACGGCATGCAAGCTGGACGGCAGGAGCAGGGCCAGTCCGAGTGCTATGATGTATTGCAGTTGTATTAGTTTGGTGGGTTTCATGATACGATACGGATTGGGGGTTTTGTTCGATCCAAAATTGAAAAAGTGGCTTGGGTTAAGACTAAGAGACGCTAAAGCGACGCCTGGGGACAGTTATGAGGTTCAAAGCAAGGCGGTGAGTCATAGCCGTCACAGTAACTCGTTTCAGTAATTCGCCTATCACACAATCGTGTGATAGGTAGCCAGCCGCAAACTGGCCGATTTCAGGCCGGGCCGGGCCGGGCATCACGGAACTGATGAATAGTTTTTTGGGAAGCCGCAGTTGAGCGAGCATGGAATTGTGTTTCAAGCTTTTCGCCGGAGTGTGAACGTGAGCCGACCGACCGGTTTTGCGTAGCCGATTGCTCTCACATTCAATGGTTGATTGTGACCATTATCGCCCCGCCGCTTGAATTGTCATGTCACGGCGATACGGGACATCTCCGTCCGTGCCCGTGTTTGAAAAACCCTCAATCCTGATGAAACACCGGCTTGAGCGGCACGCGCACTGGGGAGTTGTCGGAATTCACGTCCATGAGGTCGGCCATGTAGTCCCACCATTTATGCATGAGCTCGCTCTTGCGCAACTCCGCCGTGGTATTCGTGGC
>JANOBC010000002.1:0-4872 GCA_031411455.1 Limisphaerales bacterium
TCCAGCCGGCGCCGAACGCCAGGGGCTTTGACCGTATCATAATCCGCCCGCAAATTGTCGCAGGCGTTGATTGGGTGCGATGCAGCTACAACTCCGTCCGCGGCTGGATCACGAGCAACTGGAAGCGGGAAGGATCGCAACTCAAGCTGGAGGTTGAAATCCCTGCCAACACCACCGCGCTGGTTACTGTGCCGACGCGAGACGCGAACCAGATCAAAGTGGATGGGCAACGCGCAACTACATCGGCACAAACTAAACTGATGAATCAGGGCGGTGGGCAGGCGGTATTCCAAATTGGTTCTGGCCGCTACATTTTTGAATCGTCGCAGGCTTTCCCATCGTCATCAAGGTAGCCGAACCAAATCACATTCTGCCGCTATTGGTGCTTGGTGGCGGCTGGGGCTTCGTGGAATCGCGTGGGACATCGGCGAGGTTAGGATCAAATTATTATTTGCACAGTTCACTCAATCCTCGTTTCCAATTTCAAATAAAACTGATTCGGTCGCGGCGAAGGGCAGCCAGAATACCAGCGTGTAAGTCCCATCCGTGTCCACCTCGATGCCCGTTCGGAAATCCGCGCCGCGATTTTTTTTCTGGCCGTTGACCTTGAGCGACACATTGCTGTCGTGGCTGCCCCAGTTGGCGATGACGAACGCGGGATTCGCCAGCGGTTGTTGCTTGTTCGCGCGGATGGTAAAAGCCAAGGCGTCGTTTGTTTTCGTGAACTTGAAGGCGCGTTCGCTTCGCTCGTAGCCGAGGCAAGTGCCGCCTTTGAGGTCGGCCACTTTGGGCGCGAAATTCCACGAACGATTCAAGGCGGTCAATTCGCTGAGTGGCTGGTCGGTCAAACCATACATAACCATGGCTTCAATGTTATTGCCGTCCTTGTGGCGCAGCTCACGAAACGTGGCCGGGCAAGTGGACGACGGGCGATCGTAGGTTTTCACTTGCGTGCCGTCACTCGGAATAAGTTGCGCGGGATAATGATTCCAGCCGCGCCACCAGACTTCGCGGTGCAATTCAGTTTCGCTGTAAGCGCCGATCTCGCCGATCTCAAACTGCTTGGTCTGGCTCTTGAGATTGATGACTTGCAGATTCCAGTCGCCCTCGCCCTTCTTGGCGGGCGGGCTGGTGCGACTGATGGTCTTGGTCTGGCCATTCGGATTAAGCAAAATCACGCCGTCGTCATGGATCACGTCTTCGGTGGTCTGACCCGGGTGGCAGAGAATTTCGTTCTGGTTCAACTCCGCCGAAATGGGCTTGTCAGTGTTGTTGTGAACGAGCTGATGCCGGATCGAAACACCGTCGGGATAAATCGTCCAGTATTCGTCCGTCCAAATGCCCCAGCCATTGGTGTCGAGCGCAGGCCAATGATAATCAATGGAGGCCGATGAATTCCGCCAATGCACCACGACGCGCGCATCGCTGCGATGAATAATCCGCGCGTTGGAAAACCGGCAGAGCATATCGGACATATGCTCGTAGCATTGCTTCTCGTAACGTTCCGGCCCCTGATCGTTGCTCCAGATTCCGTCGCGACCAAAGCCCGTGACTAACGACGGCAAGTAACGTGTGCCGCGCCAGAAGACGTAACGCCACGGCTTGTCGGCAAACGTTACCACGATGTCGGCGAAGTCGCCCATGCGCCAGAGTCCATCCCACTCCGGGCTGTAATTGAGCTTCGTGTATTCGGCGCGAAATCCCGGCGACACTTCCGGCCCGGCGGGCAGCACCCACGGTTTCAATGGCCGCTCGCCCGCCGGTTTGAGCGCAGCGTATTCCCCGCTCACGTCGGATTCACTCACCGCCTTGTCGAAGAGTTTCACTTCGTCAATCACGCCGCTGAACACCATTGCCGTCTTGAATTGTTTGGTGACCGTGCGTTCGGCCAAAAGTGGAAACTGCCGCGCCGAGCGAGTCATGCCGATGGAGAGCGCCGTGTTCGTGGCGTCGGACAAGGTGAACAAATTTGTTGTGGTCGCCGCCGGTTTGCCGTTCAGGTAAATGATCGCCTTCGCTCCATTCTTGACGACTGCGGCGACATGCACCCATTCGTAAAGCGGCACTCGCTCTGTGATCGCGGTCTGAACGGCGTCACCGTTGCCGACCTTAAATTCAATCTCGCCCTTGCCGTTGACGCCGAGGAAATAACCTTGGTTGCCGTCTAGGTGATCCACAATCGCGGCGAGGTTGAACGGATATTCCTGAATCGCGATCCACGCGGAGACGGTAAAATCACCTTTGAGTTTCGGACATTGCGCCGCCGGCAGCGTGACCACGCTGCTGTAAGAATCAAACGACAGACAAGTGCCGGATACGCCCGACCGCCAATAAGCCGCCGCGCCGCCGATGTCACAGGCCTTGCCGGATTGCTGCTCCGTGGTCGTAAGCCCCGCGCCTTCATCGAAGCGCCAGTGGCGAACCAGATTTTTCGCGCGCTCGGTCTTCACCGGTGAGCCGACGACTGGCTGGGCTTTCGCGCTGGAAAGTGTTGCAGGCTGCGGGGTCATTTCCAGAAGGCCGCCGGAGGAGAGTTGCAAAGTTTGTTCGATCTGGTTGCGCGGGTCGTTCCAATCGTTGAGGCGTTCGCAGCCGTTCTTCACGACGCGCTCCACTTTGCCGTCGGCGTGGATGGTGAAATATTCGTCGGCATACTCGGCGTAGAACGGAGCTGGATCGCCCGCCTCGTTGTAGGCCGCGCGGAAATCCGTGAACGACTGCTTCGTGATGTCCGGCGCGTAACGCCAATGCACGGTGACGCTCGATTCGGTCTGCGCGACGATGGCGGCGTGGCAGGCGATGTTGTGATTGTCCGGGCGTTCATCCGGGCCGTCGCCTTTGCAGGGAATTAGCCGGGCGATGGAAAGTTTTTTCCCGCCCGCTGGTTTCCAATACGGCTGATAGCCAAACTCACGGCTGAAGATGAATTGCCCGCGCGGCGGCAAGTCCACCACGAGGTCCGCGTATTTGCCGGTCATCCCGTGATCGTCGTAAGGCAGCCGCGTGTAGTAAGCCTTGATGCGAGGTGCCGAAGATTCTCTGGCCTCAAGCACGCCGGGAGCGATCAAGGCCGCGCCGCAAAGCAGAATGGACAGAAGAATTCTCATAGATTCGCCTGCTTGGATGAGGAGGCGGCTAGGTTTTCGTCGTATTGACTCTCCGGTTCGCGGCCTACCGTGTAAGTCACGCCCGCCGCCGCCATCAAGTCGCCGACATAGGTCGCGTCAATGAACATCTTGCCGCGATACGTCTTGTCACTAAGCGTGGTGATTGATTCGATGCGTTGGCCATTCATCTTCACGCCTTGGCCGGGTGTGCGGTCGAGTTTCTCGATGTAAACCACCGTGACGCCAGCATCAGAAATCATTTTCTCGAACACTTGCTTGCCGACGTGCGGCTCAAAACTGCGGATGTAATTCGTCGCGTAAGCCGCCGCGATCCCGTCGTAACACGCCGACGCGATGCCGCCAAACGTGCCGCGCCTGCTAAGAAAATCCGTCGCGCCGAGTCCGCTCGCACTCATGCCACCTGAAAAGCCGGTGGGATTCACGAGAATCACCGAGCGTCCCTCGCGCTTGGCAGAAATTGCCGCAACGACCGCGCCGGACGAGTCGCCATAGACGACGACATCGTAAACGGGTTGCTCGCCGGAAACTTTTATTGCCGACGACGTGTTAGGATCGGCGGCGGCGCAGCCCATGGTGTGGAACAGCGCAACCAAAAGTGGGAATATCGTTTTGGAGAAAGCTCGTTTTATGAACATAGATCAGCCGGTTTGATTAAAAGCAGTTTATGGGGTCTTGGCCGAAAATATACTTCCATTTTGCGCGTTAAATATCCCATTTCATGGCGGCGCAGGCTGGCGGCCTGACTACTGGCGCCCGAGCCAGTCCGTCGTCTCAGACGCTCACTCAAAGCATCCGTTCAAAAGAGTTTGAAGAGGTCTGTAAATAGCGGGTGATTCGCCGAAATTTTTTGCCCGCGCCCAGCAATTTTGCTTTCACTCGCCCACAATTCGTGTTTCATTCTGCCCGTTTGGCGGAGCGCGGCTCGGTGAGCCGCAGCAAGTTGCGCCCGCCGTTCGTTTTTTAATTTTGCATTTTTAATTTTACCATGCCCAAACGCACCGACATTCATTCCGTCCTTATCATCGGCGCCGGCCCGATCATCATCGGCCAAGCGTGCGAGTTTGATTACTCCGGCACGCAGGCGTGCAAAGCTCTTCGCGAAGAAGGCTATCGCGTCGTCCTCATCAACTCCAACCCGGCCACCATCATGACCGACCCGGAGTTCGCAGACCGCACCTACATCGAACCGATCACGCCCGAATGCGTGGAGAAGATCATCATCCGCGAACTGGAAGAAATGAGACGCATGGGCATCCCCGTTGAAATGGGGAGCGCACGCGTCCCGCGTGCCGTCGAAGGCGTCGCGCCTTCGACATCGGTTCCAAACAAATTGGTATTATTGCCCACGCTCGGCGGTCAAACCGCTTTGAACACCGCCATGGCTTTGCACAAATCCGGCGTCCTGGATAAATACGGCATCGAAATGATCGGTGCGAAGCCTGACGCGATTCACAAAGGCGAAGACCGTTTCGCGTTCAAAGAATTGATGCTCCAGATCGGCCTCGACGTTCCCATTTCCGGCGTCGCGCACAATCTGGACGAAGCCCGCGACGTCGCGAAGAAGATTGGACGTTTCCCGCTCATCATCCGCCCGGCGTTCACACTTGGCGGCACAGGCGGCGGCATCGGTTACAATCAGGAAGAGTTTGAAGCCATTGCCAAGAACGGCATCGAGCTTTCGCCCGTGAACGAAATTCTCATCGAAGAATCCCTCCTCGGCTGGAAGGAATACGAGATGGAAGTC
>JANOBC010000003.1:0-3279 GCA_031411455.1 Limisphaerales bacterium
GCACTTTCATCTAGTTCAAAGTTCACGGTCAATTTCATACGCCCGGTTATGCGAAGCTGCTGCGACTGGTGCTGCGCACACAGTCGCGCTCCGAGCGCAGGCCTTTGCTCATCAAAGTTCATACGCGTTTTCCGGGTTCGGATTCATCCACGATGCCGGTGACGAGCCAGCGCACGGGACTTTTGTCCACGCCCACGGCCCTGCGCGCCGCCTTGCCGTCCGACGAAATAATCACCTGCTGGTGCATCCCTGCGCCATGCGAATCAATCGCGATGATCGGCGCGCCTTCCGGTTCGCCACCGTTGCCGATCGGCTGGCAGATCACCAAACGCCACGCGTCATAACTCGGATGTTTCCGAGTCGCCACCAAATTGCCTTCGACGCGTGCGAGCTGCATAAATTCAAGCCACAGATGGACACCGCTGAAACACAGATTCAGAGAACTGAAATCCGTGTCCGGTTTTTTTCCCAAATCTGTGTTTCATCTGTGTGAATCTGTGGCTCAATAAATCCGCAAATTATCCACCATCACACAGCGGCGGACGCGCGTGAATGTTTTTGGATTCGTGATACCTTCGCCCGTTGGCGTGGCGATTGAGAAACTCAAATAACCTTCACCGCCCAAGCCGAGGCCGGCGGCAGATGGCCCGTTTTTTACAAACAACGTCGTGTCCAGCGCCCGCGCCATCGCGGTGATATTTTCCACGTCGTGCGAGTGGATGATGGCCGTGTGTTTGTAATTGTGTTCGGATTGCAGCGAGCGTTCGATGCCTTCCTCGACGCTCTTCACGCGCACGATGGGCAGCATCGGCATCATCTGTTCTTCCTGCACGAACGGATGCATCGCATCGGTTTCGCCGAAGAGCAATTGCGTGCCAGACGGAATGTTCACGCCTGCCGCTTGTGCGAGCACGGACGGATCTTTGCCAATAAAATCTTTGTTCGTGTGAGCTTGCGCACAACCGCCGCCCTGACCGAGCGTGATGGTGAACGCCGCTTTCGTCAAATTTTCCACCTGCGACGAATTCAATTTCACTGCGCCATTCTCGCTCAGGCGCTGCATCAGCTTGTCGGCAACTTGATCGAGAACAAAAACCTGTTTCTCTCCGATACACAAAAGATTGTTGTCGAACGCTGCGCCGGAAATGATCGCTTTCGCCGCGCGCGTCGGGCAGCAGGTATCATCAACGAACACGGGCGGATTGCCGGGGCCGGCGCAGATGGCGCGCTTGCCGGTCTGCATCGCAGCCTTCACGACCATCGGTCCGCCCGTGACAAGCAGCAGGCGGGTGTTTTCGTTTTTACAAAGCGCATTGAACGAATCCAGCGACGGCTTCTCGATGATGCACGCGATGTTTTCAATTCCCGTCTCACGATAAATCGCTTCGTTGTAAGCGCGCACGGCAATCGCCGCGCAACGCGCCGCGCTCGGATGCGCGTTGAATACCACGGAATTTCCCGCCGCGCAGATGTTCACGATGTTGCCGCTCAACGTGGGAATGGAATGTGTGCTGGGCGTGATCGCGCCAACGACACCGAACGGCGTGAATTCTTCCAGCGTGATGCCGTGGTCACCGCTGCGCGCGTCGGGACGCAGCCAGTCCACGCCGGGAACGAGCTTGATGATTTGCAGCTTGGCGATTTTGTGGTCGAGGCGGCCAATCTTCGTTTCTTCAAATTCAATTTTGCCCCATTGCTCGGCGTTCTTTTCCGCGAGCGACTTGACGATTTCTTCAATCTTGCGGCGCGCGGCAATGCCTCCTTGCTTGAGCTGTAAAAAAGACTCCTGTGCTGCCGCGCAAGCTTCTTCCGCCGTCGCGAACACACCGAACTTGCCGCGCAACGCGGGCGCGGCGGAAACTTTCTTGGTGCCGCAGCCACATGAATCGGATTTCGGCGCGGTTGCGGACGGAGCAGGGGACGGTTTGGTGGTGGCAGTCGCCGTGCTGCCGAGTTTGCCCAGCACTTCGGCCACCACGTCACGGATTAAGTTTTCGTTCACGGCGCTCATAAAATTATTTTGCCTGCAATCGTTTTGCTTTCTTGGCGGACTGCGTCAGCGCGAGATAATTGTCACCGGTGACGACCTTGCGTCCGCTCTGCTTTTCCAGTTCGCGCCGCGCATTGCCGGCCACGTTTCCGCCGTTCCGCGCGGCAGTTTTATTTTGCGGAAAACCCTGCGCGTCTCGGTTGCGCGCAATCTCCGTCGTGGCCGCCTCGCCAAGCATGGAGAAAATCAGTTCCAGATCCGTCATGTGGTCGCGCAGGTTTTCGCGCTTCAATTTTTTCAGCTCCGAATATTCCGTCGGCGTCAGGCCAAAAGCGGCCTTGGAAATTTCCGCCGTGAGGATCGCATATTCACGCTGCTCGCGGACGCCGCGTTTTTTCCATTCATCCGTCAGCTCGTCGCGGATGGCAATCGAGCGCATTCGTTTTTCAATCCAGTCGTCGGAATAGCCTTTCGCCGAGTAGAGCGCCCGCGTGCGTTTGGTCGCGAGTTCCGGGTCTTCGATTTCCTGCACGCGCTCGTAGCCGACCTTGGCGAGCCAGCGCTTGAACGGCTCAGCCTTCGGGCTGGGGATGGACTGGATCAGCCGGAAAATTCCCTCCGTGTTCCAGCACTGTAGCGATTGCTTGCCACCTGACGTTTCAAATTCGAGACCCAAGGGGGGTGGCAATTTGCCACCCCCCTTTAGAGCTTCGGCCAGTTGCGGGTCGCGCCGCTTCATGTCAGTGAAATAGCCCTTCGGATTCACCGAGTCGGTCAGCGCTGCGACCACGTCCAGAATGACAAACCACCATTCATTGTTGTGAATGGCACGCCGGACTTCACGCGTTTGAAACAACGCGATGCGACGTTCTGGTTGCGGTTCGTTCACAAATACGAATCAGCTTTTCGCGCTGAAAATCTGTTTTCCAAAAACATCCACACTGTCCACGAGGCCGATGATGACGGCGTCCACGGGCGCATCCTTCATTCCGGGTGCGAGGCGCGCGGAACTGCCTTGGCAAAACAGAACCAGTTCACCTTCGCCCGCGCCAAGTGCGTCCACGGCCACGATGGTGTTGGCACCCGGACGAAATTTCGTCGGGTCTTTTTCGTCCACGAGTTGCGGGCGGAGCAGCAAGAGTTTGCGGCCCAACATGTTCGGGTCTTTCTTGGTGGCGACCACCTGGCCTTCGACTTTGGCGAGGAACATAGTTTTATTTTCATAGCGGCGTCTCGGCAGAGCGCCGCCAACTTTCTTCTCAAAAAAAATGCGGCGCTCTGCCGAGACG
>JANOBC010000004.1:0-12839 GCA_031411455.1 Limisphaerales bacterium
CGACGCCGAAGGGCGACGCGGTCATCGTGAAGGATTTTGACCTGAAGATCCAGAAGGGCGAATTCGTCACGCTCATCGGCCATTCCGGCTGCGGTAAATCCACGGTGCTTTCGATGCTCGCGGGGCTGAACGACATTTCCGACGGCGGAATCATTTTGGCTGGCCGCGAACTTTCCGGCGCGGGGCCAGATCGCGGCGTGGTTTTTCAATCACCGTCGCTGCTGCCGTGGATGACGGCCTATGAAAACGTCATGCTTGGCGTCGAGCAGGTTTTCTTCACCGCGAGCAAACAAGAGCGGCATGAGATTGTAGAATATTATCTCACCGTCGTCGGTCTCGGCGAGGCGATGCACAAGAAGCCCGCCGAACTTTCGCAGGGCATGCGCCAGCGCGTCGGCATCGCCCGCGCTTTTGCGCTCAAGCCGAAGATGCTGCTGCTCGACGAACCGTTCGGAATGCTTGATTCACTCACGCGTTATGAATTGCAGCAAGTTCTCATTGAACTCTGGCGCAAAAACAAGATCACCGCGCTCATGGTCACTCACGACGTGGATGAGGCGTTGTTCCTCTCCGACCGCATCGTCTGCATGACCGACGGCCCCGCAGCGGAAGTGGGCGAAATCATGGAAGTGAATTTCCCGCGCCCGCGCGAACGCAAGGCCGTGATGGAGCATCCCGACTATTACAAACTGCGCGAGCAGTTGATTGAATTTCTTGAAGTCCGCGCGCATCGCAAACCCGCCGCGCCAGTTTTACCGCCGCCAGTCGCACCTGATGTCACGGAACCACCGCCGCCCGTCAAAAAAATTTCCACCGCAACCGAAACTGAAAGATTTCGCAACACCCTGTTGAACCAAGCTTAAAAAACCAAACCAACATGAAACTAAAACCAAACCTCACGACCCTCTCCGCAAGTGCGCTCGTGCTCGCCGCGCTCAACGACGTTCAGGCGCAATACGCCCCGCCGCCGCCGCCTTCGCCGTTTCCCGGTTTCCTCAACGAATACATGCGCGCCAAGGATCCCTACGCGAACCAGTGGGATCTCGGCGGCGACCTCCGCCTCCGCTATCAGGCCAACGAAGGTTACGGCATTACGGGCAGCGCCGGCTCGGTGGATTTCCGCCGCACCGGTGCGAACGTGAACAACGAATTTTATCTCTCCAAACTAAAAATTCACGCCGGCTACACGGACAAATGGTGGAGCGCGTATGCGGAATTGCGCAGCAGCGTGGCGTTGAGCGATGACCGCAAGGCATTCGTCGTGGCCGCCACGCCGTTGCCCGACACTTACACCCGCGTGGGCAACGGCCCGGAGCATGACCCGATTGATCTGCATCAGGCCTACGTCACGCTCGGCAACCACAAGGAATTTCCCGTGTCGCTGAAAGTCGGTCGCCAGGAATTGAGCTACGGCGAAGAGCGGCTCGTCGGCGCGTTCGCGTGGAACAACATTGGCCGCGTGTTCGATGCCGCCAAGGTGCGCTGGCAAAACGAATGGGTCGCGGCGGAAGCGTTCTCCGGCTGGGTCGTGATTCCCGAAAGCACGCGTTTCAACGAACCGAACACGCAGGACTGGTTCTCCGGCGTGGACGCCATCAGCCTGAAGATTCCCAAGACGATTCTTGAAGGTTATTTCTTCGCGCGTAACGTCACGCGCGCGGCGGGCAACTACGACAATAGCCCGCAATTTCCCCAGCCGACCGCCCGCGACATCTACACGGTTGGTGGCCGCTTGAAAAATAAGCCCGGCGAAATCGGCAACTTCGACTACACCATCGAGGGCGCGTATCAGTTCGGCGATTACGCCGCGACGGCGGTGTCTGCCCGCCTGCGGCAGGAGGCTTTCATGTTTGTCGCGCAAGGTGGCTACACGTTTGCAGATTTGTGGGCCACGCCGCGCCTCGGCCTGGAATATTCCTATGGCTCCGGCGATGACAATTCCAAAGACGGCGTCCATAGCACGTTTGAAAACCTGTTCCCCACGAACCACAAGTTTTACGGCTACATGGATTTTGCCTCGCTGCAAAACTTGCAAGACGTGCGCGGCATCTTCCAGTTGAAACCCACGCCGCGCATGAGCGTCTCGCTCGAAGGCCACGGCTTCTGGCTCGCGAACAAGAACGACGTGTTCTACAACGTCGGCGGTGGCGGACGCACCGCTGGCGGTTACGGCGTGCAACCGAGCTACGGCAATTTCCTCGGCACCGAGGTGGACATCATCGCTGGCTACGCGGTCACCCGCTTCGCGCAGGTTGAGGCTGGCTACGGACACTTCTTCACCGGCGGCTACGTTGATCATTCAGTCACGGGCGTCGGCGGCAGCAAAGATGCCAACTGGGATTATCTCCAGACCACCATCAAGTTTTAGTCCCACCCAAGCGACCCTGTTCCTCCCAGAAGTCGCCGCGCCCCGTCTCTCGACGGGGCGCGTCATTTTCAAGGCGGGTGGAGGAAAAACAGCAGCATGAAAATTTCTGCACAACGCGATGGCGAAAAAGGTTTGCGCGCCCGGCACCGGCAGCCCGCGCGCCGGACGGCACCATGCGCCGGCCAATGCCCGGCAAACCGAACATTCATCAGCCCGCCGCCAGCCAATGAGCCTACCTCATCGTTTGAATGAAAACTATGAGCCAATCATTGAATCCATTCCACCGCCGATGGCACGAAGTTCGCATCAGTCCGCTGGTAATTTGAAAGCCAAGCCATGACCAAGCCGGGACTCACCTTCATCCCTGAAAACGCGCCGTTCGACGCGGGCCAGCGGCTGTGGCTCAACGGCTACCTGGCCGGCCTGCTCGCGGGCAAGGGCTACGTCCCCGGCGGCGAGAATGGCGCGGCCAATGGCACGACCCAGCCCACCGTCCCGCTCCTGATTTTATTCGGCAGCCAGACCGGCACGGCGGAAAAAATCGCGAAGCAGATCGCAAAAGATTCCAAATCGCGCGGCTGCAACGCGCGCGCCGTGGATGCCGCCGAACACGCCAAGATTGAATGGAGCAAGGAGACCAACCTGCTCGTCGTCACCAGCACCTACGGCGACGGCGACATGCCCGACAACGCGCAGGCGTTCTGGGACTGGCTGCAAACTGACGACGCCACAAAACTCTCGCACCTGAATTTTTCAGTCCTCGCGCTCGGCGACACCAACTACGAACAGTTCTGCGCCGCTGGCAAAAAAATTGATGCGCGCCTCGAAGCGCTCGGCGCAAAACGGATTCATCCGCTGGTGGACTGCGATCTGGATTACGAGGCAAAGGCCAAAAGCTGGACGAACGCCGTCTTGGAAAATCTCTCGCCGGAGAGTCGCGCGAAGACCGCGAAAGACGCGAAGGAAATAATTTCAGAACCTTCGCAACCTTCGTCTGCTTCGCGCGACACATTTTCAAAATCAAATCCCTTCCCCGCCAAGCTCGTCACCAACCGCAAGCTCAACGGCGACGGCTCGCAAAAAGAAACTCGCCACTTTGAAATTTCCCTCGAAGGCTCCGGCCTGAATTACGAAGCGGGCGACGCGCTCGGCATCTGGCCGACGAACTGCCCGGAACTCGTCACCGAAATTTTGAGTGCGCTCGGTTGCGATGGCGAAGAAGCCGTGCCGACCACCAAAGGCGAAATGCCGTTGCGCCAAGCACTCACCAGCTTTTACGACGTCAGCAAGCCGTCGGCAGAGTTGCAGAAATTTTTCGGCGGAAAAAACCCTGCGCTCGCCGCGCTGCTCGCGCCGGAACGCAAAGACGACTTGAAGAATTGGCTCTGGGGTCGCGGCGTGATTGATTTCCTCGTCGAGAATCCCGCCGTGAAAATTTCTCCAAAAGAATTCACCGCGCTGCTCAAGCCGCTCGCGCCGCGCCTGTATTCCATTTCGTCATCGCCCAAAGCACACGCTGGGCAAGTGCATCTGACCATCAACGTCGTGCGCTACGAAAGCCTTGGCCGCGCCCGCAAAGGCCTCGCCTCAACCTTTCTCGCCGACCGCGCGGGTGAAAGCGTGGCCGTCCCGATTTTCTTTCAGGCCGCGCATGGCTTTCGTCTGCCGCCGAATCTGGAAACACCCGTCATTATGGTCGGCCCCGGCACCGGCGTGGCGCCGTTTCGCTCCTTCCTCCACGAGCGCGCAGCCACGGGCGCAAAAGGACGCAACTGGCTATTTTTCGGCGAACAGCGCGGCGCAACGGATTTTTATTACCGCGACGAACTGGAAAAAATGCAGGCCGACGGTTCGCTCACCAAACTTTCCACCGCGTTCTCGCGCGACCAAGCAGAGAAAATTTACGTCCAGACCCGGATGCTCGAAAACGCTGCCGAACTCTGGTCATGGCTGGAAGCCGGCGCGCACTTCTACGTCTGCGGCGACGCGAGTCGCATGGCGAAGGACGTGGACGAGGCGCTGCACAAGATCATTGAAACCGCAGGCGGCAAGAGCGCGGACGAGGCCAAGGCTTACGTCGCAAAATTAAAAACGGAGAAACGCTATCAACGCGACGTGTATTGATATGAGCGCGACTGAAATTCCCGTCCAGCACGTCAACGGCGACCCGCTTAACGATGAGCAGCAGAAGTATCTCGAAGGCTATTTCTCCGGCCTCGCCGCGCATGGCGTCACGTTCGGCGATGTCGCGCCCGCGCCCGCCGTCGAGACCAAAGTTTCGCTCGACGATTTGATTTTTGAGGAGCGCGTCAAACACGAATTGCATCCGCTCGACGCTTACGACCAGATCGTCGAGAACGCCGTCAACAACAAGGCTCCCGACAAGGAGGAGATTTTCCGCTTCAAGTGGAACGGGCTTTTTTTCCTGTCGCCCAACAAGGAGGCGTTCATGTCGCGCCTGCGGATTCCCGGTGGCGTGCTGAAGACTTTTCAACTGCGCGAACTAGCCAGCATCGCCAAGGAACTCACCAGCGGCTACGTCCAGATCACGACGCGCGCGAATTTTCAGATGCGTCTCATCCAGCCAAAGGATTGCCCGGAATTTTTGCAGCGCATCCAGTCGGTCGGCCTGCACACGCGCGGTGCGGGCGCGGACAACATCCGCAATCTCACGGCAAACCCCACGGCGGGCATTGATCCGCACGAACTGATTGACGTGATGCCGTTCTGCCGCGAACTTGGCCAGATCATCATCAACGACCGTTCGTTCTACGATCTGCCGCGCAAGTTCAACATCGCCTTCGACGGCGGCGGCCTAATCGGCACAGTTGAGGACACGAACGACATCGGCGCGAAAGCCGTAAAAATCGGCGAAGAAATTTTCTTCCGCATCGCGCTTGGCGGCGCGACTGGTCACAAGGCTTTCGCGCGCGACCTCGGCGTTTTGGTGAAGCCAGCAGAGTTGAACAAAGTCGTCGTCGCGCTCGTCCGCGTTTACATCGCGAACGGCAATCGCGGCGACCGCAAAAAGGCGCGCCTGAAGCATCTGCTCGAAACGTGGACGCTGGAAAAATATCTCGGCGAGACGGAAAAAATTCTCGGTTACAAACTCGCGAAAGCGCCGGCGGATTTGAAAGTGGAATACGGCGAGACAAAATTTCCGCACACGCACCTCGGCGTTTGTCCGCAGAAACAAAAAGGTTTGAACTACCTCGGCGTGGCGATGCCCGGCGGCCAGATCACGCCGAAGCAGATGCTGCGCGTCGCGGAGATCGCCGACCTTTACGGCTCCGGAGAAATCCGGCTGACGGTCTGGCAGAATTTTATCATCCCGAATGTTTCGGACGCCTTCGTTGAAACAGTGAAGAAGGCGCTGCGTAAAATCGGTTTCGACACACAGCAAAGCTTGTTGCGCGGCGGCATCATTGCCTGCACGGGAAATTCCTACTGCAAATTTGCCCAGTCAAACACCAAGGGCGCGGCGCTCGCGCTCGGCGAATACCTCGACAAGCGCGTCACGCTCGACACGCCCATCAACATTCACGTCACCGGCTGCCCGAATTCCTGTGCGCAGCATTACATGGGCGACATCGGCCTGCTCGGTGTGAAAGTGCGCGGCGAGGATGGCTACCACGTTTTTGTTGGCGGCGGCTTCGGCACGAACCAGGCGGTTGGCCGCCAGCTTTTTTCCGGCGTGACCGCGACGTCGCTCAACGAAACGATGGAGTTGATGCTGAAAAACTTTCTCAAGCATCGCATAGCGGGCGAAACATTCCGCCAGTTCACCGCGCGCCACGAACTCGGCAAATTGCAGGAACTGCTCGGTGAAAGTTGATCCCGCATGATCGCCGCCGCCAAAAAAATCCGCACCGTCTGTCCCTACTGCGGCGTCGGCTGCGGCATGGTTTTGCACGTAGAAAACGGGCGCGTGGCAAAAGTCAGCGGCGACAAAGCACACCCGGCGAACTTTGGGAAACTTTGCACCAAAGGACTCACTTGCGCCGAACCGCTGACGGCACCCGACCGGCTGGCGTTCGCCCAAGAGCGGACAGAGCGGGACGGCGCAATGCAAAAAATTTCCATGAATGCTGCGTTGCAGCAGACTGCCACGCGGCTGCAAAAAATTATTTCTGAACACGGTCCAGACGCGTTTGCGTTTTACGTTTCCGGCCAGTTATCCACGGAGGCGCAGTATCTCGCGAACAAGCTCTGCAAGGGTTTTCTCCGCACCAACAACATTGATTCTAACTCGCGCCTCTGCATGGCGAGCGCGGCGAGCGGCTACAAGTTGTCGCTCGGCGCGGACGCGCCGCCGGGGTCGTATCAGGACATTGACCGGCTGGACTGCGCGCTCGTCATCGGCGCGAACATGGCGGAGTGTCATCCGATTCTTTTTCTGCGGCTGCTCGACCGGAAAAAATCTGGTGCGAAAATCATCGTCGTGGATCCGCGCAAAAATCCGACGGCGGAGAAGGCGGATTTGTTTCTGCAAATCAAACCCGGAACCGATTTGGCGTTGCTCAATGGAATTTTACACCTGCTCGAAAAGGAAAACCGCGTGGAAAAAAAATTTATTTCGCAGAACACCGAAGGCTGGGCGGAATTGAAATCATTGCTGCCAGATTATCCGCCGTCGCGCGTCGCGGAAATCACCGGCTTGCGTGAAGTGGACATTCGTCTTGCCGCGCAATGGATTGGTGACGCGCCCGAGTTCACGACGTTCTGGACGATGGGCTTGAACCAAAGCACGCACGGCACCTGGCACACGAACGCGATTTGCAATGTGCATTTGGCGACCGGAAAAATTTGTCGTCCCGGCAGCGGGCCGTTTTCATTAACCGGCCAGCCGAACGCGATGGGCGGACGCGAAGTCGGTTACTTGAGCCACGGACTGCCCGGCCAGCGCGCCGTGACCAATCCCGCCGACCGCGCCACGATGGAGAAAATTTGGAACGTGCCGCCAGAAACAATCCGCGCGCAGCCAGGCTACGATGCCGTGACACTCTTCAAAAAAATGGGGACGGGCGAAGTGAAGGCGTTGTGGGTGATCGGCACCAATCCCGTCGCCTCGATGCCGAACCGCGCGCACGTCATCGCCGGATTGCAGCGCGCGGAACTCGTCATCGTGCAGGATGCATTTCATCCGACGGAGACTTCGCGCTATGCCGACATCCTGTTACCCGGCGCGCTCTGGGCCGAGGCCGACGGCACGATGGTGAACTCCGAACGCAACGTCACGCTGATGCCGCAAGCCGTTCCGCCGCCCGGCGAAGCGATGGCCGACTGGCAAATCGTTGCTCGCGTCGCGCAACTGCTCGGTTTTGAAAAACATTTTGATTACAAAAATGCCGGCGAAGTTTTTGATGAAATCCGTCAGACGTGGAATCCAAAAACCGGTTACGACTTGCGCGGGATGAGCTTTAAAAAACTGGCAGAACATTCGATGCAATGGCCGTGTGCGCCGGATGCGGTTGAAGGAAAATCAATTCGCTACGTTGTTGCTGGAGGTAAAAAAACTTCTCTTCGTTTCGCAACTGAATCTGGTCGTGCATTTTTTTTCGCCCGCCCGTTCCTGCCACCCGCCGAAATGCTGGACCCAGATTTTCCCTTCGCGCTCACCAACGGCCGCCTCGCGCATCAGTGGCATACCATGACCAAGACCGGCAAGGTCGCCACGCTCAACAAGCTGAACCCCGGCGCGTTCGTGGAGATCCACCCCGAGGACGCCCCGCGGCTCGGCGTGGAGGATGGCGCGCTCCTCAAAGTCAGTTCGCGGCGCGGCTTCGCGATTTATCCGGCGCAGGTTACAACGCGGGTGCGTCCTGGCGATTGCTTTGCGCCGATTCATTGGAACGACGAGTTTGGTGAAAACCTGTGCATGAACGCCGCCACCAACGATGCGCGCGACGCCATTTCGCTCCAGCCAGAATTCAAATTCAGCGCCGTGGCATTGGAGAAAGTGGCGCTGACTGCTGCGGACGACTTCACAGCGGCACAGAGAACTTTTCTGCAAACCGCGCTGGCGGAAATGGGGCGGCATCATCCCGCAAACGGGAACAGCGTTCCGCAACTGCCGCCGTCCGCGCCCTTCACCGCCGCGCAGCGCCGGCATCTGGAGAAAATGCTGGTGAAGTTTTCGCGGTTTGAAAAATGACGGCAAGCTGCCATCCTGACCGCGTGAAAGTCCGACAACTTTTCATTTCGCCCGGCCATAATTTTTTTGGCCGGCATGAGCAGCCGGCTGGAAACCATCCGACCATCGCGGTCGCCGAGGTCGAGTGCGTGGCGGGTCGCGGGCTGAAGGGCGACCGCTTCTTTGACTTCAAAGAAAACTACAAGGGCCAAGTCACGTTTTTCTCGCAAGAAGTTTTTGATGCGATGAGCGCTGAATTAAAATTGGCCGGCAAACATCCCGGCCTCTCGCGGCGCAATGTCACCGTTGCGGGCGCAGACTTGAACTCGCTCGTGGGAAAGGAATTTGAAATCCAAGGCGTAAAATTTCTCGGCACGGCAGAATGCTCGCCGTGTCACTGGATGGACGCAGCGTTCGCGCCGGGCGCGGAACATTTTCTTCAACGGCGCGGCGGCCTGCGCGCGCAGATTTTGACAGATGGTATCCTCCGGGTTGAACAATGAAAGACCGCTGGCCGCCATTCCATTCCGGCGGTGGTGATTTGTGCGCTGCGAAAATCCCGTCGCCGAGCGCAGCGTCAGGCGACGGTTGGGTTGGATTTGGCGATGTCAATTGTGACCGTGCTGCCAATGCCAGCTTCGCTGGCAAAATTCGTCGCAGCGCGACAAATTCCACCAACGAACGTATTGTCACGTTCGAAGCAAAGGCAGAATGAACTTCAGCGCCGTCATTCTCGCCGGTGGCAAATCCTCGCGGATGGGCTGCGACAAAGCGTTCCTCAAACTCAGCGGGCAGACGTTGCTCGCGCGGCAAATTCAGCTCGTCCGCGCGGCGGGCGCAGCGGCAGTTTTTATTTCCGGGCGCGCGGGCGTGGATTACTCCGCATCCGGCTGCCGAGTGCTGACAGATAATTTTTGCGGCGCCGGGCCGCTTGCCGGTATTGAACGTGCGCTGGACGCGGCTTCCTCGCCGCTGTTACTGGTGCTGGCGGTGGACTTGCCGGATATGAGCGCGAGTTTTTTTCGGAAACTGGCGGAAGGTTGTCCGGAAAATCACGGCGCAGTTGCGCGTGTGAACGGAAACATCGAACCGCTCGCCGCCATTTATCCAAGAGCCGCGCTGCCACTCGCCACCTCCCTGCTCAATGAAAAAAATTTCGCGGTGAAAAATTTCGCCGCGCGGTGCGAGCAAGCTGCGCTCGTTTCATTCGTTGATCTGCCAGAAACCGACGCCAAGTTTTTTTTGAACTGCAATTTCCCCGGCGAACTTGAAGCTGCGCGATTTAATCAAGCTGGTTGAATTTTCACCAGTCGTCGCGTCAGCAAGCCTACCACTGCCAAACCAATCGCAGTGAAAACCAGCACCGCCAACCGCCAACCCCACGGCGCACCATCCGCGATGCGCGTCTGAATGGTAATTCCCAAATCTGCCATCGTGTCCACGACCACGGCGCGCTTGAAGGTGAGTAGGCGGCCCTGTTCGGGAACATTCGCGCGGATGACGGCTGGATTGGCCACCGCCGCGTCCTGCTGCTGGATGAGGCGTCCAGCGAGTTTCATCAGTGCGGCATTTTCGTCGGCACTGTTGTTGTCAATGATCTGCTTCGCGTCGGACTGCGTGTAATTGGCGGTGCCGTTGTTCCGCACTTCTAGCAATTTTCCGTTCGCGCCACCCGCGCCGCCGACGGCAGCCTGTCGCACATTCAAGCCGACGAGCGCTTGCTGCAATTTGAGGTTGTTGAGTTGCACGCGCGCGTCTTCGTTGAACGCGGCGTCGTTGCGTGAGAGGCCGTAGGCGGACTCGAACGCGCGCCGGGCCTGCTGCGGGTCGCCGTTCTGCAACGCCGAATTGCCGAACGCCAGCATCTGCTCGGCCTGCTTCGTTTTATCGCGCTGAAAACTAGATTCGTTTTGCAAATAACTTTGCACGTCGAGCGCGCCGCCAGCCGCCACGATTTCCTGCTGTTGCAACTGCAACGCGCCGCTCCATTTTTTCAACTGCCACTTGTCGTTGAGAAAAACTCTCCACGTTAAATTTTCCAGCGGCAGGTCAAACTTCGGCGCGAACAAACTCAAATCCAGCGCGCTGCTTCCGCCCTTGCCGGCCTCGCTGCTGAAAAAGATTTCCACTGGCACGGGCTGGTCGCCGCGCGACTGCTGTTCGAGCGGAATCAAAATCTCCTCGCCCTCGCGCCACGGCCACACTCCGTTCTGGTTCACGAACGCGAACCAGAAATTCGCGCCCTTCGGCAGCGTGAAATGCAGCAGCCGTTTATCGCCGGGCAAAATGTCCAGCTTAGCCTGCGTCAGCATCACGCCCGCGTCGGAGATGACTGAGGTGAAAGTGATTTCATTCACGCGCGCGGGCAAAAGTTTCGTGGCTTCGTGACGCTCTAACTTCAACGGCAGTTGAAAATCCGGCTCGACGAGGCGATACGCAAAGTTCGCGGACGCAGCGGACAGATCTTTCATCAGCGCGTGTGGGATGCCTTGCCATTCGGTCGGCTGAAGCGCCCCAGGCAAATTATCCACGCGCACTTGCAGGCGCCCGGCGGCCTGCACGGTCGCGAAGCCGCGTTGCAAATTTACGTCTGCCGCGAGCACGCCACGCACGGTCGTCCCGCCCGCCTGACCAGCGACGGGCGTTTGATAATTGACCTGCAGTAGATATTGCCCGATGACGCGGCGATGCAATTTGATTTCCCACGCCTGCAAACCGTTCGTCACCGCGCCGTCCACCGCGAGAAAGTCTGCGAGCTGTTCACCGCGAAACGTCACGCCCTCCGCATTCGTCGGAATCAAAACTCGAAACGCCTTCAGCCCGGTGTTCTCGATTTGATACTGCAAATTCGCCGCGACTTTAACCTGCGCCTCGTTGACGGTCGCGTGTTGCAGGCTTGTGACTTGAATCCACGGATCGACTTGCTCGATGTCGAGCGCGAGCTTCCACGGCGTTTCCAAAACGCGAAACGCGAGCACGCCCTTCTGCCGCACGCCGGATTTTTGCGGGTCGAGTTGCGTCACGCCCTCGCGCGTGGCGACCTGCAGGCGCATCCCCTGTTCCGGCACGACGAGCAATGTGCCGCGCTGCTTGCCGGCTTCGCGGAAAAGAATTTTCGGCGCATCCCACGCGCTGGCCGATTTCACGCCCGGCCCGGACAGGCTGACAATGAATTGCTGCTGGCCTTCGGTCTTGCCGGAAAGATTCAGTGTGATGACACGGCCCGCGTCGGTCTTCAATTCCGTCCAATGGCTCAACGCCGCGCCGCTGATGGATTCCACGTCGAAACCCGCCGGCATCACGAAGCTCAATTTGAAAATCCCGGCGCGCGTGATCGCCACGCTCGCCGTGCTCGCCAGAACCGTGCGATCCTCGCCGAGCGACAACGTGTCCTGCGTCTCGACGCGCACGTCCGGTTCGACTGCCGCCGCCTTGAGCACCGCCGTCGCCTGCGTGTCGGAATAACGGAACGCGCGCCGCACGGTCAGTCCGGGAAATTGCGCCGCGAGCGGTTGCGCGATGCCGCTGGGAAAATCCTCAAGGTTGATCGCTGAAAATTTTTCCGCGCCCACGTCGTCCAGTTGAACTTCATTTCCGGTCGCAACGCCGAGCAACCCAATCTGATTCGCCGCGCCTTCGACGGAAATCAACCCGACGCGCTGCGCGAACGGCAAAGTTCCTGTCGCGACTTGCGAGCGGATGACCAACGCGAACGGCTTTGATTGCGCGGGATTCAGCGTCACGCGCAATTTCCGCGTGTCGGGGTCGAAGCGCCAGAGCGAGACAATGGATTGCCGATTGCTCCCGCTCTGCGGGACCGATTGCCGATTTGCATCCGTCGCATTCGCCCCATCCGTCACATCCGTAATCGTTGCGCCAGTCGGCACATTGAAAATCAATTCACTGAGCTGGCCTTGAGCGGGGCGGATAGAAACTTGATGCATACCTTCGACAGCGCCCGCTGACGGAATGTAAAGCTGCGAAAGCTCGGCATAGAAAACCGGCTTCTCATTTTTCACGTCGCGGCTGCGCGGTTTCCAGCCGACCCACGCGCCGCCTGGCGACAGCGTGAGCGTGGCGACAGTGTTGCTGCCGCTCGCAATGCGTTGCACGGAAACTGCGAGTGGCGAAAATACATCCACGTCCAAGTTCGCGAGCGTGAGCGTGGCGCGGTTGATGAGTCCCAACAAAACGGGCAGCACGAAACCGCTGTCGCTATCATGCTTGATGATCTGAAGCTGATATTGCACCTCGACATCGAACGTGCCGGCGGACTGCGCCACAAGTTGCTGCGCGTTGCGTGAACCGGGCGACGACGCCTCCAGCTTGAGCGACTTC
>JANOBC010000005.1:0-2667 GCA_031411455.1 Limisphaerales bacterium
GAGTTTTTCCATGATAAACTTTACCGAATTGATCTGACGTTTACAGAAAACCAAAAAGAGATGTTCGAGACATTGAAGCAACGATTCGGACAGTTGCAAGATAACGACACTTGGACGCGGGGCTCAATTAAGCTCAAAGCAAAGTCTGCTGGAAACGATAAATTATTTGCAGCGATTCTTGCTTCAGAAATTTCTTATGGAAGTGAGGGAAATTGGGACGCCATCGTGTTGTTCGATGTGAGCTTGTGGAAGGAAGCCGACCAATTCAAAAAAGACGCACCAAAACGAGCAGCCAAAGATTTTTGAAAAACTCAATTCTTATGCAGCACAAAATCAACTGGTGCTACCTTTGCCGAAGCATGGAAAAACTCACAAGCGACCATCTTCCGCCAACCAACCTTTTTCCGAAGCCGAAGCCAACCAACCTAATCACCGTGCCATGTTGTGAATCGTGCAACGTAGGATTTAGTAAATTGGACGAACAGTTCCGAGTGTTTGTCAGCACGGCTGTTAATGTTTCATCCGTCGGTAAGAACATCATGCGGAAGAAGGTTTTTGGGGGTTCATTAAAAAATTCACCCAAATTAAAAATTCAAATGGCGCGTGATGTCTTCAAAGGCACTCTCACGACTGCGCTTGGCCCAATCACTGTTCCGCTGATTGCTATGGATCGCGACGTGATTGACCGTTTCTTCATGCGATTAACCAAGGGTTTGTTGGCAACCTTTTATTCCGACGTGGACTATTTCGATTTGCAGTTTGCCGTAACACAACTTAACCAGTTTGGAAAAGAGCACCCAACATTCAAAGCAGTTACTTCAATTTTGACTGCCGACCAACGCGGTGATGGAGTATTCCGTTTTTGGCATGGTGTTGCACAGGAACAGAGAACCGTTGGAGTTTGGATTTACCAGTTTTATGATGCTGCACTTTTCATGGTGACGCATGGTAAAACAGCAAGTTCACCCGGCGAGAAAATTTATTAACATGACCGTCACCGAGCTGCTCGAATCCGTCCGCCGCGTGGAAGTGCGCACGAACCGTCTCGTGAACGACACGATGGGCGGCGCTTATTTGAGCGGCTTCAAGGGTCGCGGCATGGACTTCGAGGAACGCGAACTCGCCGCCAAGCCGTCAACCAGCCAGCATTTTAATTCCATCGAATTCGATGGAATTAGAAACCAACTCAATTGAGACCATGACTAAACCGAAAAAGTCCATCATCGAAGTCCACGGAACAGCCGTGTCCATAATTTCCGGCAAGGATGGCGACTACATCTCGCTCACGGACATGCTCCAAGCAAAGGACGGCGAATTCTTTATCTCGGATTGGCTGCGAAACCGCAACACGGTCGAGTTTCTCGGCATCTGGGAATCGGTTTTCAACCCCGGTTTTAATTATGGCGAATTCGCCACAATTAAAAGTCAGGCCGGACTCAACAGCTACAAGATCAGTGTGAAGGATTGGGTTGAGAAAACCAACGCCATAGGCCTCAAAGCCACGCCGGGACGGTATGGTGGCACGTTCGCCCACCCTGACATCGCCTTCGAGTTTGGCATGTGGATCAGCCCGGAGTTTAAGATTTATCTGGTCAAAGAATTCCGCCGGCTCAAGGAAGACGAAAACCGCCGCCTCTCACTCGCGTGGAATCTCAACCGCACGCTGTCGAAGCTGAATTATCGCATCCATACCGACGCGGTGAAGGCGCACCTGCTTCCGCCCGAAATCACGCCCGCACAGGCGGCCATCACTTACGCAACGGAGGCGGATTTGCTCAACGTCGCGCTCTTTGGCCAAACCGCCCGCCAATGGCGCGACGCGAACCCCAAGCTCGACGGCAACGTCCGCGATTATGCGGGTATCGAACAACTTCTTGTCCTCGCCAACATAGAAGGCATGAACGCTGAATTCATTCACATGGGCTTGCCGCAGGGCGAACGGCTGAAACGGCTCAATCAAATCGCCATCCGCCAGATGCAGGTTTTGACTTCGTCGAATTTGAAAGTTTTGCCGGGCGCAAAAACAAAATGAATTTGCAGAAAACAATTTTCATTTGCGCGAGTGTTATATTGCGGCTCGTAAATCGTATATCGTAAATCGTAAATTTATTTCCCCATGACCGTCACTGAACTGCTTGAATCCGTCCGTCGCGTCGAAGTCCGCACGAACCGCCTCGTGAACGACACGATGGGCGGCGCGTATTTGAGCGGCTTCAAGGGGCGCGGCATGGACTTCGAGGATCTCCGCGAATACATGCCCGGCGACGACGTGCGCGACATTGACTGGAACGTCACGCACCGCCTCGGCCGCCCGTTCGTGAAGCGCTTCCGCGAGGAACGCGAACTCACCGCCGTCCTCGCCGTGGATGTTTCCGCGTCATCCAGCTTCGGCTCGGCCAATCGCACGAAACGCGAATTCGCATGTGAAATCGCGGCCACGCTCGCGTTCTCCGCCGCCAAAAACGGTGACAAAGTCGCGTTGCTGCTGTTCACGGATGAAGTGGAATTGTTCGTCCCGCCGCGCAAAGGGCGTCGCCACATTTTGCGGCTCGTTCGCGAGATGCTGATGTTCCAACCGAAGAAACGCGCCACGGATATTTCCCGCGCCCTCGTTTTTCTGAATCACGTCCTCAACCGCCGCGCGATTGTTTTTCTGCTGACGGATTT
>JANOBC010000006.1:0-7516 GCA_031411455.1 Limisphaerales bacterium
TTGCCGGTGCCGGGGTTGCCGACCAGCAGAAGGTTTTCGCGTTTGCTGATGTATTCGCCCCGCAGGAGTTCCCGCACCAGTGGTTCGTTGATCGAGACTTGGGCAGCGAAGTCGAAGGTCACCGCTAGCAACGGTTACAAAGTCTCTTACACCAGCATCAACCGCTTCGACTACCGCCGTTCCAACACCGGGCCAACCAATTCGCTGTTACAGTTTTCAGTTGGCAACGGTGCTTTCGTAGATGTGATGACGTTTTCCAACTCTGCTGCTGCTAATGGCGCTACGAATGCACCGATTGATCTTACTAGCTACGCGACTTTGCAAAACGTGGGAGCAAACACGAACGTCACTTCCTTCTTGTCGGATGTGCCGGTGCTGCGCGTGGTCCTACGTCCATCGGGAAGGGAAAAGCTGGCCATCAGTCACCACAATAGTTACCACATCCAGCTATATCAAGCGTGTTTGGTTATGTTGAAAACAATGGAAATAATGATATTTATAGCCGGGACTCGTATTGCGGGTTCGAGTCCCGTTGGCCACCCCATCTTTTCCCTCCTTTGCTCCGAAGCCAGTAAGCTCAAGTCAGTCAGGCGCGCATCCCGGGCTTTTAACAAAGCAGACTCGCCAGCGCCCCCAGCACCGCCGCCGCCAGCCAGAGCAGCAACACCGCGTCGGTCTTGCTCCAGCCCACGCGCGTGAGTCGATGCGACAGATGATTCGTATCGCCGATCCAGAACGGTTTTTTGTTCAGCGTGCGCAAGAAACTCACCTGCAAAATGTCTAGTAACGGAATGGCTAGCACCAACAACGGCGCGAGCACCGCGAACGGCTTCGGATTTTGCTTCGTATAAAAATGCGGAAGAATCGCCATCACGGCGAGTAGGTAGCCGACAAGATGGCTGCCGGCATCGCCGAGAAATGATTTCGCCTGCGGAAAATTCCACGGCAGAAATCCCGCGAGCGCACCGCACATCAAAAAACCCGTGAGCGCGACAAGGTATTCACCCCTCGCCGCGGCGATGACCGCAAAGATGAAGGCGCCGATTGCACCCAACCCGGCGCAGAGGCCGTTCATGTTGTCCATGAAGTTGAAAGCGTTGATGACGGCAAGCACCCAGAGAATCGTTATGGCGTAGCTGAAAATCTCGCTCGGCACGAACAGCGTGATGCGCTTGCACGCGGCGGCGACGAGCAGCGCGACGAGAAATTGTCCGGCCAGCTTCGGCAACGGTTTCAATTCGTGTTTGTCATCAAACCAACCAATGAACGTGATGGCCACTGCGCCGAAGGCGAGCGCAGCAAGTTCAAACGCGCGCCGATCTAGGCCGTGGAGAATGGAGTTGGCCGAGGAAATATTGACGATGTCAAATTTCAAAAAAATCGCACCCACAGCGAGGGGCAGCAGAATTCCGGTCAGCACGGCAAATCCGCCCGCCAACGGAATAGCGGAGTCGTGAATTTTCGGAGCGTCGTAGTTTTTCCGGTCGCGCGGGTCGTCGAGCAGATTAGTGCGCAGACACCATTTGCGCCAGAGCGGCAGCGCGAGGAGCGTGGTGAGGAACGCGCCCGTGAAGGCGGCGACGAAAAAATTGAAGGGGAAATTCACGCGCGGAGGCCGTGCTTGGCGGCGAGTTGTTGGTAAACAGCGTATTGATCCGCCACCATTTTTTCGACTGAGAAATTTTCTTTGACGAAAGCCGAACCGGCCCGGCCAAATCTTTCACGAAGAGCAGCGTCACCGGCAAGCTGCAAAAGTTTCTTGGCGGCAGCAACTACATCGCCGGTGCGGACAATGAAACCGGTTTCATTGTCGAGGCAGATTTCATCTGCGCCATCGAAGTCGTAAGCGACGACCGGTTTTCCGGCCGCGAGCGCTTGCGGCAGCGCGCGTGACAAGGCTTCGCGATACGAGAGGTGGGCGAGGCAATCCATGATACCAACGTAGCGCGCGACTTCGCCGGGTGGGACGAGGCCGGTGAAGATGACTTTGTCGGCAACGCCAAGCTCACGCGCGAGTGTTTCCGTTTCGCCGCGCAATGAGCCATCGCCCACGAAGAGCAGCCGCGCGTGGGGGATTTGCGGCAGAATTTTGGCGAAGGCTTGCAGCAAATCAGCGTGGCCTTTGAGTTTGAAGATGCGGCCAATCTTGCCGATGACGTAATGCGTTTCATCCAGCCCAAATTTTTGCCGCAGCGCAAGGTCGTTGGTGGCATTGAGAAACGGCTCCAGATTGAAGCCGCTAAAAATCCGCGTGAACATTTCTGGCTTTCCAATTCCCGCCGCCAAATAAAGTTTGGTCATCGCGGCGGCCGAGCAGAAAAAATGGGCCGTGAATTTGGCAGCGTGGCGCTCGGCGGCGGTGAAAATGAAGTTGGCGAGTGCGCCTTGAAAATCGCCGAACGACGGGCCGTGGATGTGGTGAATGATGATGGGCACTCCCGCACGTTTGGCCGCGAGGCGTCCGAGGATGCCCGCCTTGCCGCTGTGGGTGTGGACGAGGTCGGGCTTTTGTTCGCGCAGAAGTTTTTCCAGTTTGCGGAGCGCGATGAAATCTTGGAGCGGGTGAACGGGGCGGATGAGTTCGGGAATAATCGTGAGTGCAGAGTGCGGAGTGCGGAGTGCGGAGTTGGGGAAAATTTTCCGCGCCACTGCTTCCAAAGAACCTTCCGGGCCGATGGTTGGGCCGGAGATCAGATTCACTTCCAGTGAACTCGCGGGCGAGCCGCCCGCGCTCCGTTGAAGCAGGCCGCGAATGGTGGACAGGGTGTTCTCCTGCGCGCCGCCGAGGACGAGCCGGGTGATGATGTGCGTGACGCGCATGGCGTCGGTTTATTTGCCGCGCAACTGGGCGAGGCGTTCGCGGATGGTCGAAAATTCCGGCGTGTTGGTCGGTGCGTTGGCGGCGTAGATCTGGTAGTTGCGGAGCGCCTCGGCGTTTTCTTTTTTGCGCCAGGCAATTTCACCGAGGCCGTAGGCAATCTGGAAATTATTAGTGTAGGCGACCTGCAATGCGGCGTAGTCGGCGCGCGATTTTTCAAGCTGTTCGCTCTGAAGATAAGAGAGCGCGCGGTTGAAAAGTGCGGTTTCGTTGTTGGTCTGGAGTTGCAGGACGCGCGTCATGGCCTTGATGGAATCGGCATACGCGCCAATCTGAATGCACGCGTAGCCTTTGCCGAACAGCCAAGTGACATCGTCGGGCGCGGTGGCGAGCTTGCCTTCGATGAGGTGCAGGGCGTTGGTGAACAGGCCGCGCATGAAATAAGCCTGCGTGGTGGCGGTGCGGAGGCCGTCGTCATCCGGGTGCCGGGCAATTTCGGCCTCGAGGATGCGGACGCCGTCCTTGACTTCATCTTTTTGGAAATGGGCGGCGGCGGCGAGAATGTGAATGCCGGTGGAGTTGTCCGCGTTCAACCCAAATTTTTCGGGGCGCGTGAGCGGGTCATGCAGGGTTTCGAGCGCGCCGTCCGCCTGACGTCCCATGAGATAAATCTGTGCGAGTTGCAGTCGCACGATGAGATTGTCCGGCGCAAGCTGGCGGACGCGGTCGAATTCCCGCGCGGACTGGCGAAAAAATCCATTTTGAAAATACTGGAAGCCGATTTCAAAAACGAAACTGATGTCGTCGAACGGGCCGTTGGCCGTGATGACGCTGTTCCAGTTGCGATAGACCCCGAAGCTGTCGGCGTTGACCTTGGAGAGATTGATTTCCGGCGAGCCGCCCGCGCGCAGGGTTGCGTTGGCGGCAAGATTGATGTCGGCAATGATGTTACTGGGGTTCAGGCGGCGGGCGTCTCGGAAACGTTGCGCGGCCTTGTCGAGTTCGCCGGCGCGCTGGAGCTGGACGCCCCAGTCGTTCAGGCTGCGGGAGCAAAATCGGCCAACCACGATGGCGTTCATGTTCGCCTGCGGCGCCGAGTGCAGATGCACGAGCAGCCAGCCGAACACAGTGTTGCCCTTATATTGCTGCACGTCCGCATCGGCGAGCGCTTTTTCGACGGACGGTCCCAGGGCGGCCAGCGCCTGCGTCCAAAAGGTTTCGTTCTCGGCGATGCGTTCCTTGGTCAGCGGCTTGGGCAGCAGAGCGTTCGTCGCAAATTCCTGCAAGGAGTAAGCCAGCCCCAGCGGCTCCTGATAAAATTGTTCAAAATAATAACCGTAGCTAGGATGCAGGTAAGCCAGTGAATTGGACTTGGCGAGCGAGCTGATCATCGTGGCAATTTCCAGCGGCGTGACTTGGTCACCGTTCGCCGGGTTATTGGTGAGCAGCGGAAATGTCACCGGAAAACGGCGATGAATTAATTTGTGGTAGGGCAGCCAGTTCAGCGACTGCGTGTCGAGCACCGGATAAATTGCTGCTTTGCCCGCGTGCGCGACCGCTGCCTGCATCAGCACCGAACGCATCGGCTGGTTCTGGCCGGGCGCATCGCTGTCGCACAGGAGAATTGCGCCGCCCTTCGGCAGGTTATCGGTCGTGAGCCGGGAAAATTTCAGCAGCGTGTCGTCATTCAATTCCTTCAGCACCGGCCGGTTCTTGTGTAGCAACGCCCCGACGCAGACGAGCGCGCACAGCAGCACCGCGCCGACAATCACCGGGCAACACCACATCAACGGCGGCGGAAGAATCGGCAGCGGACGCAAATTCCGTTTCGTCGGCACGGGCGCGCGCGTGAACACCAGCAGAAAATACCCGCAGCTATAACCGATGCTCAACGCCGTAAAAAAATAAAGCGTCAGCGACGGCGTGTTCAAAAGCATATGTGGACTGAACGGCGAATCGAACATCACCCACACGCAGACTCCGAAAATCGCCGCGCTCACCACATGAAACATATTGCTCGCCAGCGCCGTCCCCATGCGGCTGTTATCGCCAAAGCTCGCCGTCCAACGCAGCGCAATCACCAGCACCGGCAGCAAAGTGGACAGCGCCGCCTGTGCCAGCGTGATGCGTCTGTAGCCGTCCTTGAATGACTTGAGCGCCGCCCAATCCAGCTTGATGTTCGGACGCATCGACTCCCAAATGCCCACCTTGAAATCCGCCGTGAACTTCGCCACCAGCGGCAGCAGGAAGAAAAACAGCAGCCCCGCCAACGTGCATAAAATCATCCGCACCAAGAAACGGATGTTGAAAAAATCGAGCTTCTTCAGCCAGAGCAGCGCCGCCAGCAGCACCGGAAAGAAACCCACAAAGCCCCACGACTCCGTCAGTCCCACGCCATACGCCAGCGCCACCGCCGTGAGCCGCCATTCCATTTCATCCATCCGAAATTCCAGCAACTGCCACACGATGAACGCAAACAGCAGCAGCGAAATCATCTCGCCCGTGAAATTCGTCGCGTTCTCCCAAAACGTCATGGACAGCCCGAACATCAGCACCGCCAGCACCGGCGGAAAATAAGACTGCCAGCCGGTGAGAAACGCAAAGTCGCTTTTCTCCCGCTGCCGTTGCGGCTCCGTGCGATCCTGCGGCAGAATCGCCACGCACCGCGCCAAGATCGCCAGCACCAGCGCCGCGCAGACCGCCGTAAATAAATTCAACGCCAGCGGAATCTTTGCCGCCGACAGCGCGTGAAACGGCAGCGTCGCTAGCCACGTCAGCGGCCCGTAAATTTGCGGTGACCAGATATAACCCGACACCTGCGCCACCGGAAACAAATTCATCAGCGACAGCCACGGGTTCAGCGTGAGAAAATAAACCGCGAACATTCCCGCCCCCAGCAGCCAGGGCAGAAAGCGCGGCACAAAATTTTTCCGAGGGTCGTTTTGATTATCTTTAGGCATCGGGTTCTTTTCAGTTTGAATCCAAGAACTGCGCGTTGGCAAGTTCAGTTTCGACGGCGCAAATCCGCCACGCACTCCACATGCTGCGTCTGCGGAAACATATCCAGCGGCTGCACCCGCGCCAATTCAAAGACACCGTCGCCGCATAATACGTTCAAATCCCGCGCCATCGTCGCCGGGTGACACGAGACGTAAATCACCTGCGCCGGACGCGTCGCCCGCAGTAACTCCAGCAACGACGGCCAGCAACCTTTGCGCGGCGGGTCCAGCAACACCGAGGTTTTATCCACGGGAAATTTCTTCAACAACTCCGGCAACGCCTCCTCCGACTTCGCGGAAACAAACTCCCCATTTGTGATGCCGCGCGCCGCCGCGTTCGCCCGCGCCGCCTTGATCGCCATCTGGTCGTATTCCACGCCCACAAAACTTTCCACCACGCCCGCTGCCTCGATGCCAAAGAAGCCCACGCCGCAATACAGATCAATCAAATGCTTCGCGCCGCTGTCCTTCAGAAAACCTTTCACCGTCGAAACGAGTTCCGGCAGCAGGAAAAAATTATTCTGGAAGAACGAATCCTTCGGCACCTCCCAGCCTTCCGCCTGCACGCGCAAAACAAATTTCAAGCCGCCACGCGGCGGCGGATTGGCGCGCACCTGCCGGATCTGCTCATTCAACGGCGGCTCCGCGATTTTGCACTCCTCAATGTCCTGCACGAAATTGTTGTCCGCGCGGATGAAGCCGATCTCCAGCTTTTTCGCCGGGCCATTCCACTGGCTGCGGATCATGATGCGATTGCGGTAATGATACGGCGCGGGACAGGGCAACACCGGCGCGACTTTTTCCGGCGAAATTTTCCCGACGCGCTCGAACAGATCCGAGATCTGCTTATGCTTCACGCGCAACTGCTCCGCGTAGCTGACGTGTTGATACTGGCAGCCGCCACATTCCATGAAGTAACGGCACTCCGGCGCCACGCGCTGCGGCGACGGCGTGACGACGCGCCGCAATTTCGCGCGGGCAAAATTCTTTTTCACCTCGATGATCTGTGCTTCGACCGTTTCGCCGGTGATGACGAACGGCACGAACACCACAAACTCATCCACCCGCCCCACCCCTTCGCCGCCGAACGCGAGGTCGTGGATAGTCAGGGAAATCTGGTCGCCAATTTTGAGAGACACGCGCGCAGGTTAGAAGTTTTGCCGCGCCAGAAAAAGTTTTTTTCGGTCACGCCCGGCGTCCACCGCAAGAATTTTAGACAGAATTAACCGAATTATCAGAATTCAATTCTGTGAATTTTGTTAATTCTGTCTAAAAAAGCTGCGGGCATCCTCGCCCAACCGATGTTTTGAAGTTGTGCCGCGTAGATTTTTTCTCCTTGCGCCTCGCTCCGCAAAAAGCTGACATGATTTCCACCAGAACCAAACAACCAAACCCATGCGCCAAAAAAGCCCGGTAAAAAATCTTGGTTGCAACTGCGACCCAATGATACCAAACAGAAATAGCCAACATCAGGCGCGGCTAATCTAGATGTTAGGCCGCTGCACACACCATGACCCAAGACGCCACAGTCACGATTCACGGAAGCGAATGGAAGCGCGCCGACATTGAGGCTGAGGTTGCGTATTGTCGCGGCTTTCAGTGGCGTCGCGAGCCGTGGGTTCGGCGCGACGCTCTTGTTCAGCGCACCGGCACGACTTCGCTTTACGTCGGCCAGCGATACGACCCGGCGTATTACGAG
>JANOBC010000007.1:0-2346 GCA_031411455.1 Limisphaerales bacterium
GAGAAACCAAACGTGCATTGGAGGTCACTGGTTGCCAGCAGGCCCGTTGAGCTACGCTTTTGCGTCAGAAGCTATTTCCATCGGTCGGTGTCGTCAGATGGCAGACACGATTGAATCAAAAGGTTACTGCGTTGAACCGGATGCACGATTCGGAGGTGGCACATACGAAAGGGATCAAACGCTCGCGCTGTTCAAACCGTTAGACGACGATCCGATTCAACCTTCAACGGCCTATCTTGGCGCGGCAAATCTGTTGCGGCTTTGTGTTCTAATCGCCAGCGCCGACGGACGAATTAACCTTGTAGAGTTGGATGCGTATCGCCAAGCGATTGAAAACCAGCCTGGGCTTTCACTAACGGATCACAAGCGGTTGCTCATCTTGGAACAATTACTCGCGCAGGAACTTTGCTTGGCGTCAAAAACTGCCGCCAAAATTGCTAAATCCATTCCGGCGGACAAACGGCTCGTGATTGGCAAATTGCTGGTGGACGTGGCGACGGCCAACAATGTTATCACGGACGGTGAACGCCGTGTTTTGGGGAAGATTTTCAAGTCATTTGAAATTCCGCCGGAAACGCTCGAAAGCCTTATCGCTCAAATCTGCCCGTCGCGGTGGCCGCGCCCCGATTTGGTTGGGAGTGATATTTCAAAAAACGACAGATGGCTCTGGAATCATTGGCGAACTGGTCATCCGGGAGTTGTGATTGACGCCGCTACTCTAGCTCAAAAGACATGGAATTTTAATGATTGGGAAGCACTGAATGCACGTTGGTGCAATTTGCACGAGCGGCTGGTTGCACGGCAGAAGAATTATCGCCCATCATCAAGCGCTAGCAGCGAACAAATTCAAAGGACAGTTGCCACGCCCGCTCCCAAAAGTTTCGTTCTGGACATGGCGAAAGTGTATGAGATCACCAGCGAGACCAAAGAGGTGGTTGCCATCCTTTCTGTCTTGATGGAGGACGAGCCAGAAAAATCAATTGCGCCACCGGCAACCATCACCTTGCCCGCGCCGGAAATTCCAAAGGTTTCCGGCGACGGCAACACCACGTCACAACCAACGCGATTCAGCGGGCTTGACGCCGCGTTTCATCCGATACTTGAACGCCTGCTGGCGCGCGATTCATGGCCGAAAAATGATTTCAAATCGCTGGCGGATGAGTTTCACTTTATGCCGTCCAAAATCCATGACACACTCAACGAGTGGGCGGATGAAACGCTGGGCGATTTTATTTTGGACGGCGAAGACCCGGTGATCATCCACCGCGAGCTGATTACAAAGGAAACAATTTATGGCTGAAATCAAACGACGCGAACGTGACGCAGTGATGAATTCATTGCAGGCGGGGCTGGTGCCGCGCACCGGCCTCCACTTGATTCAAGTTGGCCGCAAAGCTGAAGTGAATGCCATGCTCGCCGACTTGGAAAGCATCGAGCAGGGCGGCGCAGCGTTTCGGATTGTGATGGGACGTTTTGGCAGCGGGAAAAGTTTTTTTCTGAACCTTGTCCGCACGGCTGGCATCGCAAAAAAATTGGTGGTGGTGCAGGCGGACATGACAACGGAGCGGCGCATCAACGCGTCCGGCGGACAGGCGCGCGCTCTGTATTCCGAGTTGATGAAAAATCTCACCATTAAATCAAAACCCGAAGGCGGCGCTCTGCGAAATTTGTGCGAGGGATGGATTTCGGGGATTCAGCACCAAGTAAAAACGGCGGGAGGAAACGACGAGGAAGTGAAACGCCGGATTTTTGCAGACTTGAAAGACTTGCAGGACAGCGTCGGCGGATTTGAATTTGCGGAAGTCTTGGCGAAATACTACGAGGGATATGCTGCTGGCGACGACAAATTGCAGGGCGCGGCTTTGCGCTGGTTGCGCGGTGAATACACAACGAAAACTGAAGCCCGCGCCGACCTCGGCGTGCGCCGGATTATTGATGATGAAAACTTTTACGACAGTCTGAAACTGTTCGCGGCATTTTGTGTCAAAGCCGGTTACGCCGGGCTTTTGGTGAACTTGGATGAAATGGTGGTTCTGTCCGAACGTCTGCCCAGCGCCCGCGCACGTCAGGCAAACTACGAAGCCATTCTCGCGATGTTGAATGATTGTCTGCAAGGCAGCGTGAAGAATTTAGGTTTCGTGCTGGGCGGAACGGATGAATTTGTGGAGAACGCAAAACGCGGGCTTTATAGCTATGAAGCCTTGCGCTCGCGCTTGGCGAAAAATCGTTTTGCCGGTCTGGACGTGAAGGATTTTTCCGGCCCGGTCTTGCGTCTGCAAAATTTGAGTCCCGAAGATTTATTCGTGCTGCTTGGCAACATCCGTCACGTCCATGCCTTTGGCGACG
>JANOBC010000008.1:0-20765 GCA_031411455.1 Limisphaerales bacterium
AAATCCAAATCTTTGTAACAGAGATACGGCTGGTTCTTGCGCAAGTCCCAGTTCACGCCTTCCGTCACTAGCATGAACTGATGGATCAATTCCTCCATGCTCGACAAAACTTTTTCCTTGGACGGCAATGTGATTTTTCCATCCGCCACGTTGACTGGCTCCTTGGATTTATTTTCCGCGCCGCCGGGAATTTTGTTCACGCACTGCTCCAAAATTCTCATGCTCTGCTTCATTTCTTCCATGCGCACGAGATAGCGGTCGTAACAATCACCAACGGAGCCAAGGGCGACATCGAAATCCAAATCCTTGTAGCAAAGATACGGCTGGTTCTTGCGCAAGTCCCAGTTCACGCCGGAGCCGCGCAAATTCGGACCGCTCAAACCGTAATCAATCGCCATTTCTTTCGAGACCACGCCGAGATCGCGCAGACGGTCAACCCAGATGCGATTGCGCGTGAGCAACGTGTGCGCTTCGGCGAGCGCCACGGCAAATTCTTTCAGGAACTGGCGGACTTGATCGCACCACGTCGGCGGAATATCGCGCATCAAACCGCCGATGCGCGTGTAGCTCGTCGTGAGCCGCGCGCCGCTCGCGGCTTCGGCGAGGTTGTAAATTTTTTCGCGCTCGGTGAACGTGAGCAAAAAGACCGTGACCGCGCCGGTGTCCATCGCAAACGCACCGAGACCCAGCAAATGCGAGGAGATTCGCGCGAGTTCCGCGACCATTACGCGGATGTATTGGCAGCGCGGCGGCAATTTGTCGTGGATGCCGAGAAGTTTTTCGACCGCGAGCGCGTAGGCGACGTTGTTTGCGAGCGGCGCGAGATAATCCAGACGATCCGTGTAAGGGATGAACTGGGTGTAGGTCATGTTCTCGGCGATTTTCTCGTCGCCGCGATGCAAGTAGCCGACATCGGGATCAGCCTTGGTGATGACTTCGCCGTCCAGTTCCAGCACGATGCGCAACACGCCGTGCGTGGCCGGATGCGACGGCCCCATGTTCAGCACCATCTTCTCGCCGTGAATGTCCGCAGCATCCTCGACCGCCTGCGCAGCGCGCGCGGCAGAATCAAGAATTGAAATGTCTTGAGCGGTGGCCATGAAAATTATTTTAGCTTCCCGTCAACAAGCCGTTTGTCGCTGATGGCGCGTTCGGCATTTTCGGGAACACGCACACGCGGCTCACGCGCGATCGAATCGCTGCTGCTCGGCAAGGTCACGAACGGACCGCCTTCCATCGGCGTCACTTTGGTGAACGCGACGCCCGGCACATCCGTCGGCTTGCCGGCGAGCGGGAAATCTTTCCGCAACGGATGATACGGATAACCTTCCCACATCAAAATCCGGCGCAAATCAGGATGACCACTGAAGCGGATGCCCATCAGGTCGTAAATTTCGCGCTCGTGCCAGTTCGCCGTGCGCCAGACGGGCAAAATGCTCGGCAGCTCGGATTTTTCCTCGCTCACGTCGGTTTTAAGGCGGATTTCAATTCCGTTAACGGTAGCGCGCAGGTGATAAACCACCGTCCAACGCGGATCTTCGCCGTAATTATCCACGCTGCAAATGTCCACGAGGTAATCGAAACCGATGCTCTTGGCGAAATGGCAGACATCAAAAATCTTTTCCGCATCAGAAATTTTCAGCGTGATTTCGCCGCGAAACTCCGTTGGCTCGGCGATGAGGTCGCCGAACTTGGCCTTGATTTTATTGGCGGATTCGAGGGCGGACACTTTTATTTTTCCTGAAGGTTCAAAAGTTTTGCGGCAACCGTGCCTTGCAAAATGGGCTGCTTGCCGATTTTCTCCTGAATTTTCATCAGCGCATCCAGAAAAGCTTCGGGACGGGGCGGGCAGCCGGAAATATAAACATCCACCGGGACGATTTGATCTACGCCCTGCAACGTGGCGTAACTGCGATACATCCCGCCGGTGGAGGCACACGCACCCATTGCGATGCACCATTTCGGTTCGGGCATTTGATCCCAGATGCGCTTGAGAAAGCCGGCTGATTTGTAAGTGACCGTGCCCGCGACCACCATGCAGTCTGCCTGACGCGGCGAAAAACGCATCACCTCGGAGCCGAAACGCGCGATGTCAAACCGGCTTGCGCCAACGGCCATCAGTTCAATCGCGCAACAAGCCAAACCCATTGGCATTGGCCAGACGGAATTTTTGCGGAACCACGCGAGTGCGGCGTCCACCGTCGTGAGGACGACATCGCCTTCGATCTTCGAGTTGTAGCCGTATTCGGTGGTGGACTGCATTTGTAAAAGTTTTGCGCTGGGAAAAGCGCTGAAAGAGCCTAGCCATCGGTAAAATTCGTCGCAAGATTAAATTGTGATTTTTTTCACAAGGGTAGGCAAAATCGGCAACGGACGAGGTTCTCCCGCAAAGTTGAAGTTTAAACAGCCAAAAAAAGTGCAGCGCAGATTTAAATAATTCAAAACCTCGTAGCCGCCGACGTAAGTTGGCGCGGCCCGCGTTTTCGTATGCGGATTGAGTGAAGCTGCCCTACTTGGGCCAATTCCCGAATCAAACCATCGCGCGCCACGAAGAACGTGATGAGGTTTGACGAGTTTCAGCGCGTCCAAGCGGTAATCGCTTCAGACTGCGGACATTTGGGGGCGTCAGGCATTGGCGACAAAAGTTTAACGCTGTCCATACCCACATCAGCAAAACCGCGAAAGCGTTACGTAGAAAATGAAATAATTTCAATTCTCGCTTCGTTTTTGCATCTCAAGCCACGCTCGTCTGAAATTTTTTCCCATGCCGTTTGCACATTAGTTGCACGACGTGGCGGCCGGAATAAAAACATGGCGGCACACCGCCGCCGGGCATCACCCACTGGCCGGCCATGTAGAAATTCTCTAGTCCCGGCAGCGTTTTTTTGAACGGCGTGCGCAGCGCCTGCGGCGTCGGCGACCAGCCCATGAATGCGCCTTCGTGGTTCAGCGTGTAGCGCCACGTCGTGTAGGGCGTCGCCACGTCCGTGAGTGCCACCTGCGCCGTGATGCCGGGATAATTCCGTTCCAGCCGCGCGAGCGTTTCGGTGCAGATGGATTTTTTCGCCGCCGCGTAGCCGTCGGGATTGTCGCGCAGGTCGTTCCAAAATTTCCAGTCCGTGATGAGCAGCACTTGCACGACGGTTTTTCCCGGCGGCGCAAACTTGTCGCTGTAGTTGAAGAAGCGCAGCGGAAAGCCGTCAATGATTTCGTTGCCGACGCGCATCGGGTCTTTGAACAAAAGAAAATTCAGTGTCGGCTCTTTCGCAAAATCCCGGTTCACGCCAAAACTCAACGTCACGAGCGGACGGATGCGCGACCAGTTTTCGTAACGCGATTTCAGTTTCGCATCCACATATTTTCCGCCGAGCAGTTTGAAGATGGTTGTGTAGCCATCGCCCGCCGAAACCACGGCGTCCGCGCGATGCTCGGTGCCATTCTCCAGACGCACACCCACGGCGCGGCTGTTTTCAACGATGATTTCTTTCACCGTGGAGTTGTATTGGATTTCACCGCCGAGATTTTTGTAGCGATCCACAATGCTGTCCGCGAAATCCGAGCAGCCGCCGGTGATAAAACCCATCTGGCGATTCGCAAGCAGCGCGAGGAGAAACAGCATGAACCACGCGGGCATCTCCGGCAGGAACAGGTGCGTGAGCATCCGGCGCAGGCAGTCGTTTTTAATCGTGCGCGAAAATTCGATGATGTTTTTGTTGTAAGGCCCGCCCATCCAGCGCAGCGAACGGCGCAAGTGCCAGATTTGTTTCAACGGACCGAGCGGGCCGAGCAATTCCACCGGCTGCTCCATTAATTTGAAGATGTCCGTTTTTTGCAGCGAACGAACACCGGCGAAAAATTCGTCAATCAGTTTGGAATCTTCCGGCGCAATTTTTTTAAGGTCGGCCACCAGTTTTTCCAAGTCCGGCGTGAAGCTGACGGCGTGACCCGTCGGCTCGTCCACGAAATGAACATAGTCCGTGAGGTCAGGAAACGTGCGGTCCTTGAACACGCCCAGCTCGTGATAAAGCTGATGGCACGCGAGGCCGGGGCGATGCCCCATCAGATAATGCACACCGCCATCAATGAGCCAGCCGTTGCGCTTCCACGCCTTCGCCACGCCGCCCGGTTCGGCGTAATGCTCGAGGATGAGCGCGCGATAGCCGTTCATCCGCGCGTAGCAGCCCGCCGCGAGTCCCGCGAGTCCCGCGCCGATGATGATGACGGATTTTTCTGGCGCGCTCATTTGAACAATCGGGTTTTCAATCCACAGGCGCGGGCGAACTTTGCCTGCAAGTCATCGCACGTCCAGAATTCGTCGAATTCCGCGAGCAGCTTGAGCCGCCGGGCGGCGGCGACGTGCAGCACATCGCCGCTGCCGCAGAAAATGTCATCCCCGTGCTTGGCGCTCAATTCCTCGGCGGACTCGATGACGCGCGCGGTCGCGAGGTCGTTCTGCCAGCGCAGCCGCGCAGAAGTATTTTCCGCCGCGCGGAGCGCGCGCCACGCCACGCCGCCGTGCGGCGTGGACTGAAGCCGGCGCAGATTGTGGCGCAGCTCGAAGCGCAGCAATGGCCAGTAGGCAAAGTCGGGCGAATGTTGCGCCACCGCCGCGTCCACCGTTTCAGAAAATGAATCGCCCGGATGGAAATAGGCGAAGAGCGTGGAAGTGTCAGCGTAAATGAGCGGCATAGCGTTCCCTTTCCCGCCGCCGCTGTTCGAGGACGGGGTTCTTGATTTTTGAACCGCCTTTGGCGCGGGCGGCGCGAACCTCAACCATGATTTCATCCCACGACGGATCCACCTGCTCGTTCACGGGGACGAGCAAGGCGTCCGCCCGCCCGTTGCGAATGACGCGGAGCCGCTGGCCGCGCCGGACCAAGTTCAGGCAACGCGCGGTCTGCTCGTGCAGTTCCTTGGAGGTGACAGTTTTCATGGAGCCAAAAGAGACACCAAAACCGTGTCACCGTCAAGCCTACGCCGAGTCAGCATCTTAATTGGGGTGCAGCTTGACACTGTCATTGGCAATCCTCCTCGTCCTCGTTCTCGCCTCCTCCTCGCTTGGTATATTGAATTCTAGAACGAGAACGAGAACGAGGACGAGGACGAACCGTTTGCCGGCAAGGTGAAGGACAGTGTCAAGCTGCACCCTGTTAATTAAAGGAGTTGGGGCGCGCTTGCACGATGGCGGTAATTCCTGTTCAATCTTGCCCAACATTTCGATGATCGCACTCAACGGACATAAACTTTCCATCGCCGAGACTTGGCAAATTTCCGCGCAGAAAAACCCCTGCAAACTGGCGAACGACGCGCGCCCGCTCATCCGTCGTAGCCGCCGGCTCGTGGAAAAACTCGCCGCGCAACCGCGCGCCATCTACGGCATCAACACCGGCTTCGGTCCGTTGAGCGGCTTCCGCGTGAACGACGCCGACCTCGCGCAACACCAGATCAACCTGCTGCATCATCTGTCCGTCGGGCAAGGCGCGCTGTATTCCGAAGTGGAAACCCGCGCCATCATGCTCGCGCGCACGAACACGTTGGCGCGCGGCTTTTCCGGCGTGCGCGAGGAATTGCTGGAACTGCTCGTCGCCGCGCTGAACAAAAATATTCTGCCAGAAATTCCCTGCGAAGGTTCCGTCGGTGCGAGCGGCGACCTCGTTCCGCTCGCGCACATGGCGCGGCTGCTCGTTGGTTTCGGTCACGCGAACGTCGGCGGCAAAAGAATTTCCGCTAAAGATGCGCTGAAGAAAAACAAACTCAAGCCGCTCACGCTCCAATGCAAGGAAGGCCTCGCACTCGTGAATGGCACGAGCGTGATGACCGGCCTCGCCGCGCTGTCTGTGCACGAGGCGGAAAAAATCATGCGTTGGTCGGAGATTTTGACCGCGTGTTTGTTTCAAGTTCTCGGCGGTGAACCGGAGGCGTTGTGCCAGCAGATTCACAAGGCGCGCGGCTTTCGCGGACAATCACTCGTCGCCCGGCGCATCAGCGATTCGCTGCGCACTCATCCTGATTTTGCCAAACAAATTGACGACCACCAGTGGGGTTCGCAGGCCAAGCCGGTTGAACCGGGCACGGAAATCCAAGACCCGTATTCGCTACGCTGCGCGCCGCAGATCCTCGGCGCGTTTCAAGAAGCGCATTGGCACGTTGCCGAAGTGGTGTCGCGCGAGCTTAATGCCAGCACGGACAACCCGCTGATTTTTCCCGAGACGCAGATGGTCATCCACGGCGGAAATTTTTACGGCCAGCAGATTTCCATGGTCAGCGATTACTTGCGGATCGGTCTCATCAAAATCGCGCTGTTCGCCGAGCGGCAGATCGAGCGGCTGGTGAACTGGCGTTACAGTCGCGGCCTGCCGCCGTTGCTCGCGGGCGGTGCGCCGGGATTGAACACCGGTTTCGGCGGCGCCCAATTACTTGCGACTTCGCTCGCGGCGGAAGCACGATTGCTCGGTATGCCGGCTTCGATTCAAACCATTTCCACGAACGCGAACAATCAAGACGTCGTCAGCATGGGCACGCACGCGGCGAAGATGACGCGCGCCGTGCTGCCGTTGTGCTGGAAGATTCTCGCCATCGAAACGCTCACACTGATGCAGGCGGCGGATTTGCGCGCGCCGAAAAAGGTGATGGGCGGCGACTACAAAAAACTTCACGCACTCGTGCGCAACCTTTCACCAAAACTTGAAAATGACCGTCCGCTGTTTGAAGATATAGGCAAGGTGATGGCGCTGCTGCAATCCGAAGCCGCCCAGAAAACTTTTGCCTTCGATAAAAATTATGAAACAGATTGAGACCGACGTTTTGATCATCGGTGCCGGCCCGGCGGGAACACTCGCCGCCGCGATGCTGGAAAAGGAAGGCTTCCGCCCACTCATCGTCGAGAAGCAGGAATTCCCGCGCTTCGTCATCGGCGAATCCATGCTGCCGAGCAGCATGAATCTGTTGCAGGAAGCGGGATTGCTTGACGCGGTTGAGAAACAAAATTTTCTCCGCAAGAACGGCGCGGTTTTTTTGCGCGGCGAGGAACGCTGCATTTTTGATTTCTCCACGCAATACACCAGCGGATTCAAATACACCTATCAGGTTCCCCGCGCAGATTTTGACAAGGCGCTCGCGGACGAAGTCGCGGCGCGCGGCGTAGAAATTCTTTTCCGCCACGGCGTCACATCCGTGAACTTCACCGCCGACAACGCGTTTGCCACGGTGGAAAAACCCGACGGCTCCACGTTCGAGGTGAAGGCGAAATTCATTCTCGATTGCAGCGGCTACGGTCGCGTGCTGCCGCGCTTGCTGGACTTGGAAACGCCGTCAAAATTTCCGCTGCGCGAATCGCTGTTCACGCACATCACCGGCGACGTGCGGCCGACCGGACGCGAGGAGGGAAAAATCTGGGTCTGCATCCATCCCGACGGCGCGTGGATTTGGGTGATTCCATTTTCCAACGGCAAGACGAGCGCGGGCGTGGTGGCGACGCCGGAATTTTTCGCAAAATTTCCCGGCACACCCAACGAACAGCTTCGCGCAATTTTGATGAGCGACCCGAACGCCGCGCGGCGTCTGGAAAAAATGGAATTTGCCATGCCCGCCCAGCGCATCAGCGGTTATGCGTGCTCGGTTAAAAAACTTTTTGGCGAACGGTTCGCGCTCGTGGGCAACGCCACGGAATTTCTCGACCCGGTGTTCAGCTCCGGCGTGTCGCTGGCGTTCGCCTCGGCCAACCGCGCGGCGAAAGTTTTGACGCGCCAGTTGCGCGGCGAGACGGTGGACTGGCAGACGGAATACGCCGACCACGTCATGCAAGGCATCAACACCTTCCGCGCGTATGTGGCCGGCTGGTATGACGGCAAGCTGCCGACGATTTTTTTCGCGCCGAACAAAAACCCCGACATCATGCGGCAGATTTGCTCCGTGCTGGCCGGTTATGTGTGGGACAAAACAAATCCCTACGTCGCGCAGGCGGAACGCGCGCTAGGCGTGCTGGTGAAAGTTTTGAATGGGCGGTCGCGCAAACCGGAAACCTTGAGTTCGTGAATGAAAACGCACACGGATTGCTTCGGTCGCAAAGTGCGGCTCACGGATGAGCGGTTGAATCATATTTTGGAACACGCGGAAACTCGGCACCGGTGACAAACAATCGGCGCCCCCAAACTCCGCAGCCGCCGCACAAAAAACGGCCTCAAACTTTTTCACAGTCGCGAAATTATCTGTATCCATCCATAGTTAAAAAAATTTGCGCGCTCTGCGGTCAGTTAAAACTGAATTAAATTTACTGTAAAAAATGAAACTCCTGTTTTCAGAAGCCGAAGCGGACTACAGCCGCTACCTTTATCCCTACGTCGTCTGGGCAATTCCCGAAGCGGGCGAGGCACCGGCGGATTTGTTCAACGCCGGCTTTCTGCCCGGCGCCCGCGGGCTGGATCAGTTCTGCCTCTGCCGCAACCTCCGCGTGGAGCTGGCCAAGTTTTCCTTGTCGTCCGAAAACCGCCGCATCCTCCGCAAAGGCGAAGGTATCACCATGCGGCTCGTGCCACGCGCGGAATTTGATTTCTCCGCCGCGCGCCAAGATTTTTGCCTGAAATACGCCGAGGCGCGCTACGGCGCGGGCGTGATGCCAGCGGAACGATTGGAACTCCTCTTCAACTCACCGCTCGCCACGCACCTGATGGTCTTCAACGACGCCGCGGGCGCGGAAATTGGCGTGGTGCTGCTTTATCTCGAAGCGCCGCGCGTCGCGTTCTACCGCTACTCATTTTTCAACCTGAACCATCCCAACCGCAGCCTCGGCCTGTTCCTGATGACCACGGCGGTGAATTATTTTCAGGAACAGAAGTTCACGCACATCTATCTCGGAACGTGCTACTCGGAACGCGCGCTCTACAAGACGCAATTCGCGGGCGTGGAATTTTTCAACGGCTTCCGCTGGTCGCAAAATCTTGACGAGTTGAAACACCTCGTCCGTCGCGATGCCAAAAAACATCTGCTGGAAACGGCGGAATTCCGCGAACTTTTTTACGAAGCCAGCTTTGAAAAGATCACCGCCGCCAGCCCGTTCAGTGTGAAGTTGAAATAAATTTCCCCAGCACAGCGGCGAGGTTTTGAAGTTGCGCGCGCGTGTGTTCGCTTGAAACGACAAACCGGAAAGTGCCGCGCGCCGCCGCGCCGTATTTCACGAACGGCGGATAAATTCCAGCAGCAAGCAGAGATTTTTTTAACCGTTCAACTTCCAAATCGTTCAATTCCGGCAACCGCACTACCGGCGCAGGCGTTTCAGAAATTTCCCAGCCCGCCGCGCGCAGTTTTCCGCGCAGCCACGACAGGTTGGCGAAAAGTTTTTTGCGACGCGCGGTGTCGCGGCTCAAAATCTTCAGCGACTCCAGTGCGGCCCCGGCCAGCGGCGGCGGCAGCGGCGTCGTTCCCACAAACGAGCGGCTGCGCGCCAGTATTTTCTCCCGCACCGCGCGCGACGACAGCACCACGCCGCCGAACGCGCCGAACGCCTTGCTCAACGTCCCACACTGGATGATGCGCTCGCGATTCACGCCTTCGTGTTCGGGCGCGCCTTTGCCGGTTGCGCCCACGACGCCCATGCCGTGCGCGTCGTCCATGAGAATCATCCCGTCGCGCGGCAGGATTTTTAGATATGCCCGCAGCGGCGCGACCGCGCCATCGTAGGAAAACATTCCATCGGTCAGAATGATTGGGCGGAAATTTTTCCCGACGCGCGCGAGCAGTTTTTTTAGTGCCGCTGCATCGCGATGCGGAAATTTTTTTACCGGACAATCCAGCATCCGCCCCGCGTCAATCAATGCGTTGTGCGCCCGCTCGTCAATGAAGGCATGAGTGAATTCCCCCGCCAGCGCTTGCGCGGTTGCCAGCGGAGCGAGGTAGCCATCCGAAAGAATCAACGCGGCCTCGGCTTGGAAAAATCTGGTGAGCGCGCTTTCCAGTTGAAGATAAATGTCGCGGTTGCCCGTGGTCAGGCGCGAGGCGGAGACGTTCAGCCCGGTGGTTGCTAAAGTTTTTTTGGCGGCGGCGGCGAGGCGCGGATCGCGGGCGAGGCGGAAATAATCGCAGCCCGAAAAATTCACAAATGTGCGCCCACGAAAACGCAGTTCGTATAGGCCGATGAATTCCAACGGCGGGGGAAATTTGGTGGCGGATTTTTCCATATCAGCCCCACAATTGCCGGTCGAGCGAGCGGAACTGGATGGCCTCACTGATGTGGTCGCTGGATATTTTTTCCATGCCCGCCAGATCCGCGATGGTGCGGGCAACTTTCAAGATGCGGTCGTAGGCGCGGGCGCTTAAATTGTATTCGGTCATCGCGTGCTTGAGCATTTCGCGCGTCGGTTCATCGAGTTCACAGCACGCTTTCAATTCCTTCGGCCCCATCCGGGCGTTGCAGGTGACGTTCTTCTTTCCAGCGAAGCGCGTGGTCTGAAGTTTGCGCGCGGCGATGACGCGTTCGCGGATTTGTGCGGAGGTTTCGCCGGGCGCCACCGAACTCATCTCGCGAAATTTCACCGGCGGCACTTCAATGTGCAGGTCAATGCGGTCGAGCAACGGGCCGGAAATTCTCCCAAGATAATTTTGAATCTCGCGCGGAGAACTTTTGCTCTCGGCGGGCATCTTGCCATCTGGCGTGGGATTCATGGCGGCGACGAGCATGAATTGCGCAGGAAAAGTCAGCGTGCCAGCGGCGCGGGAAATGGTGACGTGACCTTCCTCCAACGGCTGCCGCATGGTTTCGAGAACGCTGCGCTTGAACTCCGGCAGTTCGTCCAAAAACAAAACGCCGTTGTGCGCGATGGAAATTTCGCCGGGCGTCGGATTTATATTTCCGCCCAAAAGCCCCGCGTCGCTCGCGGTGTGATGCGGTGCGCGGAACGGGCGCTGCGTGATGAGCGCTTGGCCCGATTTCAGCAGGCCGACGATGCTGTGAATCTTCGTCGTCTCCAGCGCTTCGTCGAGCGTGAGCGGCGGCAAAATCGTGGCGAGCCGTTTCGCGAGCATGGATTTGCCGGTGCCGGGCGGGCCGATGAGGATGACGTTGTGGCCGCCCGCCGCCGCAATTTCCAACGCGCGCTTCACGTTCTCCTGACCTTTCACTTCGGAGAAATCATGTTCGTCGTCCGACTTGTGCTCAAAAAGTTTTTCCAAATCCACCTTCGTTGGCGCGATGCGAATTTCGCCTTCCAGAAATTGCGCGGCCTCGCGGAGATTTTGCACGGGGATGACTTGGAGGCCGCTGACGACGGCAGCTTCGGCGGCGTTTTCTGGCGGCACGAGAATTCCCGTCTTGCCATCCGCCTTCGCCCGGAGCGCGATAGGTAGCACGCCTTTCACGGACCGCACCGCACCGGTGAGCGCGAGTTCGCCGATGGCGACGAAGTGATCGAGCTGATCGGTTTCGATCTGTTCGCTCGCGGCCAACATTCCGAGTGCGATGGGCAGGTCAAAGCTCGGCCCTTCTTTTTTCACATCGGCAGGCGCGAGGTTGATGGTGCTTTTGCCCATCGGAAATTTGTAGCCGGAACTGGCGAGCGCGGTGGAGACGCGTTCCTTGGATTCTTTCACGGCCGCATCCGGCAAACCGACGAGCACGATGAAGGTTTCGCCATAGCCGCAGTTGACCTCGACTTCGATGGCGTAGGCGTCAATGCCGTTGACGGCGGCGGAACAAGCGCGGGCAAGCATGGAAAATTTATGCGCGAACGCAGGGCAAAGCGCAAACGCTTTCGTGCAGGCTCGCGTAATTTAACCCAAAGATCGAAATTGTGGTGGGGTGAGCGTCCCACTTGGTTGAAGTTTTTCGTGCGCGAATGGAATTGCCTTGGCCGTTTGCTTGGCTACATTTTTGCCAACAAGGAAATAATTATGAATAAAAAAGTTTTTACCGCCATCCTCACGCTCGGTGTGCTCACGTTGAATGCCAACGCCTGGGATTACGAAGGTCACCGCTCGGTGAACGAACTCGCGCTGGCCTCGCTACCAAAAGATTTCCCCGCGTTTGTCCTGGATGCGGCCGCGCGCGATCGTGTCGTGTTTCTCGCGGGCGAGGCCGACCGCTGGCGCAACATCACCGATGTGAAAGCCACGCCGCAGCGCGGCCTAGAACTCGGCCATTGCAGCGGGCCGGATCATTATCTCGACCTCGAAGAGATTGCCGAATATGACCTGACGCCCGCCACGCTGCCGCCGTTCCGCTATCAGTTCGCCGCCGCCATCACCAAGGCGCGGCTGGAGCATCCCGAACGTTTCCCCGCGATTGATCCGGCGAAAAATTCCGACCATTCGCGCGAGCTTTCGGGATTTCTGCCGTGGGCCATTAATGAAAATTTTCAGAAACTGCAATCCGGTTTCAGCACGCTCGCCGCGTTTGAAAATCACGGCGGCACGCCCACGGAAATCGCCAACGCCCAGCAGGACATCCTCTACGTCATGGGCGTGATGGGCCATTTCGTCGGCGACGCGAGCCAGCCGCTGCACGCCACCAAGCATCATCACGGCTGGGTGACGAACGCGGCGACGGGTAACCCGAATCATTATTCAACGTCGTTCGGCATTCACGCTTACATTGACGGCGGCTTCTTCAAAAAAACCGGTGGCATTGATGTGCCGAAACTTTCTGCGCAAATCAAACCGGCGTGGGAAATTCCCAATTCGCTCGACGGCGACGGCATTTTCCCCGAAGCCGTAGACTTCGTGGTGCAGGCGAACAAGCTCGTTGAACCGCTCTACACCCTCGACCGCGACGGCAAGCTCTCGAACAAACCCGGTCGCGGCGACGTGGGCCGCGCGTTCCTCGAAGGCCAGCTCGTGAAGAGCGGGCAGTTGCTTGGCAACATCTGGTTCACCGCGTATCGCACCGCGCCGGAAGACACTTTTCTCATCAAGCAGCTTCAAGATCGCGCCGCCGCCAGCAAAGACGCGGTGGTTCTTCCGCCGACGAAGGTGCAGGTCGAAGGCGCAAAATAGTGCCACAGGCTTCCAGCCTGTGAGTTCGTGTTTCCGGTGAAATCCCCGTCTTTAACTGATTTAGAAAAACCAACTGGATCGGCGAGACGCCTTTTCCACGGTCGCGCTGCTGCCGCGTTTGGTTTTCTGGCCGTGTTGCTCGGTGCGTTTGGCTCGCATGGCTTGAAAGATTTGCTCGCGCAGAACGGCACGGCGGCGATTTGGGAAAAGGCGGTGTTCTACCATTTCATCCACGCGGTAATGTTATTCGTGCTAGCGTCCACGAAAAGTTTTCGAGTGTTCGCGTGGTGGAGTTTTCTCGCGGGCATTTTAATTTTCTCCGGCTCGCTTTACCTCTTGGCCGTCACGAATGTTCGCTGGCTCGGCACGATCACACCGATTGGAGGAGTTGCATTTATCATTGGCTGGATGTGCTTGATGATCAAACCGCCGCCGCCTTGAATTTTACTGCGCGGGCGGCGGGGTTGGAGTTGGTGGCGCGGCCCGGAGTGGTGGCGGCGATGGTAGCAGAGCGCCCGCCATTTTCAGCGAGTGCGCCTCCGCTTGAACCTTGCCGCTCTTGTTGATGGCATCCACGCGCTGGCGCATGACTGATTTGTTGACGCTGTAGAGCAACGCCGTTTCATCGGTTATCAAATCTTGCTCGTAGGCCTTCGCCAGCGACTGCTCAAAACTGTGCCAGCCCAGCGTGCTCCCGGCTTCGATGATGTCATTGAAGCGGCGGGCTTCGCTTTCGCCCAGCAGCATCGCCTCGCGGCTGCGGAGATTGCTGCCCATGAGTTCCGTTACAAGCAGGCGTCCACCTTCCTTTTTCGGCACGAGCCGTTGGCTACAAACATAGCGCAAACTGCCCGCGAGCCGTTCGCGCACCTGCTGTTCCTCGTCCTTGCTGAACATGCCGAGGATGCGCTGGATCGTCTGCCCCGCGCTGATGGTGTGCAACGTGGAATAAACAACGTGGCCGGTCTCGCCCGCCGTCAACGCGATTTCCATCGTGTCGCGGTCGCGAATTTCGCCGACCAAAATAATTTTCGGCGCCTGCCGCAACGCCGCGCGCAGGCCGTCAGGGAAGCTGTAAAAATCGCGCCCCATTTCGCGCTGGCTGAACACGGATTTTAATTGCGGATGCACAAATTCCACCGGGTCTTCCAGCGTGACGACGTGACATTCATGCGTGAGATTCACTTCGTTCAACATGGCGGCAAGCGTCGTTGTCTTGCCGCTGCCCGTGCCGCCGGTGAGGAAAATGAGGCCGGTCTTTTCCTTGATAATCTCATTGAACACCGGCGCGAGCTTCAACTTTTCCATGGACGGAACCTGCGAGGAAAGCCGGCGCAGGACCATCGCGTAGTTACCAATTTGCCGGTAGATGTTCACGCGGAAACGGCAGACGCCTTCGAGCGAATAGCTGCAATCGCACGAGCCAGCCTTGGCGAGGTCGCCGGCGAGTCGCTCGTTGCCGCCGATGATGGCCAGCGCCAAGCCGGCAATCCGCGCGCCCGTCAGCACTGGCTCAGGGCAACCCGGCGGCGTAACGAGACGTCCGAAAATTTCCGACTGTGGCGGCTTGCCCGCGACAAAAATCAAATCGGAAATTCCTTCAGCACTTTGGATGAGCTTCGTGAGGAGTTCGTTCAGTTCGGCGGCGGGAACAGGATTCATGCTTGGTAATTTTTCCTGCACGAATTCTTAACGTGTGGCGCGCAAGCAACAAGACAAAAGCGTGGTGGGTTAGTGGGGGGCGAACTTCGCTTAAACCAAAGGCGCACAAAAACGAATCACTTCTCCGTTGCTTTGGAAAATTTTCCGAAACGCAACGCCAGGGTCGGCAGCACCAGCAGGTTTAGCGCGGTCGAAGTCACCAGCCCGCCAAGAATCACAATCGCCATCGGGCCTTCGATTTCCCGGCCAGCATCACCACTGCCGATGGCGAGCGGCAACAAGCCAAGTCCCGTCACCAGCGCGGTCATCAGAATGGGAATCAACCGCTCCGTCGCGCCGCGCAAGGCCGCTTCCGCGCCCCAGACCATGCCTTCGACGGTGACGAGATGTTCGTAGTGCGAGACCAGCATAATGGAATTGCGCATCGTAATGCCAAACAGCGTCACGAATCCAACCAGCGTGCCGAGCGATAGTGAAGCCTGTCCATCGTCGCCAAAATATCCCGCGCAAAAAATCGCCAGCACGCCGCCGACGAGCGCGAATGGCACGTTTGCCAGCACGAGCAGGACGTGGCTCGTCCGCCGCAGCGCCAGTGCCAGCAGCAAAATGATTCCACCCGCCGCCGCCACTGAATGTAGCAACAGTTCCCGCTGCGCCCGCGCTTGCTGTTCCGCCGCGCCGCTGAATTCAACATAAGTTCCCGCCGGCAGTTTCACCTGCGCGGACACTACTTTCTTCGCCTCGGCGACGAACGATGTGACATCGCGCCCGCTCGGATTGCAGGTGACGGTCTGCCGCCGCCGCGCGCCATCGTGCAAAATGATGTCGCGTCCCTCGGTCAGTTTAATCGTCGCCAGTTCCCGCAGCGGCAGCGCCAGACCGGTCGGGCTTTGCACCAACAAATCACCGATGGCCGCCGGATTTTTTCGAGCCGAGTCGGCGAGCAGCAGGCGGACGTTGCAGACTTTTTCACCCTCGTAGATTTGCGCCACGCGGTCGCCCTCGTAAGCGGTCTGCACGGCTTCGAGAACTTCATCGGGACGGAAACCAAACTGCGTCAGCCGCTCCGGTCGCAACTGGATTTGCACGCGCGGTTCGCTGTTGGCGGATGACAACTTGACATCTGCCGCTCCGGGAATTTTCTCCAGCAAGGCGGCAACTTCTTTTGCCTTGGCGTCCAAAACATCCAAGTCATCACCAAAAACATTCACCACGACCTGCGCCGTTTCGCCCGCGATGCTCTCGCCGATGCGGTCGCCGAGAAACGTCAGCACTTCCGTCTGGATGCCGGGAAATTGTTTCAGTGCGGCGCGGATTTCATTCTGCACGGCCTCCTGGCCATCCACCGCATCCGGCTTCATCTCGACGTGCAATTCAGATTTATTCGGCCCCCAAGTATCTTCGCCAAGTTCCGCGCGGCCAATCTGGTGCCCGACAGATTGGACGGCGGGATTTGCCAGCATGGCTTGCGAGATGCGCGCGCCGAGGCGCTTCATCTCCGACAAGGACGTTCCGGGCAGCATCTCGACGTGCGCCACAAAATGTCCCTCGCGGAATTCCGGCAAAAATTCGCCGCCAAAAAACGGCAGCGTCGCCAGCGCGCCGACCACGAGAATCAGCGCCGCGATGATTAATAGGCCGGGACGCCCGCCGGTTTTTTCCAACCAGCCGCGATGAAATGATTTTAGCCGGCGCAGATAGTTCGGCTCCGCGTGCGGTTCCGAGCGGGAAAGAAAAGCCAGGCACAACGCCGGCGTGACCGTCAGCGCCACCGCGAGCGACGCCAGAATTGCGAGAATGAATGCCACGGCCAACGGCGCGAAAAACTTTCCCTGCAAACCCGTCATCGTCAGCACCGGCAGGAACACCAGCGCAACGATGAACGTCGCATACACCACCGCGCTGCGAACTTCCAGCGAGGCGGCGAGCACCACTGGCAGTAATGGTTTGGGCTGCGCGCACTTCTGGTTTTCACGCAGGCGGCGCAGAATATTTTCCACGTCTATGATGGCGTCGTCCACCACCACGCCGACCGCCACCGCGAGGCCGCCGAGCGTGAGCGTGTTCAACGTCACGCCGAAATGATCCAGCACCACGATGGCCGCGAGCAGCGAGAGCGGGATGGACAAAAATGAAATCAGCACCGTCCGAAAATCCAGCAGGAATAAAAACAAAACCACCGTCACCAGCACCGCGCCGAGCAGCAACGAGGATTTCATGTTGGCGATGGCGTGCTCGATGAACGTCGCGGGGCGGTGCAGGCCGGGAGCGTAGTTCACACCGAGCGCGGCGAAGGTTGGTTGCAGTTCGCGCAGCGCGGATTCCACCGCGAGCGTCACTTCCATCGTGTTCGCGCCAAACTGGCTGGTCGTCGTCAGCAACACGCCCGGCTTGCCATTGATGAGTGCGTCGCCGGATTTTGGCGCGGCGGCTTCGATGACTTGCGCCACGTCGCTCAACTTGATGCTGCGGCCATCGTGCTGGGCGACGACAACTTCGCCCAACTGCGCGGCGGTAAAGGACTGGCCCTCGGTTTGAATCGGCAGGCGTTGCGCATCCGTTTCAATAAAACCAGCACCGCGAACACCCGTCGCCGCGCGCGCGGCGTTCGCCACGTCGGTGACAGTCACGCCGAAAATTTTCAACCGCTCCGGCAGAAATTGAATCTGCAACTCCCGCACTTCGCCGCCGAAAACTTTTGTCGCCGCCACGCCGGGAACAGAAAGCAAACGCGGGCGCACCGTCCAATCCGCGAACGTCCGCAGTTCCGCCGGCGAAAGTTTTTCCGAAGTCAGGCCGAACTTCAGCAAGTCCATCGTGGACGACGTGAGCGGTTCCATCTTCGGCGCGGACACACCCGCTGGCAGTTCGCCGGCCAGTTGCGCGAGGCGTTCGGACAACATCTGCCGCGCGCGGAAAATGTCTGTGCCGTCCTTGAACACCGCCGTGACAACCGACAAACCTTGGATGGATTCCGAGCGGACCGAATCCAGATTCACCGCGCCGTTCATGGCGTTTTCCACGGGCCGCGTCACGAGCACTTCCACCTGTTCCGGCGACAGTCCCGGCGATTCCGTCTGCACGGCGACCTGCGGCTGCACAAATTCCGGGAACACATCCAGCCGCGCGCGCATCGTCACAAACAGCCCATAAACGATGAGGCCGAGCGCCAGCGTGATAACCACGCCGCGCCGCTGCAAAGAAATTTCAACGAGTCGCTTCAGCATGGCTCAATGTTCGTGCGCGCCCTCGCCCGTGGAAAATTCCGCCGACAACAACGTCTGCGCGCCCCCCGCCACGACGCGGCTGGTCGCAGAAAAATTCTCCTGCACGAACCAACCTTCGGCGACACCGCGATCTTGCGGCACTTCGACACGGGTGAATTGATTCGTCTGCGTCTGCACATACGCCCAAGCCTTGCCGTCATGCTGCACAACCGCGCTGGCGGGGATCAGCACACCGCTCAAAGGCGCGCCAGCCATTTTTAAACGCGCCGTGACGGCGACGCCCGGCGACAGTTTTTGGCGCGATGAAAATAGCAGCGACTGCATTTGCGTTGGCGCATCAATGGCGAGATTGTCCGCCAGATCTGCCGGAACAAAGTTGGTTTCGTTGCCAAAAGCAGAAACCGTCGCGGTGGCCGGCAGCACTTCGGGGAACATCCCTGCTGGCAGCGAAAGTTTGACGAACGTGACGTCGCCGGTCTGAAGTTTCTCGGCGAAGGTGGTCAGATTAGTCTGCGCCGCAAGTTGTCGGCCCCAGTCGGCGGTGAATTTCGCCTGCGCCGACTTGAGCGCGAGCGCATCCCGCGCAGCGGCAGCAGTAGCTGCTTCCAGAACCCGCGCCGAGGCGTTGTTTTGCTCCGCCAATTTTTGTGTGCGGCTCAATTCACTCTGTGAAGAAATCGCCGCCGCGCGGGCCGTTTCGTAATCTGCCGCCGCCGCCGTGAACGCCAGCGGATCAACCACGCGACCCGTTGCATGAATCTCCGGCTGCCACTCCATCGCGGCGGGAGTTTCCATCTTCAATCCGATGCGCGCTTGCGTTTCTGCATCCATCGTCACACCGGCAGCGTGTTCCGCTTCAAGTTTCTCCGGCGCGGCGGCGGGCTTGGAGCAACCGGCCAGAGCAATGAGAAAAACTGCCGTGGACGCCGTGAATAAAAATTTTCCAAAAGTCCGCCAGGTTTTGGAGTGCGGCAGCCCACTGCCGCTTTAGCGAACGTCGGCGCGCATTGAAAATCGGCCGAGGGCTGCCGCACACCGAGACGCTCGCGCGCTTTTGCCTGACGCTTTCAAAACTGCGGACGATTGATCTTCGTTGAAATTTTTCATGGCGATTTTCTTTCCGTGGAAATTTTTTTTATGACGGCCGCGATGGCATCCGCCGGGCTTTGCAGCGCGTCCTCCAACGCACCGAGTGCTGCCTGCGCCTGCGCCTCGCTGTCGAGTTGCGCGAGTCGGATGGAATTCAATTCAATCTCCGCCGCCGCCGAATCCATTTTGGTGGCAGCTCCGGCCTGCACTTGTGCGGTGATGGATTGTTGCTGACGCTGCGCGGCGTCAAAAAGTTCGCCCGAAGTTTTCAACTGCGACTGTGCGCTGTGCCAGCCAGCCACGGCGCGTTCCACCTGCGCGACGACTTGCGCCTGAAGTTGGAGAAATTTCGCCGCCGCCAATTCGCGCCGCGCCCTAGACTCGGCAATCGGGCCTTGGTTCTGGTTAAAAATTGGCAGTTCCACCGAGAGGCCGAGCGACCATTTGTTGTCGCCCTGATCGAATTGATAGCCGGGATTCAGATGCACGTCGGGAAATTGTTTCGCGATTTCCAGCCGCAAATTATTTTCGGCGGCGGCGTAATCGGCGAGCGATGCACGGATGTCGGCACGACCCAGCAACGCGGCGTGACGCGCGGTGTCCGAAGTCAAGCCAGCCAACGAATCGAAGCCTCCATTCGTCGAGCCGTCGGTGGGGCGAGCGTCCTCGCGAGCCGCACCGGATACGGTTTCAAATTTTATTCCCTCCAGCGCGACAGAAGAAACGCCAATCGCCTCCGCCAGCCGCGAGCGTGCCTCGGCGGATTTCGCTTCCGCGCCGGAAACATCAATCTGCAATTTACTCAACGTCATCTGCGCGGCTGTCAGTTCCGGGCGCGACGCTCCACCCGCATCAAAACTACTTTGCAATAGACGGACAATTTCACGTTGCGACTCGGTTTGTTTTTGCAGCAACGGCAGGCGTTTTTGCGTGAAGGAGAATTCCGCCAGCGCCGTGCGGACGCTGCGGCGCACCTGCCACGCGGCGGAGACAAAATTCCAGCGCGCGGCTTCGGAAAGTTTATTCGCCTCGGCGATGCGCTTGCTGCGTTTGCCCATCGTCTCAATCGGCAGATCGAAGCTGACCGACGGCCCCCACGGCGTCGGGATGGCGGTAGTCGTGTTGTATTCCGGCGTGATGGTCAACGTCGGGTTCGGGCGGCCACCGGCGGATTTCACGCCCGCCTCGGCGAGCTGCCACTGCGCGCGGGCGACGGCGAGGGTGGGATGAAAATAAAACGCGGCGAGGGTGAGCGAATTCAAATCCCACTTCTCCAGCGGCCAGCTTTCCGGCGCGGGAACGGAATTGGTGACGAAGAATTTTTTCAGGCCAGCGTCGTCCAGCCGACGCGCTTCCAGTTGCGCCGCTGATTTTTCCGGCGCGAGCGGATGGGATTGAAACCGCGCGCAGCCCGGAGCCGCCAGAAGCACAAACAAGAGAATTGAATTCCTCACGCAAAGAGCGCGAAGGCCGCAAAGGTTTTTAATGAATACCAAAACAAATTGTTTCCTTTGCGTTCTTTGCGTGAGGCTAAAAATTGGTCGGCTGTGGTTTGGCATCGCGATCAGTTTTCTAAAGGCAGACGCACGGTGACGGTGGTTAATTTGTCCGGCTCGGATTCAATTTTCACCGCGCCATTGTGCGCGGCGACAATCCACTGGGCAATGCTCAAGCCCAGGCCGCAGCCATCCACGGCGGAATTGTGCGCCGGGTCGCCGCGAAAAAAGCGGTCAAAGACACGCGGCAGAATTTCCGGCGGAATTCCCGCGCCGGCATTGGCGATTTTGAATTCGGCACAATTATCGG
>JANOBC010000009.1:0-11762 GCA_031411455.1 Limisphaerales bacterium
GCCGCCGCCGCCGGATCGTCAGCGCATTCAAAAAATCCCCAGATACCCATTCGCTCGTGGTGAAAATCATTATAGCAGCGATCAATGATGCCCGCGATCCGGCCCACGGTCTTTGAACCGCGCCGGGCCAGAAAAAGCCGGCGCTCGGCAGTCGCCCAAAAAGGGTGACGACTAGGATCTAAAAGCCGGCGAATTTCCTTCTTAAGCGGTGGAACCCACTTGGGATATTCCGCATAGAGCTTCCAGGGTAGATTGATGAAATCCTTAAGGTCCGTGCCGCCCTCCACGACCACGATTTCTATGTCGGCTGCGAGAGTTTCCATTGATAAAGAGTTTTCCATACGGCTGCGATCTCACGATCACTTTAGTGGCCTTGCCGTTGATTATCGCTCGTTTGCCTAATGCGGCAAGACCAATCCGGGCGATGAATTATGCCGGCATTACGCAGCTTGTAGAAAGTTGCTGATTTTTGTCTTGGTGAGGTTCGTCCGCGAGTGTTGTTGCTGAAGGAACAAAAGCATATGATTCTAAAAATATGATTCGTGATAGCTGCCATCTGAAAAGGACAACGCGATGAAAACCTCGGATGCAAAATCCGTGCTGGTCACCGGTGCCAGCGGTTTTATTGGAACTCATCTAGTGCGTCGGCTGATCGAGCAAGGCAACCAAGTGTCGTGCCTCGTGCGGCCTACATCGCGCATCGAGGAACTCAAATCGGCAGGCGCCCAACTCATCGAGGGCGAAGCGACCGATCGCGTAAGTATTGAGCGGGCCTTGGCGGAGTCGCAGGCTCAAGTGGTATTTCATCTTGCGGGTCTGGTGAAAACTGTGAGGAAGACCGATTTCGCACGCGTGAACGTCGGCGGTATCGAAGCTATTACAGCGGCCTGTGTGAACCGCCACGAGCGGACGAAGTTAATTGTGGTTTCCTCGCTGGCCGCGGCGGGACCTTGCCTTGGCGACCAACCGCGCATGGAAAGCGATTTGCCGACGCCCGTCTCCGCCTATGGTCGCAGCAAGCTGGCGGGCGAACTAACTGCGGCACGTTATGCCGGAGAAATGGAGATTACCATTGTGCGACCGCCCATCGTCTTCGGTTCCGGCGACCGGGGTGTGCTGGAAATGTTCCGGCCAATCGCCCGCTCTGGACTCCATGTCGTGGCCGGCTGGAAGGAACGACGTGTTTCGCTGATCCACGTTGCCGACTTGGTGGCGCTCCTGCTTTTGGCTGCCGAGAAAGGCGAACGCCTACGCCCCGACGGAGCGCGGGGTCACGGCGTTTATTTCGTGGCGGCGGAGACCAATCCGACGTATGCCGAACTAGGACAGGCCATCGCCATGGCCTTGGGAAAGAAACGGGCAATGGTGTTGCACCTACCGGAACCGCTCGTGCAACTCGTCGGACTTTGCGGCGATGCGCTGGCGCAAATCCGTCGCCAGCCCGGTTGGGTGAATAGCGACAAGATGACCGAAGCTTTGGCCGGGTCGTGGATGTGTTCCTCCGCCAAAGCCCAGACACAGTTGGGTTGGTCGCCCGCGACCACGTTGGCCGAACGCCTGCGCGAAACGGCCGAATGGTATCGCCAAGCCGGATGGCTCTGAGCCGCTGCGCTCACGCCGGTCAGGTCGGGAATTTTCCAACCAGCGGAAAGAATCGTTGATAAAACCACGCCCAAGCTACGCCGAGAATAGTGCCAGCAACCAGATCAACCGCGAGGTGCTGCTTGGTGGCCAACGTGGAATACAGGATGCCGAGACACCAGAGCCAGCTTAGACCCCTAATCAGACCGTGATCGCCAAGATGCCGAGACAAGCGATCAATGAAAATAGCCGAGAAGACGCCAAAGGCTGCATGGAGCGAGGGGCAGACATTGCGTGGCTCATCAATTGAAATGACTGGCCAGTGGTCGGTATTATCCGGACGGAGAATGGTGGTAGGCCAGACGAAAAAAATAATTAGTCCCAGCAAGCAAAGTCCGCTCAAGGCCAGACAGCAGTTGTTCAGATCCCGTTTATTGTCCAGCAGCCAGGGAGCCAGCGGGATATAAAGATAGAGCGACAGGTAGAGCAATAAGTTATCAGGCTGGTAAACGATCAGCCGGTCGAGGGCAGTGACCGGCATTACTCGCACGGGGAAGATGTGGAAGTTGAGCAGCAGAAAGTAACCACTGAAGAAGGCGATAAAAATAATCGTCCCGGCCAGTAGTTTGAAACGCCAATGAGCCTTCAGTCTTTGGCCCAGACGGCCCAGCCTGGTCGTTGCTATCATTTGTCTTCTTTCCATTTTGTGATTGTTACCCCCAAGATTAAGACCACGGCGGCAAAAGCCCCGATGACGGCGGCGTCACACAGCGCGGCCATGTTGTCTTCAAATATCATCGCCGCCCGGAGTCCCTCGTTCACATAATACAGCGGTAGTATTTTGGCAATTGTTTGCAGAAAACCCGGCATCAGCTCGATGGGAAAGAAGCTTCCCGAGAGAAACATCATCGGAAAACTAATGGCGTTGGCAGCGGCAGCGGCACTCTCCGCCTCTCTGACGAAGCGGGTCAGGATCATTCCGATACCGACGAACGCGCAGACATTTAGTAATATGAACACCGGGAGCCAGGCATTGATATGCAGGTTGACTTCAAACACGGCGTAACTTACCAGCAGCATCACAATCGTGGATATGACCGCGAGGATGAACTGGTAGAGGATGTCCGATAGTATCCATTCGCTTCGGGTGATGGGCGTGGTGGATAGTTTCCTGATGATACCCTTCTGTCGCAGTTCCGTGTTCAAGTTCACCGTGCCGAACAGGCTCAACGTCATCACCGCCATCGCGATGATGCCGGGAATGAAGAACTCGATGAACCGGTATTTCCTAGTGAAGATTGATTTTTCAACGGACTTGATGAACGGCGGCACGCCCGACATTTCCTGGTTCACCCCGGCGATAACTCCATTCAGGATTTCTATCTTCGTCGGCACCGAAGCCGAGCTGGGATCAAATACATTGGTGACGGTGACGGTGGCTGTAAGGTCATTGTGGTCTGTCCTCAGCAAGAGGGCTGTTTCAAAGCCTTGGGGAATAACGAGGACCAGGTTCACTTGGTTGTCCTTAACGTATTGCACGGCGCTGACGGCAGGGTCAACCATGGTTACCTTGAATTTCCCGTTTTGCCCAAGGGTCTCAATGGCTTCGGCGGACGAATCCGACTGGTCCAGGTCCTGCACATTTAGGTGGTAGTTCACGTTGTCCTGGCTCATGAAAATCGTGCCGAACACGAGGATCAGAATGACGGGGAAAGCCAGCGTGAAGAACATGGTCGTCTTCTCGCGATAGACGCTTATCAGCTTTACGAAAAGATTGGCGATGACGATGCGCAGGTTCATTCCGCGCTCCTTTCCCCAGCGGAATCTTCACCGCAAGTCTCGCCGGTGAGCTTCAAATAGACCTCTTCAAGGTTGGGCTTGCGAACATCCAAGCCGACCAATGGCATCCCAGCGTCCCTGATGGCGTTCAAGATTTTCTGGACGTCGTCCGTGTGCGCCACCTTGATCTTGAGTTTATTGTGATTGTCATGGATCGGCTCGAAGCCAAGCTGCTGGACGATTTTAAAGGCTCTTTCATCGGCGAACTGTAACTTGAGCAGCAGGAAATTCGCGTTGCCCTCGATGAGTTCCCCGGGAGATCCCATCGCAGTAATCTTTCCCTTCGCGATGATGGCGACCGTGTCGGCAAGCAGTTCTGCCTCCTCCATGTAGTGCGTGGTGAGAAACACTGTTGTTCCCTTTTGCTTCAAACCTTGCAAGACGTCCCACACCTCGCGCCGGGCGCGCGGGTCAAGCCCGGTCGTCGGCTCGTCGAGGAACACGACCTCGGGTTCATTCACGAGCGCAATCGCAATTCCCAGGCGCTGCTGCAAACCGCCGGAAAGGTTCTTGTAAAGCTCTTTGGTTTTGTCCGTGAGATTCACGAGCGCTATCAGTCCATCAATATCCGTGTTTTTGTGAGAGAAAAGCCGCGCGTAATACTGCAAGGTCTCCTTGACCGTCAGCCGGTCGAACGAACTGAATCCCTGCGGCAGCACGCCGATGCGTCGGACGATGCCATGTTTCTGCTTCGTGACATCCATCCCTAGCAGACGCACTTTACCGGAGGTGGGTGTGCGGATCGTGTTGATGATCTCGACCGTAGTTGTCTTGCCTGCGCCATTCGGGCCGAGCAACGCGAACACTTCGCCTTTCCTGACGTTAAACGAGATGCCGTTGACCGCCCGCAATTCCCCGTAACGCTTCGTCAGTTTCTCAACTTCGATGACATGTTCAGTTTCTTTGGTCATGGATCAAATATTATTTCTATGACGCAACGGTATTTAATGTGGTTGCGTCCGGCCAGAACCCAAGGAATCTAAGAATCCTCTCGGTTAACGCCGACTGCCCAACCAGAAAACGGTGAACCAATGGTCGGCGATGCTTGAACAAAATAAAGTTCGGACTAAGCATCGCTCCGAGATGCGCTTTGGTTGCCTCGGCGCCTTGACCCGCGAGATAGACCGGAATTTTTTGCTCCACACAGCAACGGATATTTTCCAGCCAGGACATAACATACAAGTTGTATTGACGGCCAATCTCGAAATCCATGCAGAAATATTTATCCACCATCGCCTCCGGTTTCACGATGAGCAGATTGAAGGCGACCAGTTCAGCTTGCACAAAATAGAGTGTGAACTCGGCGCCCGGAACTCGCTCGCAAATTTTTTCAAAAAATAAACGGTTATGCACGCCGAACGCGATGGGGCTACGGTCCACTGTTTCCAGATAAAGCTCGTAGATCCGGTCCAGATAAGCAGCGATGTCGCGGCTGCGAATCACCCTGACTTCGGCGGTGACGCGCATTTTGCGGCGCAGGTTTTTTCGCGCGTTGGCTGAAAGGCGGTTCAAGTATTCCTCCACGCTGGTAAAAGTAATCGGGAGTTGGGCACACGGCTGGCATTGCGCTTGGTGGAATTTTTCAACCACTTCTCCCGGGAGTTTGCCGTGCTGATTAAAATTGTAAAACGCCACGAGGTCGCTTTTCAGTTCCGTTGCGAATGTTTGCAGGGCAACCAAGGCCGTTTGCCACGCCGCCGCCAGGGTGCTGGCGTCAATTTGAGGATCAATTCCGACTTCGCTCCATTCGCCCACCAACAAACCCACGCCTAAAATCCGGGGACGAAAAATTGAGGGAACGAGACGGGCGGCCGCCTTTAGTAATTGCTTGAGCCATCCCTCCGCAAAAGTGGACAAATCAAAATGGCTTTCAAACAAAGGCAGCAAGAGAATCGGAACACCATCTTGGAACACCACGATACTCCGCAGGTTAAAATTGCCGATGCCCGATTCTTGCAACAGAGAAAGCAGCGTGGCGGTGCTGGAAGGCTCCGGAAAAAGCCGTTTCAAGTCCGCCGCCGAAACTCCGTCTAGCCGGGGCACGCATTGGCAGGTCAGGTGGTTCATGAATCAGCTGTTCACTGTATTCACTGTAGTTTTGCCAGTTCGTCGGCCACGGCATTGACGGTGGCGCGAATTTGCGCCTCGGTGTGATTCGTCGTAATAAAAAATCGCAGACGGGCGGAGCGGTCGGGAACTGCCGGGGGCAAAATCGGCTGAACGTGGATGCCGCGGTCGAACAAGGCGCGGGACAACCGCAAGACCTTTACCGATCCGCCGGCGATGACGGGAACCACGGGCGTGCCGGCTGACAGGCCAGTGTCCAAGCCGCGTTCCTTGGCCAGTTTCAGGAACAGCGCCGACAGCTCGCGCAACCGACCCACGCGCTGCGGTTCACGCTGGAGAACCGTCAGGGCGGCCAGTGCCGCCGCCGCGCCGGGCGGAGAAATGCCCACGCTATAAACAAAACCGGGGACAGTGAACTTGAGATATTCGATGAGTTCGCTCGAACCGGCGATGTAGCCGCCGCAACTGGCCAGTGATTTCGAGAGCGTGCCCATCCAGAGGTCAACCCCGGAGCGATCCACTCCGTAGTGCTCGCCGAGACCACGTCCGGTCGCCCCCATGATTCCCAATGAGTGCGCCTCGTCTACCAGCAGCAGCGTTTTATGTTTTTTTCGCAGTTCCACGAAACGCGGCAGCTCGGGAAAATCGCCATCCATGCTGTAAACGCCTTCGATGGCAATCAGCACGCGGCGATAGCGGTGACGCACGTCTGACAAAAGGGTGTCGAGAGCCTGCCAGTCGTTGTGGGCAAAAGCACGACGGGTCGCGCCGGCCAGCATGGCGCCTTGGACAATCGAGTTGTGCGCCAGAACGTCGTGGAGAATCAAATCGTCCGGCCCAAGCAAATGGCCGATGGTGGTGACATTGGTAGCATGGCCGGAGACTAAAACGATTGCGGCCGGCGTGTTCAGAAATTGGGCGAGCGCCTGTTCCAAATCGCGATGCACCTGTTTCTCGCCGGAAACCAAGCGGCTCGCTCCGGCACTGGTTCCATAACGATTGATCGCGGCCTTGGCGGCGTCTGCGACTTCCGGATGGTGAGCGAGACCGACGTAATCATACACGTTGAAGTTGATGAGTGGACGTCCATCAATGCAAGAGGCACTTCCGCTTCCGCCTTGATCCACGCGGAAATACGGATTGTCGCCGACCGCCAGCAGCAGGCGTTCCTGACGCTTCAACTCGCCATACTCGGGGAAGTGGACAAAATCATAATATTCAGGCGGAATCTGGCCGTCGGGAACAACGGTCCTCGGATTATTGATCAGATACGCCTGCACGACTTGAGCCAGTTCCCCCAATGTCTGAACCTGGTTGAAAACCGCTTCAGGCAAATGCACAGCTAAACTCTTGTCCAGCGCGGCCATTAATTCCACCCGCTGTAATGAATCCAAACCCAAAGCACTGAGCGGTGTGTCGGGGGTCAGCTCCGGCAAAGTCGCGCCGCTGGTTCCTGCCAAAGCGACCGCGTGCCGACATACGGCGGCAAAAACTTTTGATTGTGGCGTTGCGTTCGCGAGTGCGTGATCCATACCTTGCACGGCGGGACGAGCCGGACTGTGTCCGTTAGGTTTGAACATTGAGTCACGTCGTTCGGCCAGAACCTTAAGTTCGTCGGCCAGAAACGCGGTGCGACAAGCATTGCGTTGCACCTTGCCGCTGGAGGTTTTGGGAATCGTTCCGCAGCGCACCAGCAGGATTTCATCGAGCGCCAGCCCCTGATCCTCGATCACCGCCCGTTGGATGGCATCCAGCACCGGCGTTAAATCCTTCTCTCCATTACGAACCGCTTCCTGCACCAGCACCAAACGCGGCGGGCCATCATTCGTGACGAACGCGGCTCCGTAACCCGATTCCAGCAACGGATGACTGCCGCGCGCCGTGGCCTCGATGTCCTGCGGATAGCGGTTCAGGCCGCGAACAATAATCAAATCGTCGAGCCGCCCGGTGACATAGAGTTGGCCCTCGTGAAAGAAACCCAAGTCGCCAGTCCGCAGGAATGAGCCTTCACTATTGTCACTCAAGCCGGCTTCAAAAGAGCGGCGGGTTTGGCCGGGCTTCTGCCAGTAACCTTGACCGACCGATGTGCCGGCAACCCAAATTTCGCCCACGCGGCCGGAATCAACTTCCGCGTTGGTGTGCGGATCTACAATCACCACGCGTAAATCGCCGACGGGCAATCCGCAGGACACCAGACGGCGGCCAGGCAGTGCCTTGTCAGGGAGTGATTCAACGCGGTTTTCAGTCAGCGCCTTGTCGTGGAAAGTTTCGACTATCGCGCCACTGCCGCGCTTCGCGCCGCTGACGATAAGCGTCGCCTCCGCCAAACCGTAGCAGGGATAAAAAGCGCTGGATTTAAATCCGCACGGTGCAAACGCGGCGGCAAAACGTTCGAGGGTTCCAGGATTAATGGGTTCGGCACCAACGAAAGCCAGCGCCCAAGACGAAAGGTCGAGGGTGGAACGTTGTTCCTCGGTGATCTTGCGAATACAAAGATCGTAGGCAAAATTCGGTCCGCCGGAAATGTTCGCTCGAAATTTGCTGATGGCAGCCAGCCAGGTGATTGGGCTTTGGAGAAACGTCGCCGGCGAGATGGAAATATTGGTCGTCCCATTGAACACTGGAACCAGAACTCCACCGATCAGCCCCATGTCATGATACATCGGCAGCCAGAAAACACTGTTGTCCTCGGCCTGAACACCGAAAGCCTGATGAGCGGCACCAATGTTGGCCATGAGGTTTGCGTGACTAATCATGACGCCCTTGGGCCGACTGGTCGAACCCGACGTGTATTGGAGCAGAGCCAGCGTGTCGGGAGCGATGGCCGGTTCTAGCCAGCCCTCGGCCATGGCGTCTGGAATCTCGTCGGTGGCAAGCCACAAGAGTTGGGTCAAAGCGGCGGCTTGCCCATTTTGTATTCCATTCATCGTCGTCTGAAACTGGGCCACGCCCGCAGCATTGCTCAAAGCAACGGTGGCTCCGGCATCGGCGACGACAGTTTGGAATCGCTCCAGCAAACGGTGGCGATGCGGCGGAAAAGTTGGCACCGCCACGCAACCGGCATAGAGGCAACCGAAGAAAGCGGCGGTAAAATCGAGACCAGGCGGATAGACCAGCAGCACGCGCTGGCCGCCAAAACCCATGTCTTGCAAGCGAGCCGCGATGGCTCGGGCACGACGATCAAGTTCTGCGTAGGTCAGATTAATTTGACCATCTTTGCCTTCCAGCAGATGGATGCAGGCCGGATGCTGGGGACGTTCATCAGCGTGACGGCGCAGCACGTTAATCAGATGGTCGTGAAATGGATTCGACCTGACCAAGGTTTTGGATTGGACTGAAGGCGCACTGATGTTCATGCCGCTACCGCTCCGTTCCTGCCGAGAGCGAAGGCTTGAAAGTTCGCGGCGTGGGTTTTTTCCGGAAATGCTGCCCGGATGGCGTCGAGCCAGAACGGTTCCGGGATGTCAACCTGTCGGCTCAACACGCCCAGCAGCGCGACGTTGAAACTCTGCTTGGTCGTCAATTTCGTCGCGTCTACCGCATCCGGTGCAATCAACCCGCCGCCAGCGCGCAGTTGCGGGCGATTGACTTCCACCTGACCCGGTGCGAACACGACGAGGAAATCCACCTCGCCGCCCGGCACCATGGGACTGAACACTTCGCGTCCAAACCGCACATCGCTGCTGACCGTGCCGCCGCGCTGACTCATTCCGTGAAGCTCGCTCTGTTTCACCTTGAACCCGCACCGAAACGCCGCGTCCGCGATGATTCCGGCCGCCTTCAGCACGCCCTGGCCGCCGATTCCCGTGATGATGATGTTGGTGACGCTCATGTGGTGACGCTCAGGTTAAGCCGCCTGCACTTGGGAACAACCTTGAGCGTTCGCTCGCTCGTAGCCTTTGATCTTGCCGACGATCAACAGGCACGGACGGCGGAGGATGATGAGATTGAGTTGATTGTTCGTGAGCGAATCTTTGAGCAATTTTTCAAACGGGGCCGTGTCGCGCGACGGATCGGTCACATGCACATTTTTGATGCCGAGCGCGCGGCCCAAATCTTCAAATGAAATTTTGCCGGTCTGTTCGTGTTCCATGGTGCGGCCAGTGCCGGCATGTTCCTGAAAACCCGTCATCGCGGTCGCGCTGTTATCGAGAATGATCACCACATGGCCGGTCGGCGGCGGATTGTAGACCATTTCTGCCAAACCGGTCATTCCACTGTGAACGAACGTGCTGTCGCCAATCACGCTCACGACGCGTTGTGCCTGCTCCGGCGGCAACACATGACGCATGCCGAGACCGACCCCGACACTCGCGCCCATGCAGACAACGGCGTCCATCACTTCCCACGGCGGCAACGCGCCGAGCGTGTAGCAGCCGATGTCGCCCGCAACGAGGCAATCGAGTTTCTTCAGCACATCGAAAATGTGTCCATACCAACAGCCCGGACAGAGTTGCGGCGGCATACCGCCAACCGGCGCCAGTTCGGGTGAAGTATCGCCCGCCAAAATCCGGCGGACGCGCGCGACGTTGAGTTCGCCAAACCGATAGATCTCCGGTTTCGTTTCCACGGGAATGCCAGCGGCGCAAATGGCCTCGGTCAAATACGGATCGCCTTCCTCAATCACGATGCAGCGTTTCACGGTCGCCGCGAACGCGCGGATTTTTTCCATCGGCAACGGATACGTCAGGCCGAGTTTGAGAAAACTGGCGGTCGGTGCCGCCTCGCGGGCGTGCGGGTAGGCCGCACTGGAAGTGATGATACCGAGGGCTGAATCACCCTCGATGACGCGGTTCAAATCACACTGCTCGTTCCACGCAGCAATGTCAGAAAGTTTCGCCCGCAGCCGTCGGTGCGCCGGTCGGGCGTAGGCCGGGATCATGACGCGCGCTTTGAAGTTGTGCTCGAAGTTCGGTGCGGCGGGCGGCGGCGGCAGCGGGCGGCTGGTGACGACTTCTTTCGAGTGACAGACCCGCGTGACCATGCGCAACAGCACGGGAGTTTTCCAACGCTCGGAAAGTTCGATCGCGGCGGCGGTGAAATCATAGGCCTCCTGCGCGTCGGCTGGCTCCAGCATCGGCACACCGGCGGCGAGCGCGTAACGACGATTGTCCTGTTCGTTCTGACTTGAGGCCATGCCCGGATCGTCGGCGGAAACGATGACGAGCGCGCCGTCGCAGCCGGTGTAGGTAGCGGTGAACAGTGGGTCGGCGGCGACATTGAGGCCGACGTGCTTCATCGTCACCAGCGCCCGCGCCCCGGAAAAAGCAGCCCCGAGCGCGACTTCGGCGGCGACTTTTTCGTTCGGTGCCCATTGGGCGCGACCGCCGAGCGCAGAGAATGATTCAAGAATTTCAGTGGAAGGCGTCCCCGGATAACCGGTTCCCAGCGCGACTCCCGCATGGTAGGCGGCGAGGGCAATCGCTTCGTTCCCGCTCAAAAGTTTATTGTTGGAATCAATCATGAATATTCACCAGTAACCCGGTTTTTAATGTCGTTTAATCCGTGCTGCAAATTTGTGCGGACAAGTTGCAATGGAGTCACCGACTCATATCCCGCCCGGCAAAATGGTTTTCCAAGCTACCTAAAACGGGCGTATGGAAAAGGGATATGTTATTCATTTTGGTAAATCTGATTCATATTTTTCTTAACACGAAGATAGATTTTTGTTGGGGAACCCATATAGGGTAAAACCCTACCATGCCGGCCTTGATTATACAAAATCATTTGCCGGGAAAAAACGACAGATGCTGACCCGACGAACCGGGTCCGTTCACAGGCCTTGGTCTGCCAAGCGAATGAGAACGCTAGATTCTGCTGCCGCCCACTTTTTCCATGGCCTCGCCAGTGAACGGGTTGAACTCAACCCGTTTTCCGAAGTGAATTCGGGCATAGGTTTTATAGGCGGACCGATAAATTTTAAACATGAACGGCACGCGGTGGATCCACATCACCATTTTTCCGGAGAGATGATCGAGCGTGTCTTTTTCGAGCGGCAGGTGGTTCAAAAAGCGATCAAGAATGTGGGTGAGGCTGGAGATGGTGTCCTGTCGGAAAAATCCGCCATGCGTGCCATTGATCCAGGAGATTGTTGGCACCCGGGGAAACTTGTCCTTCCAGCCGGAACGTCCCCACCCGATGTGTTTGTAAGACTTATTTTTGCTTTGCTTGCCAAACATCAGCAAAAGTCTTCCGTCGTAAGCGGCCAGTTCGGGGTGAGAAAATTCGAGGAAACACATGGTGCTGACCGGGTGACCGGCCTCTTGAAGCAGCTT
>JANOBC010000010.1:0-9734 GCA_031411455.1 Limisphaerales bacterium
CACAACAACGTCGGCCTCGGCCACGAATTTCTCCGCCACATCCAGCGCTGCAAGATCATCGTGCTGCTGCTCGACATGGCTGGCACGGACAACCGCAAGCCGTGGGACGATTACAAGCAACTCCTCAAGGAACTGGAACTCTACGACCCTGAACTCGTGGAGAAGCCGCGCCTCGTCGTGGCGAATAAAATGGACGAAGCCGTGGCCGAAGAAAACTTGAAGCAGTTCAAAAAGAAGTTCAAAAAAATTTCCGTGCTGCCCATCTCCGCCGCGTTCGATCAAGGCATGGTGGAATTCAAAAAGACGATTCGCAAAGAAGTGGAAGCGACGGAAGAAGCAACTTCGTAGCAGCCGACGTTAATCGGCTCGAACTTTATTTAGAGCGGACTCACGTCCGCTGCTACGACTTCAAGGAACCGCATCAGCGTATCGCCGTGCTTGAGGGTTTTCACTTCCGTCCACGGCGCGACGAATTCCAGCGTGTCGCGTTTCGTGTGGCCTAAAACCAATCGCCCGCCGGGCGCAAGCAGCTTGGGTAGATTCACGTCGTCGAGGAGTTGCTGCGCAAAAGATTCAGAGCGGCGGTTCACATTTTTTTCACCGTAAGGCGGGTCGGCCAGAATCAAATCAAACTGTCGTCCACTTTCCGCGAGTTGCCGCATCACGGGAAAAACATCCTGCGTCCGCGTCTCCAGAATTTCGCCATAGCCCGCCGCGATGGCGTTGCTGCGGATGAATTCCGCGTGGCGATGCGATTTCTCCACGCACATCACGCTCGCCGCGCCCCGGCTCAAACATTCGAGGCTCAACGCGCCGCTGCCGGCGAACAGTTCCAAAACCTTCGCGCCCACAACGCGTTCGCCGAGCGAGTTGAAGACCGCCTGCTTGACGAGGTCAGGCGTCGGGCGAACGTCGAGTCCTTTCGGGACTTTCAAAATCCGCCGAGCCGAGTTGCCGCCGGTGATGCGCATATAATTGATTTAGCGACGGATTGAACACGGATGAAACACGGAAACCAAAAATTCGGCTTCTGAAAAATCCGCGTTCAATCTGTGTTTCATCCGTGGCTAAAAATTATTGGAAGATTCCGGCGAAGAACATTTTCATCGCGGCCCACGAGCGTTTGTCTGCCTTCTCGTTGTAAGCCGCGCCTTTGGAATTGTCGTTGCCGGCCATCGGTTGCGTGAAGCTGTGAACCGCGCCGCCGAACTTGATGAGCGTCCAGTCCACGTTCGCCGTGCGCATCTCGTCCTCAAACGCCGCGAGGTCGGCGGCCTTCACGAACGGATCATCCGCGCCGTGACAGACGAGGACTTTGCATTTGACGTTTTTGCCATCGGCTGGCGTGGGCGAATCAAGTCCGCCGTGAAAACTGACAATGCCTTTGATGTCCGCGCCGTTACGGGCAAGTTCAATGACCGTCGTGCCGCCGAAACAATAACCGACTGCGCCGAGGCGTGATTTGTCCGCGAGTTCACTTTTCTTCAATTCCTCCAGCCCGGCGTTCACGCGCAAGCGGAGTAGCGCGCGGTCGGTTTTATATTTTGTCGCCTCGACGCCCGCTTCCTTCGTGTCGTTCGGATGAATGCCTTTGCCGTAAATGTCCGCGCAAAAGGCGACGTAGCCGAGTTGCGCCAGCATTTCCGCGCGATGCTTCTCGTAATCCGTCAGGCCCATCCATTGATGCACCACGAGGACGCCGGGGCGCGCGCCTTTCACGGCGTCGTCCCAGACGAGCACGCCTTCCAGCGTGGTGTCGCCTTGTTTGTATTCGATGGTCTTGGACTGGATGGCCGCTTGCGAGGAAAGCGCGCCGAGCAGCAGCGTTGCGGAGAGGAAAATAGTTTTCATAACGCCGCCAAACTAACCGACCGCGCGCATTTTGCAAACCTGTGAAATAATTTTCCGACAGCATGGTGGGTCGGCTCGCGCAGCGTCAGGCGACGGCTCCGGCTTCCTTCTCCCTCGGAAGGATTGAGGATGGGGGTGGAATCATTGCCGACGACTCACAAAAACGCGAGTGCCTCTGGTGTGATTTCACCCCTCACCCCAACCCTCTCCCCTCCGAGGGGAACAGGGAGAAGACTGCCTGCTTCGCAGACAAAGTTTGTCGCAGCGCGACAGACTCCGCCATAACGATCAGTTCACGAAAGAAGTCACTTCGCCCTTCGCCAGCCGCGTCTTGAGTTGCTGGCCGGGTTTCACCTTCGCGGCATCGCGCAAAACTTTTCCGCTCGCCGCGTCCGTGGTGAGCGAATAGCCGCGCGCCAGAACTTGTTCAGGGCCGAGGGCGTTCAACCTTTTTTCAAGTTGCCGCAAGGCTTCGTGTTTCGATTTCAAATTCACCGATGGCTTCGCCCGCAAAAATCTGCCCGCCAGATTTTGCAAAATCAGCCCGCGCGAACGCGCCGCCGTTTTCAGTCCGCGCCAAAGTCCCGATTCCAAATCATCCAGCCGTTGCAACGACTCATCCAGCTTGCGGCGCGGATGCAATCGCGCCAGCCGTCCGGCGAGCGAATCGAAGTTCTCAATCTCGCGGTCCAGTTTCCGTCGCGCCGCGCGGTGCAGCAAGACGGGCGCGTTTGCCACAAACTCACGGCTCGCAAAAAAACCTTCCGTGATGATTTCTGCCGCCGCGCTCGGTGTGGCCGCGCGGAAATCCGCCACGAAATCCGCGATGGTGAAATCAATCTCATGCCCCACCGCCGACACGACGGGCAGCACCGATTCAAAAATCGCCCGCGCCACCGGCTCCTCGTTGAACGCCCACAAATCTTCCAGCGACCCGCCGCCGCGCGTTAGCAAAATTAAATCGAGTGCGGAGTGCGGAGTGCGGAGTGCGGAATGGAATTCGTTCAACGTGCGGATCGCCGCCGCGATTTCCCCCGCCGCGCCGTCGCCTTGCACACGGGCGGGGGCGAGGATGATTTCCAATCCGGGGTTTCGGCGTTGAACGACGTGCAGCACATCGCGGATCGCCGCACCAGTGGGTGAAGTAACGAGGCCAATGCGCTGCGGAAATTTCGGCAGCGCGCGCTTACGCTCCGGCGCGAACAAGCCTTCCGCCGCAAGCCTCTGCTTCAGTTTTTCAAACGCCACTTGCAGCGCGCCTACGCCTTGCAGCTCCACGGCGCGGACAATCATCTGGTATTGGCCGCGCGCTTCATAAACCGTCACGTCGCCTTGGAGCAGAACTTTCTGGCCGTCCGCGAGCAGGTTACGCTGGAAAACTTTTTCGCGGCTAAAGAGCACGCAACTCAATTGCGCCGCCGCATCCTTGAGCGTGAAATAGATGTGGCCGGAGGAACCCTGCGCGCGGAGGTTGGTGATCTCGCCGCTGACCCAGACGGAGCCGATTTGTTTTTCCAGTAGCGCGCGGACGGTTTGGGTCAGTTCACCGACGGATAAAACTTTGCGAGTTTCTGCCGGTGAAAATAATTCACCGAAGTCCCACTGCGATTTGGCTGGTTTGGTCACGCGGGAAATTTAACCACCGCAAGCCGCGCCGAAGCAAGCCGCGAAGGCGGGGAAATAATTTTCGCTTTCAATTTCTTGGGCGGTGGCGGAATCTTTCGCCATCGCCTATGAAACTTTTTATCCCTTGGCTGTTGGCTCTGCTTGCAATCGGCGGAGTTTTTTATTTTCAGAACATGACCCGGCAGGCGACGCAAACCGTCGCCACCTTGCAGCAGCAAGTTCAGGAATTGCAGGTGGTGCGGGAGGAAAATGAGCGGCTGAAAACCAACCAAGTTTCCAAAGACGAACTGGAACGGCTGCAAAAAGACAGCCACGAAGTTTTGAAGTTGCGGAACCAGGTTCAATTGCTGCGCGGCGAACAGGACAAGCTCAAGCAGTCGGCGCAGGCCGCGCAAAACCAATCCCAGCAGGCGCAGGCGCGGATTGAAGCCGTGCAATCCCAACTCACGGCGGCGCGGCAAGTGGCCGCGGCAAAATCAGCAGTGACGCCTGCGTCGGCGGAAGATGCGATTAATGTTTGCATCAATCATCTACGGCAGATGGACGCGGCCAAAAATCAGTGGGCTTTGGAATATAATAAAACTGGTGACGCCATTCCGACGGAGCGCGACATCTCGCCGTATATCAAACTGGATGCGGATGGAAAAATTCCGCCCTGCCCGTCCGGCGGCACTTACACCATCAATGCCGTCAACGTGCCGCCCGCCTGCTCCATCGCCGGTCACTTGCAGCCCTAGTGAGTCGGGGCAGAAATCTATCTGATCGTTCCAAACCAGTTCGCCCGCATCACCAATGTGCGCCATGTGGAAATTTTCGCAGCTGTTCCAGAAGGCAAAAACGCCGGTGCGAGGTTTTGAAGAAAAATCCAGTTCACTAACCACGCCGTCGTTGAAACGCAACGAGACTCGTTTGCTTTCCAGAACTTTGAGGGCGGGGATTTTTTATCACGGTTCAACCTTGCCGCCGACTCAATTTTGAATCAACCGAAGATTATTTCCTCGGCAACGCGACCTGCCCCGTGCGGGTAATTTCTTGCACGCCGAAGGAATTCATCAGGCCGAGGAATTTTTCCACCTTGCTCTCGCTGCCGGTGATTTCCACCGTCAACGTCTTCGGCTGCACGTCCACGATTTTTGCGCGGAAGATGTCCGTGATCTGCATCACCTCGGCGCGCGTCTTGGAATCCACCGCAACTTTCACGAGGACGAGTTCGCGATCTACCGCTTCGCCCGGACGAAATTCCTGCACCTTGATGACGTTTGGCAGCTTGCTCAACTGCTTGATGATCTGCTCGACCGTCGCCTCGTCGCCGTGCGTGACGATGGTCATGCGGGAGAGCTTCGGGTCGTGCGTGGGGCCGACGTTGAGCGTATCAATGTTGTAGCCGCGTCCGCTGAAAAGGCCGGTCACGCGCGTGAGCACGCTGAACTTGTTCTCGACTAGGACTGAAATGGTGTGTCGCATAAAACCCGTTTGGAAACGGAGATGGAGCCTAGCAACCGCGCAGTTTCTGGTCAAACTTCAATTCATTCCGGCAGTGGATTGGTTTGGTGGGCCGAGCGTTCGCGCGAGCCGGGCGGCGCCAGCCCAAGCGGCTCGCGAGAACGCTCGCCTACCAGATCTTCAAATTCAGCCACAGTTTCCAACACTGCTACCCATCGTGGCCGCCAGTTCTTCCACCGTCCAGTTCGCCCGCGCCGATTGCAATTCATCCGCCGCCGCGCCGTGTTGCCAGACGGCGTAGCGTAAAACCTTTTCCACGTCCGCCCGCAACGCCGGTTGCGCCAGCAGCCCGGCGATGAATCCTGCCAGCAGATCGCCGCTGCCGCCTTGCGCGAGGTGCGGGTTGCCGGACGGGTTCACGAAAATTTCGCCCTCGGCGCGGCCAATCAAAGTCTGGTGGCCTTTCAAAACAATCCACGCGCCGCCATATTTTTTGGAAAGCTCGCGCACCGCCGCCACGCGCTGCGACTGGATTTTTGTCACCGGCCAGTTGAGCATCCGCGCGGCCTCGCCCGGATGCGGCGTCAGCACGCGGACATATTTTTTTAGGAACGGCTCGGCAGAAAGCAAATCCAACGCGCCCGCATCCACGACGAGCGGATGCTCAAAATCACGCCACCAGTGACGCAGCGTGTGGCGGAGTTCCGACGGCACATCGCCGCCAGCGAGTCCGGGACCGATCAGCAGCGCATCAAAATTGCCTGACATTTTCTTCACGTCAGCTTGCCAGAGGTTCACCATGGCGGACTGCAACTGCGCCGCGACAGGATAATAGACATTCTCCTGCGTGAACACCGTGACCAAACCCGGCTGCGCGCGTTGCGCCCCGCGCGCCGCCAGCACCGCCGCGCCGTGGAAGCCCAGACTGCCCGCGATGATGGCGACGTGGCCGAATGAACCTTTGTGCGCCGCGACATTTCGTGGCGGCGGAAAATTTTTGAAATCTCCCGGCAACGTCCAGTTCAATTCTGATTTCAGCGGGCAAGCAATCAAACCCACGTCATGCGCGACTTCCAGCCGCCCGACGAATGGCCACGCTGCTGCCGCGAGCATTCCCGTTTTCGGCGCGGCAACCGTGAGCGTGACGCTGGCTTCGATGCATGCGCCGAAATTTTCGCCGGTGTCCGCGTTCAAGCCGGAGGGAACGTCCACGGCGAGCACAGGAATTTTCGCCGCGTTGATAGCCGCGAAAATTTTCTGCCACGGCTCGGCCAGCGGACGATTCAAGCCGACGCCAAAAAGTCCGTCAACGATCAGCGCCGGTTGCGCGCGCAACGCCGCTTCCACCAAAGGCAAATCAGTTTCCGGCGAGAACAGTTCGAGCAGATTAATTTTGCGGTCGGTGAGTAATGCCGTCGCCGCCCGTGCGTCGTCGCCGTTGTGACCTTTGCCCGCGAGGATGAGAATGGCGTCATCCTTCTGCGTCAGCTTACAAGCGCGATGCGCGATGCCGTTGCCGACACGGCGGATGACCTCGGCCTCGGTCTGACCGGTCGCCCAAGTGGCGCTTTCCCACTCGCGCATCTGCGCCACGCTGATGACTGTCACTGGCATGACGCGAGCGTGACAGAAAAATTTTTACCGCGAAAGCGGAATGTCGGCGGCGCGGGTGGAGTTTGTCTGCTCAGCAGGCAACTAGTGGGACGGGCGTCTCGCCTGTCGTGTTCCAAACTTCTCCGACTCAAACACAAACGGGACAGGCGAGACGCCTGTCCCACTGCCGTCGCCTGACGCTGCGCTCGGCAACGGGGTTTTCGCAGCGCGAAAACCACCACCACATCAGGGTTGTCGAGCATTGGAAAAAATTCGACCAACCGGCCTGTGTGTTGTTTTAGCGGCGTTGCGCCGACGCAGTGGCTTGTGTAGCGTTTGCCGATGCTGAATTACATTTGGCTCGGACTCGTTCTGTGCGCGGTGCTCATCGGCGGCTGGCACGGACAACTCAAGGAAGTTTCGGACGCGGCGCTGGACATGGCGAATACCGCCGTCGTGAAAATTTCCTTCGCGCTCATCGGCGTGATGGCGCTGTGGCTTGGCATCATGCGGTTGGCCGAACGCGCCGGCCTAGTGGCGCTGCTGGCGCGGGCGCTGCGGCCGCTGATGCGGAAAATTTTTCCCGAAGTCCCGCCGGAGCATCCCGCGATGGGCTCGATGCTGATGAACATTGCCGCGAACATGCTCGGCCTCGGCAACGCCGCCACGCCACTCGGCCTGCGCGCGATGAAAGACCTCGAATCGCTCAACAAAATTCCCGGCACGGCGACGAATGCGATGTGCACATTTCTCGCGATCAACACCAGCGGCATCCAACTCATTCCCGTTACGGCCATCGCGATTCTCGCGGCGAACAAATCCGTGAATCCCACGGCCATCGTCGGCACATCCATCATCTGCACGGCGTGCGCGGCGGTGAGCGGCGTGATGATGGCGAAGTTTTTATCGAAGCTGCCGATGTTTCAAATTTCAAAAGCGGAAAGCGGGAAAGCGGAAAGCGAAAAAAATCAGAGCCTCCTCACGTCGGCTGCTACGAATGAAAATGAAAAGCCCGCCGTGAAAGAAGCGGCGACGTTGCAGCCGATGACGATGTGGGGACAAATCATCATCGCGGCGTTCTTGGTATTTTTCTTGTTTCTATTTCTACGGATGGTTTTCCCGCAATCGTTCGGCCTGCCGATGTCCGAGGAAATCGCGCGACAACGTTTTTTCATCCGCACCGTCAACGCCGTCTCGCTGCTGGCGATTCCGTTTCTGCTCTCCGCCATTCCGCTGTTCGCCATGTTACGGCGCGTGAAGGTTTATGAGGAGTTCGTGGACGGCGCGAAGGAAGGCTTTGACGTGGCCATCCGCATCATCCCGTATCTCGTGGCGATGCTCGTCGCCGTGGGAATGTTCCGTGCGGCGGGCGGCATTGATATGTTGAGCAAAGTTCTTTCGCCGGTGCTGAACCTCATCGGTTTCCCAACGGATTTATTGCCGATGGTTTTGGTGCGGCCATTGAGCGGCAGCGGATCGCTCGGATTTTTTACGGAACTGGTGAAACAGTTCGGCCCGGACAGCCTCATCGCGCGGATGGCGGGAACAATTTACGGCAGCACCGAAACAACATTTTATGTGCTGGCGGTTTATTTTGGCTCGGTCGCAATCAAGCGCACGCGTCACGCGCTGCTCGCGGGACTCACGGCGGATTGCGTCAGCGTCATCGTTGCGGTCATCGTCTGCCGCGCGGTGTTTGGTTGAAATAATTGCGGGGCAAATCCGCTGGCGGTTCGGGCTGGCAGTTTCTCTGGCGGTGGGCGCGGGGAATTTTTATTTCACCGGCCGCTTGCTCCAGTAATTCGCCAGCACCGAGCCGCTGATGTTCATCCACGGAATGAAGCACGCCGCCGCCAGACCAACCGTCGCCAGTTTGCCCATCGCCGCCGCGAGGCCGCTCGCCATGCCGCCATTTTGCAGGCCGACCTCAAACGCCACGCTGCGCGCGGAATTTTTGTCCAGCCCCGCCGCGCGGCTCAGCCAGTAGCCGAGAAAAAATCCCGCCGTGTTGTGCAGCGCGCACGCGAGGAAGAGCAGCCCGCCGACTTGGAGCAAGTTGTCGCGCCCCGCCGCAATCGTCATCGCGGTGACGTAGAGGATGCCCACGATGGCGAGCGTCGGCATGGCTTTGTCCAACCACGCGATGCGTTTGGAAAATTCATGGTAAGCCACGCCGATGACAAACGCGCTCAACAGAAATCCAATCAGGCTGATGATGATGACCAGATTTTTTTCAGGACTGCCCTGAATTATCGCCCAACCGCCGCAACCCAAACTCACCAGCCACACCGTCGCGAAGGTGGTAATCCCAAAGATAATTTTGCGACCGAGTGGCGAACCGGTTTTCAAATAATCATGAATTAGCGCCGCGCCAATCGGCACGAGCACGATCTTAATAATCTCCACCATGAGCTTGAAAAAACTTACCTCCACCATCGTGCCCGCGAGCAGCTTCATCCACAGCGGCGTCATCAACGGCGCAATCATCGTCGTCACCGCCGTCACCGTGACCGACAGCGCGAGGTTGGATTTGGCGATGTAAGCCATGACGTTCGACGCCAGCCCGCTGGAACAAGAGCCGATTAAAATAATTCCCGCTGCAATCTCCGGCGGGAACGAAAAGATTTTCGTCAACGCCAGTCCCACCAGCGGCATCACCGTGAAATGGCAAACGATGCCGATGAAAACGCCGCGCGGCGATTTTGCCACGCCCGCAAAATCTTTTAGCGTCATGTGCACACCCATGCCGAACATCACAAGTTGAATCGCGATGAGCATTGCCCACTTGTTTTTCATGTCGAGGCCAGCGAAGTGCAGGACGTTCTGCGGATAAATCATTGCCAGCGCTACGACCGCGAGAATCCACGCCGTGAACTGGTAGCCGCGAAAGTTTTTCGAGAAGCGCAAGGCAATGGCGAAGGCGGCGGAAAGAACAACCAAGGCTGGCTGCCAGATTGCGGGGGCATCCATCACGAATCCAGGCAGCAGAGCGACCAGCGCAATCAATATCATTCCCCCATAAAATTTTCCCAGCGGATACATTTCTTATTAGCGTTAATTTGCTTCCATTAGCGGTTAAAAAACGCATTTCACAAAACCGTCGCCAGATAATCCACCGCGATTGCCGGACTCGCCAGAATCGGCACACGCTTGTCTTCGGGTGCGAGCGAATCCACCACGCGCGCCATGGAAGCCTGCGCCAGCACGATGACATCCACTTG
>JANOBC010000011.1:0-17109 GCA_031411455.1 Limisphaerales bacterium
AAAGAACGCCGCCCCTTCGCACGACAGGGTTTCCACGGCCTTCTGGATGAGGCGTGGATTCCGGTGCGCGAGGATGAGGTAGGCGATTTTCATTTTGAGCCGACGGGGAAAAGCGGAGAAAGTTTGGAGCCGGCGGGAGGAATTGAACACTCCATCTGCCAAATACAATTTGGCTGCTCTAGCGTTAAGCTACACCGGCGATAGGCCGCAAACTTTAATCAAATTTTCCCAAAGGTAAAGCGTTGTTCATTCTTCCTTTTCTTTCGGAATCTCGGTTTTTTCCGGCTTGGCTTTCAGCGCATAAATTTTCTCGCGGAGTTTTAGCAATACATTCAGCACCGGGCCGGGAATCAGCCCGACCGCGCCGCGATAGAGCCGGAGCGCGACGTAAATTTTTCCGAGCAACGTCAGCGGGACGTAGTAGCGCGGATAGTTGAGCTGCTCAAAACCGTTGCGGCGCTTGAACTCCACGAGCGTGCTGTCTTTTTTATTGCCGTAAATGTATTGGCCATACACGAAATACTTAACGCCTTTCGCCGCGCAGATTTTCACGGACTCGGTGATGAGCGCGTTGAGCGGGCGTTTGTCGTAGTGCGCGTTGAACGCGATGATGTGCAAGATGTAGGCGATGCGGTCCACATAGACCACCTTGATGAAGCCAATCAGTTCGTTCTCAAAAAATGCGCCGATAAATTCGCTGCGGTCAAGGAACGTGCCGTGCTCGCGCTTCACCGTCTCGAAATCTTTTCCGAAATGCCAGAACGGTTTGCCCTGCCGCATGGGCGACTCGTTGCACAGCTTGTGGATGCCTTGCGCGAGAGCATCGTCATAAGGAACTGACTTCACCGTGACGCCGCGCTTGGCGGAGCGGCGCGTGTTCTTGCGCGCTTCCTGCGGCAGTTTTTCCCACCACGCATCAAAATTTTCGCAGTCCACCACGGCGAAATTGTCCCACTCCAAATGGCACTTGAACTTCGGCGCGACTTCCGGCGGGCGCTGGTAAAACGTCAGCACATCGGCCTTCAACCCGGAGCGCTTGAGTTCGGCGACAAATTTTTCCGGGTCGCTGACGAATTCGCCCGGCATCACATCCGCCTCGTGTTCCAAGGCGATTTTCACGCGGCCGCCGCGCACGATGACGGTGCGACCGCACACGTCCGCCGCTGGCACGAGCGTGTTCTTTCCCGCAATGCGGACTTCTACTTGTTTCAAGGCCATGAAAATTTATCCGTTGGAACGCGCGCTGCGAAGCCATTGCTCAAACATCACGAGGCTGAACAGCAGCTTGTGGTTGTCATGCCGGTGCGACTGGTGGTCGTCCAAAAGTTTTTTCACCGACGCCGGATCAAGCTGCGAATACATCAGCGAACTGCCGTCGAGCAGCATATCCGTCACCTTGCCCTGCGCGGAATTTTGGAACCAGGAATCCACCACGTTCACCGCGAAGCCGCGTTTCTTGCGCGCGAGAATCTGGCGCGGCAAAAATTTTTTGCACACCTGGCGATGCAACCATTTGCGTTCGCCGCGACGAACTTTGAAAGTGGCTTTAAGCCGCTGCGCGAACTCGACGACCGTGCGATCAAGATACGGCACGCGCGCTTCGAGGCTGTGCGCCATCGAAAGTTTGTCCGCATACATGAGCAGTTCATCCGGCAGCGACGAGCGGATTTCAAGCAACTGGAAACCGCCCAGCTCATCGAGCTTCGCCATCTGGCCTTCGAGCGGGCGGACGAATTCGGTGAGGCCGGGAAATTTCTGGCCCGCATCGCGGAACAAACCATTCACCGTGTCCGCCGGATGCAGCGCGAAAACATTTTGATAACGCTCCAAACGGTCGGCCACGCCAAGCGATTGCACGCCGCGCTTCAAGGTCTCGTTGCGCGGTAGCGCCGAAATAATTTTAGCAGCGGCGGCTTGAATTCCCTTGGGCAAACCGCGCCAGCTTTCGCCGTAGTGAACGCCGAGGTGACGATTGTAACCGCCGAACAATTCATCCGGCCCCTGCCCGATGAGCGCCACCTTCACGTCCTGTCGCGCGCGCTGGCAGACAAAATACATTGGCACGACACTTGAACTGGCGACCGGCTCCTCCAGAAAACGCACGATGTTCGGCAGCGCCTTCTCAAATTCTTCCTGATCAATCCGCACCTGATGATGCTGCGCGCAGAGCAGCGACGCGGTCTCGGCGGCGTCCACCAGTTCGTCGTCCACGAAACTTTTGCCGTAGCCAATCGTGTAGGCCGGCCAGTCGCGGCCATGCTCGTTCATGAGCGCGAGGAGCAGACCGGAGTCGAGGCCGCCGCTCAAAAGAATTCCCACCGGCACATCGGCGAGCAGATGCCGCTTCACTGCGCCGCGATACAACTGGAATAATTGCTCGGTGGCGTCCGCATCGGAAAGGTTTCCCGCGAACGGTTCGGGTGAAAAATTATACCAGCGCTCCACGCGCACGTTGCCATCCTCGACCACAAGCATCGTGCCGGGCGCGAGCTTGTTCACGCCTTGAAAAATCGTGAGCGGCGACGGCGTGTAGCGGAACCGCAAAAATAAATTCAGCGCCTCGGCGTTCACCGACGGCTTGCCGGATTCTGCCGCGACCACCGGGCGGATTTCCGAGCCGAACGTGAGCGTGCCGTTCGCGAGCTTGTAGTAGATGAGCTTGATGCCCATCGGGTCGCGCGCGACGAGGAGTTTCTTTTTCCGCACGTCCCAGAGGCCGACGCCAAACATCCCGTTCAGATGATTGAAGACGTCGTTGCCCCATTGCTTGTAGCCGTGGATGATGACTTCCGTGTCGGAACTCGTGCGAAACTTGTGGCCGAATTTTTCCAGCTTGGCGCGCAGTTCGAGGTAGTTGTAAATCTCGCCGTTGAAAACCACCCAGACGGATTCCTCCGCATCCGACATCGGCTGATGGCCGCCGGACAAATCAATGATGGAAAGCCGGCGAAAGCCGAAGCCCAGCGAACCGTCGAAGAAATAACCTTCGTCGTCCGGGCCGCGATGGAATATCGTCCGCGACATGCGGCGGATCGTTTCCTGATCCACCGGCCGGTCGTGAGCCACCCTAACTTGTCCGCAAATGCCGCACATGGTTCAAAGTTTCCAGTTCACTTCCCGCAGATAAAACGCCAGCGCACGGAACATCTGCGACTGCGCCCAGCGGTGCATCGGCACGTTGTCCCAGCCGGAGATGAGCTTGCGCGAACGGAACGAACCGTCAGGCTTCACCCAGTTTTCCAAAACGCCGCTGATAACCGTGGTAAAAGTTTTTTCCAACTGCGGAAAATCTTTCCGCAACAGCAAACACAAATTGATGGCTTCGGCGCAATCGTAAAGCTCGCATTTATAGACCGTCAGTCGTGGTGCCTTCGAGAACGGGCGCGGCATACCATCTTCGCTGAAAAGATTTTTCAGGTAGTAATCCAGCCCGCGCGCGAGCGATTCAAAAATCCGCTGGTCGCCGGTCAGCAGGAAAACTTTCGCGAGCGCCTTCATCACGAAACAGGTGTGGAAGTGGTCCACGAAATCGCGGACGCCGTCCACTGCGTAGGGCCACGAGCCGTCGGGCTTCTGCACTTCGAGGACGAAGTTCACGTTGAGGGAGGCAATGTCTAGCAGGTCGTCGCGCCGCAAAAATTTCGCCGCGAGCGCCAGCAGCCCGGCGCGGTAGGCGGAGGCGTTCACGACTTTACCCATGTCGTGCGGTGTGTAGGAGCACGTCATGCTGTGCTCGGAAAATTTGTAGTCCTTGATGTCCGTTGTCGCATGACGGGCAATGGACTCAATGATTTCTTTCCGCGCTTCCGTGGGGCGCAATTTCTGCACCTGCAAGAACGCCTCGAACGCGTAGGGCGTCGTGGTGATGAGTGGCGTTCCCTTTTTGATGACGCCGTTGCGCGTGACCCAGTCGAACGGATAGCCCCAGCAAAATTCTTTGTATTCCGGGCAGCGCGTTTCAATCAGCGCCGTTAAAAAATGTTCGGCGTTGTCCAGCCAGTGCGCGTCGCCGGTGGCCTCGTGCAGAAAGGCAAATCCCATCGCGTAATGCGCGTCGGCAATCGGCAGACGAATGCGCCGGTGAAACATCCGCCGCGCATTCGGCACGAAGGCCTCGCAGAAAACCATCGGCGCGACAGCCGCGATGCCAAGGTATTTGCTTTTGTAGTAAAGCGCCTTCGCGCGGCTGCCGAAGGTCCCGGCGTAGAATGACTGGTGATCCCACGAGGTCTCGCCATAAGCCGCGAGCCAGCCGGAGAAATTTTCCAGTGTGGCGCGGACGCGCCGCGGCAGCGGTGCTGGTTGGGGCGCAGTTTTCATTTAGTTGGTTCTGGCGGGCTGGGGGGCGACGCGGAAATTATCCACCTTCTTCATCCGCAGCAGCGAGCGGAAAATATTTTTCAACTTGAACATCTGCTCCGCGCGATTGTAGCAGACGAGTTCAGGAGAAATCGGACGCTTCACCCGTTTCACCGCCGCCCAGACGTAGCCCGCAAGCAATGCGAGGCCGCCGATGAGATACGGTTTTTTCACGAGCCGATACGTCACGCGGAACAACTGCCACACGGGCGAGCCGCCGAGGTAATAATCTTTCTGGCCGTAATGAAACAACGAGTTGACGGGGCTTTTCTCCGCCGTGCCCATCAGCCGGTAGTGATGAAATCTTTTTTCCGCGAACGAGCGCGCCGTCCAGCCTTTCATCTTCGCGGTCATCACGGCGATCCAGTCCACGCCGCCCGCGGGACTCGCGACGTAGCCGCCGATTTCGCTGAAACATTCGCGGCGGAATAATTGAATCGGCCCGGCCACAAAATTTTCGCCCTCAAAACTGTCACGCGTCGAATCGTAGCCGCCCTCCTGCGTGAACGGCGTTCCGGCGACGCCGAGCTTAGGGTCGGCGGCAAATTTCCGCATGAGAAATTCCATGTAATCCGGCTCGAAGGAAACATCCGCGTCCAAATTTCCCAGCACGTCGAAGGAAATATTTTCCGCCTGCAATTTTGCCAGCGCGGCGTTCACGGCGTTGGCCTTGGCGGCGAAGTTGCGACCTGCGCGCTTCGGATTGCGGACAAGCGTGATCCACGGGTGCTGTTCGGCGAATGACGCGACGACATCGCTGGTGTGATCGCTGGAGCCGTCGTCCGTGATGATCCAGCGCTCCGGCCGTTGCGTCTGCGCGGCGACCGCCGCCAGCGTCAGGCCGACAAACTCCGCTTCGTTGCGGGCAGAGGTGATGAGGACGTATTTCATTTCGCCGGGGGTTTTATCTGCGCGAAAATTTCATCCATGATGCGCGCCGTCAAAATAATTTCGCGATACGGAATCGGCGGCGCGCTTTGCTGCCGAATGCTGTTATGAAACTGCTCGATGAGTTCCTTCATGCCGGAATCCTGATGCAATTTGCCGGTGAGAAAATTGCGGATGTTGCCGCAGGCATTGCGGAAATGTTGTTTCGCGTTCCGCAACGGCGGCAGGAAAAAAGTCAGATAACTTTTCGCCGGTTTGTTTTCCTGCCGGAGCAGCGTGCCGCTGGAATTGTCCACGAACAGAGAATTTTTTGGACCGCAGATGCGGAGATAATTTTGGCCGGGCTTGATTTGCGTTGAAAAACAAAAGAACGCCGTGGTGCCATTTTCATCGCGCAGAAAAACGCGCAGTTCGTCCTGCACTTCCTGGCCGTTGAGACTTTTCAAGCGCAAGCTCTGGTGGGCGTGGGCGGTGACTTGCACGTTGTCGCCCAAAAATTCCGCGAGCTTGGCGATGCCGTGGCTGGTGAGATTGTGAAACAACTGGCCGGGCAACTGGCGAACCCAGTGCGTCTGGCTGCCGAGAATCGGGCCGACGTAGCTGGCATCGCTCAAGTCATACGGCCAGTGGCTTTCGAGATGAACCGCCTTGCCGCCGAGAAAGTTTTCCGCGACGAGTTTTCGCATCGCGAGCATTTCCAAGGTGAATTGATAATTGTGACCGGCGGTGATTTTCAGTTTTTTATTTTCAGCGAGCGCAATCAACGCCTCCGCTTCCGGTGCGGTGACCGTGAAAGGCTTTTCCAGATAAACGTGCGCTCCGGCTTCGAGGCACATTTCAGCCAACGCAAAATGTCCCTGCGGCGGTGTGGTGATGTGGACGACATCAGGCTTGGCGACGCGCAGCATTTCCGCCGCGTCGGCGAAACAGGCGGTGATGCCGAAGCGTTCGCCCATCTGCCCGGCCATGAGCAACTCGCGGTCGCACAGCGCGACAACTTCGCAGCCGCCGATGCGCCGGAAGGCGTGAACGTGCTGGTCGGCAATCTTGCCGCAACCGATGATGGCGAGGCGGAGGTTCATTTATATTGCGCCAGAAAAGATTTCAGCGCGTCCGCGAGCGGCACTTTTTGTTTCCAGCCGAGGCGGTCGCGGAGTTTTTGATTCGTAAAAGTATTGCCCTGCCACTCGGCGGCGCAGCGGCGGCGGTTGAAAACGGGCGGCAACTGGCCGCCGGATTTCTTGGAATAATTTTCCCAAAGCACGCAGCCAAGATACGCGAGGCGATACGGAATCCAGACTGAAAAAAACTTTTTCGCCGACTTGCGCGCGGCGAGAAAATCGCGGCTGGTCATGGTTTCATCATCCACGACGTTGAACGTTTCGCCGTCCACGCCGGGCTTGAGTGCGGCGAGGACGATGGCTTCGGCGCAGTTGTCCACAAAGGTCAGGGGCAATTCGTTGCCGCCGCCGAGGTGGATGAAAAAACCGAAAGTGTTGATGCCGACGCGCCCGCTCAAATCCGGCTTGCCGGGGCCATAGACCGCGCCGGGGCGGAGGATCACGAAGGGCAAATTCTTTTTCGCGCCGTAGTCGCGCACGATTTTTTCCTGCTGTAATTTGCCGAAGCCGTAGGCGTCGTTGCGTTCTTGCGACGCGGTTTCGAGCGGGCAGGATTCGTCCAGCAACGCGCCGCGTTCCATGCCCCAGTTGGAATAGACGGCGAAGGAACTGACGTTGACGAACCGCTTGGGCTGGCCGGATTCGAGAAAGGCTTCGATGAGATTGCGCGTGGCGAGCGCGGAATTCATGAACGCACCGGCGAAAGATTTTTCAAACCCGGCGGCGAGGTGGATGACGACGGTGACTTTGTCGGCCGCAATTTTACAATCCTCGCGTGAGAGCAGATCGCCGGAAATAATTTCCGCTGTTTTCCCGGCGGGATACTTGGCGAGGATGGCTTTCAGTTTTTCCAGTTTGCTGGAGGGGCGGACGAACAGCCGCAGCTTGGCGCAGCCGCGCGCGAGCAGATTTTCAACGACGCTCGTGCCGACGAAGCCGTTGGAGCCGGTGACGAGGATGAGGTCGTTCGGCGTGACGATGTGGGCGGATGACATCTCGGCAATTTTAATGAATTGTCGGGCGGAGGCGAATTTCAGCGAATAAAATAGCGGAGGCCGCTGACTGGTGGCAGCGCGTTTGTGCCGGTGGTATTTGTGCCAGAGCCGCCACCACCAGAACCACTGCTGCCATTGGTTCCATCAAGGAAAGTTACGAGCGGATGCGGAAAGGCATACGGCGTGTAACCGGGCTTGGAGGTATTGAAGTAAATATCCCGACCTTCCTGAATGTTCGGGTAGGGCGAAGAAATGCCGGAGGGAGTGCCGTTCATGGTGTTGTTCCAGGAGTAGAGCGGTTCGAGCGCCTGGTTCGGCCAACTGTTCGTGCGCGTGGCGACGCTGAAAGTGTAGGAAACGGAATTGGGCCAACTGCCAACGCTCGCGTCGGAAAGCCGTTCGCCGCTGCCCCGGCCCACCTGATCCAGCGATGCTTCGACCAAATAAATATTGAACACGTCACCGACGTTGAAAACGATTTGGAAATCTTTGGGCTGAATCATGAAGAGCGTGTCCGCCGTGTTGTCTTGGATGAGGCAAAAGTTGACTGTGCCCGCGCCATGGCCCACGGCGATGGAGGACGCCTGCGGATCGCGAACGACGTAGCCCTTCCATTGATGCGGCGTCCAGTTGGCGCCGGGACAGGTGACCTTGCCGCCGGAGACGGTGTTGACGCCGGTGAAATAAACGGTGGGGCTGATTTTATCCCAAGTGTTGACGCCATCCACGCCGCCGAAGGGAGAATTGGGCTGCACGTTCCGGTAGTTTTCAATGGTGTTGAACAGTTTGAAACCGGAGACGGAGTTGCTGAACACGACGCCCGTGCCGCCGCGAAAATCCATGGCGGCGACCCAGTTCTGACTATTGAGGAAGGTGTTGTCGTAAATCTCGTAGCGGCGGGTGCTGCGGTAGCGGCCAGAGGTGTCGTTGCCGTGGTTATACCAAGCGCAGTTGAAGAGGACGTTGTCGCGGAAAACGGATTCGCTGCCAGCGTAGCCGTCGAATACCGCCGGGGCGCCGAGGCCGCTGTAGTTCGTGAAGTAACAGCTCTCAATGTAGAGCGCGTTGGTGCTGCCGTATTTTGGTTGGTTGTAATACGGAAGATCGCCCCAAGAATCGTTCTGCGGATCGCCAGCGTTCCAAGGATTGGCCGGGTTGACGCTCAAGCCGTAATGGGAGACGGCTTCCGCGCGCAGGAGGAAAGTGCAATGGTCAATCAAACCGCCGTTGCCGTAGGGGAAAATATTATTGCCGTTCAAATTGAGGAACAGGCAATGATCAATTCGCCATGGCGCGATGGCATTGTAAGCGCGGTTATCAATCAGAACTTTTCCCTTGTAACTCTGGATGCCCGCGCCGGTGTCCATGAAGGTGATGCCGGTGAGGCGGGTCACAACATTCGTCTTGGGTGTGGCACTGAGAAAGCCGCCGAAGTTACCCCACGCGTTCGGCAAATTATCTACGATGAAAGTGGCGTTGGTTCCCGCGCCGGCGAGCGTGATGCCGGAAAAATCAATCTTGCCGGAGGTCCACGTCCAAGTGCCCGCCGGAATCTGCACCGTGTCGCCCGGACTGGCTTGGGCAATGGCAGCGGTGACAGCCGCTTCAGTTCCGCTGGCGGCGTTGATGACCGCCGCGTGGACCGACTGCCAACCAAGCAAAAAAATCGCGCAGCCCAACGTGCGGATTTCAGTTTTAAGTCTGTTCATAAATTAAGCGTATAACCATTCTCACATTGTCAGCAAAATACAAGCCAAGGGTGAGTCTGGGCATTTTGCCACCCGGCAAAGCCGATCCGGCCTCGTTACCCGGCAAAATCACCATTGTGGTTGCTAATTTTATGGACACCGGCGGCAGCTTCGTCTGATTCCGGTATGGAGTCGGACACCGGTTCGTCCGCCGTGGATCGCGGATAATCAATGGCAATCAGGAAGAATAGGAAGAAAGAAAACCCATGCGTCCGAAACAGCGCCTCGGTAAAATTAAAAATGATGAATGCCGCCAGATACGCCAACCGGAAACGGCCCCACTGAAAATCATCCAGCAACATGCGGTGCGCCTTGGAGTAAGTCGCCAGCAACATCGCCAGCGTGATGGCGACCCCCAGCCCGCCAATCTGGATATAAGTTTCCAAATAGCCGTTGTGCGCCTCGTTCAGAATTAACCCCGGCAACATCAACGCCAGTGTATCCAGCCGCGGCCCCAGCCAGAAACTTTCAAAACCCACGCCCAAAACCGGGTTGATATCCCAATGCCACAGGATGTCCCAAATCTCGGTTCGCCCGGTCAGATTCGTCTGCCGCCCCAGCATATGGATGATGACCTCGTGCAGGTCGAAAAAATATTGAGCCGCCCCCACGCACAGCACGCCGACCACCAGATAGGAGCTGAGGCGGTGATGGTTCAATGACTTAAGCCCCAGCAGCCACAAGACCGCCAATGCCATCGCCAATGCCCCAACGGGCGACGAACTGTGAGCCGTGTAAAGCAGCCAGACCACTGGCACTAAAAAAGCCCCGCACAGAATCAGTTCATTGCGCCGCTCGATAGTTTTTTCCCAACGCCAGACTCGCTGCAGATGCCAGATGAAAAACAGCGCCAGAATAAAGCAGTCGGCGCCCAGCGCATTTTTGTCCGTCGTGATGCCGGTGTTCATCCGCTGCCCATTCCACATATCGTAACAGCTCCCCCACTCTGGAAAATATTTGATGAACAAAATTGAAATGGGAACGATAACATAAGCGAACCGTTTCAACAGCCGCGTCACCGCCTCCAGCGGATCCGGCTCCGTCAACAGCACCAGCACCATGATGGGCTGGCCAAATAATTTCACCCAGCGCTTGAGCGAGACGAAGGGGTAATCCGACCAGAGCGTCGCCACGAGACAGTAGCCGAGATAAATCGCCACCCAGCGGTTGTGACGCACGAACTCATGCCAGTTCACCTGCCGCCGCCGGAGCACCTGAAACCCGCCGACAATGAGTGCGAAAAAAAACACCGCGTCCACCGGGCTGCCCTCCTGCACGGAACTGCCGCCGACATCCAATCCCACAATCTCCAGCCACTGGGAAAAAAACCGCGAGCCGCCCACCATGATCCAGAGAAATGGCAGCCACAGCGCGCCCGTTACATTGGGTCGCTCACGAAAATCGCGCCGGAACAGCCAGATGACCAGCGCGATAAAAAACAGGGCGGCAATTTTTGGAGGCATGACAGGGTCAGAACCAAAATTAACGGACGCCAGTCAAGCCGCTGACCAGCTTGAGAAATTTATTTTCCTCCATGTCCCAACTGTTCCGCTCGTAGACAACGCGGCCACGGCGCAGGACATTTTCCAGCCCCACCGGATCTTCATAGGCCCACAGAATTTGTTTCGCGAGACTGTCCACTTGGCCGGCCTTGAAATAAATGATGTCGTCTTCGGCAAAATAATCCTGGATGCCCTGCGTGTCCGGCACAATGACCGGCTTCTGCATCGCCAAGTATTCAAAAATGCGCGTGGGAAAATTAATGGCCGTGAACGAACTGGAACGGTTTGGAATCACACCCACATCAATCGTGGAAATGACCTGGGCAATCTCCTCCAGCTTTTTGAAGCCGTGGGATTTTACCATGTTCTCCAGCTTTAATTCGCTCACCAGCGCCTTGATGGTGGCCGAGTAATCCGTCGGCTCGCCATACATATGCAGTTGCAAGCCGGGAATTTTTTCCCGCAACTGCCCCACTGCGCGGATGGCGATATCCAGGCCGTGCCGCTCCACGAGCAGGCCGTGATACATCAGGATAAACGGACGCCCCGCCGCCGTGCCGCGATTCGTTGCGGGATGTTTCGCCGGGTTGAAAATGCTGGTCTGCGGAGAATTCATCACCGTCTCAATCTTCTCTGTCCCGCAGCTCCGCGAGGAGAAAAGTTTTTTGAACGCCAAATTCGGCGTCACCACCTGGTGCGCAAAGCTGATGCTGCGCCGCTCCATTTTTTTCAGCCAGCGCACGACGTAATGTTGCTCCGGCAGATTGTAAATGCTGCGGAACAGTTCCGGCATCGGGTCGTGCAGATCCAGAATCACCTTCGCCCCGCGCAGCTTCGGCACGAGCGCGCTGAAGACAAGAAAGTCCGGCATATTGTGGACGTGAATCAGCCGGAAACGTTTCTTAAAACTTTTCAGCGTGAGAAAAACAAACGCGCACAGCAGGAACCAGCCGTATTGCAGCATATACACCACTTTGCCAGCGCGGCGGCGCTTGAGCGGGGCGTGATAGACGTTCACGCCGTTGATGACTTCATGCCACGGCTCCGAGCGGGCGCGACGCAGGCAGATGACATCCACTTCCATGCCCGCGCGGGCGAGCGATTCGGCTTCGCGTTTCGGGCGCGGGTCGGTGGCGTAGTAGGAATACAGGACGACGCCCGTGGACTGGCCTTGGAAAATATTCCTGGAAACAGCCGGCGCGACGGCGGGTTTTTGCGCGGCTTGGACACACGTTTCGCGATACCACGCCGCGACTTCGTGCGGCAGCGCGTGCCAGTATTGGCCGCTGTATTTTTCGGTGACGTGCTTGAGGAATTCCGAGTAGAACGCAACGGGAAATTCTGACGCCTTCAAATTTTCCCCACCGAAACCGACGTAGTCCGGATGGACGTTCACCAGCACCATTCCGCCGCGTTGCGCGAGCCAGTCTAGTTTTTGCTTCCAGATGGCGGGCGAGGTTTCTTGCAAGACGTTAAAGAGCGTCGAATCTTGCGGCAGCGTGTAGGGCAGTTCAACATAGCCGCCGCCTGGGCGCGCGACCCAGAACGGAAAAATTGTGTGCGACCCTTCCGGCTGCGGCTCAAATGGGTCGGTGTCGAACGTCGAGGCGTCGTATTCAATCTCCAGTTCGTGCAGGCAATCACGGTCGTGCAACATGAAGCCGGAGCGAAAACCGCGCGCGCCCCATTCGCGCAAATAGTTATTGATGCTGCGGGCGTTCTCCTGAAAATCGGCGCGCCGCCAGTAAAGTTTTCCATCGTGACGCAAATCGTGAACGCCGACTTCAAAACCGTTCTGCGTTATTTCATCGCGCAGGTCACGGGTGACGCGGTAGCTGCCTTCAGGAATGAAATTGAACGAGGAACGGAATCCAAGCGACTGTTCCAGCCGCATCAGCACGGGAACCTTGTCCATGCCATATTGGCCTTCCACGTCGTGCGTGAGAACGAGTGCGAATTTTTTTTTACCTGGCCAGCCCGGCCAGTTCGTGGGGATTTTTCCAGCAGCTTCGTTGATGGGCCAGATGGCGGTGTGGGCGAGACGTTGACGCCGCGCCAAAAAACGCCGCGCCGCCATGCGGGCGTGCCACGGGATATACGGCTTTAACCGGTAGTATAATCGGTTGCTGATCATCGGGGGCCGGACAAAAAATCAGACGTCGGAGAGGAAGTCTTGGTGGAGTTTTTTAGGTATGTAGGTCTTGGTCTTGTTCAGCACGGCGGTGACGTTCGCCTTGGACTGCGCGAGGAGCGCGTTGGCCTGCTGCACGACTTGGACGTCGGTCTTTTCCGATTCGATGACGAGCATCACCGTGTCCATGAAGCCGGAGAGTCGCGCGGTGACGCTCGTAGGGCTGACGGGCGGCATATCGAAAATGATGTAGTCGTAGTCGCTCGCCTTAAGTTTTGGAATAAGCGAGGCGAAACGCTTGGGCATGGCGCGCGGCAGGCGGTCAGTGACGGTGTCTTCGGTGACGACGTAGAGGTTTTCCTGCACGCGGGCACCGTCGCGGGTTTCACTTTCAAGGGCGTCGTCGAGTTTACAATGTGGCTTGCCTTTGAAAAATTGTTGCGCGGCGCCGTTTTCCATATTCATGTCCACGAGGAGCACGCGACCATCGCCGGTTTCCGAGAGCGAGGAAGCAAGCCCGGCGGCGATGGTGCTGACGCCCGCGCCCTTGTGCGTGCTGGTGACGGCGACGAGCTTGGGTTTGCGCGTGAGGTTGATGGACTCAAAATAAACCACGAGCCGGTCGCGCAACGCGTCGTAGTAGGAATCGAAACGGCGGTTCACTTCCCACGACATGACTTCGAGTTCGGATTCTTTGACCGTGAGCGCCCCGCCGGTGGGCGAGGTGGTGGGCGTGTAGCCGAGTTGCTTGCGTTGCGGGGCGGAGAGTGCCTTGAGGCCAGCCTGACGGCTGCTCTGGCTCAAGTCTGGAATGGAAAGGAAGAATGGAATCTTAAGCTTGGTCTGCACTTCGATCGGCCGCTTAATGGATCGGTCAAGGACTAATTCAAGCAGGAACGCGAGCGCGAGGCCGAAGCATAGGCCGCCAAATAGCATCGTGGAAATTTTTTTGTAATAGGATTGGTAGTCACGAAACGGCGGCGTAGGTGTTTGGATTGAATTGATGTTGTTCTGCCGTCCCGGCCCCATGTCTTCGCTGATGCGGGTGCGTTCCAGCGTCGTTTCAATGGTGTTGAGGTAGCTCTCCTGAACTTTTTTCTTTCGCATCAGCTCATCAATTTTCTGCTCGGTATCGCCAAGGGCATTGGCCTCCGATTGAATTTGAGCCAACTGACTTTCCAAAGTTCTGATACGCGTGGGCAGCAAAGACACCTGCACGGATGAACTGACGCCGGAATTAGCGGCTCCGGCCGGCCGGCTGAGTGCAGAAAAATCTAAGCTGGCCAGCTCTGGGGATTTTTCTTCCAGCTGGCTTTTGGTCTTCTCTAATTCGGCCAACTGATCCCGCGCTTCTTTCACCAGCCGGTTTTCTTCGGGGTAGCCCTGCACCAGTAAATAGTCACTCAATTTATTCTGCAAATAAATCAACCGTGAACAGGTGGACTTGTATTTATTCAATTGTTCGTCCGAAGTTTTTTGCACCGGTAAACCATTGGTCTGCTTGTCGGCGGATTTTTTTGCCGAAGCGGTTTCGTTCATGCCCGCCTGATGTTCCACCAAATCCCGCCTGGCGGTGAAGAGGTCGTGGCGAATGCTGGCAATTTCTTCGGAATAGGTCTTGGCCGCTTCCTTGACATCCACAATCCCGGCGTTGGTCTTGACCATGTGGAGTTCCGCGTCAGTGACGGCGATTTGCGAACGGAGCTGCGAAGATTTTTCCGTAAGCAAGGCGTCGGAAATGCCAATGCTGTTGTGAAACTTCATGTGCAAATTAAGGTATTCATCGTAGATGGCGCCGACCACCGGAGCGACGACCGTTTGGTCCAGATGCCGGAAGGTGATAAGAATGACGCTGCTATCGCGCAGCGGCTCGACCTTCAAGCCACGGCTGATAATTGACGCGGCCTGAATCACATCTCCGTCCTTGGTGATTTTTGAAAGTGTGGTGGCACCGAGATTTTTAGCCACTTGTTGATACAGGTCGAAGCTCGTGAGAATCTGCAGTTCCGAGTTCATGACACTCTGCGCTTGATCCATTGAGGTGATATGCGCGCCGCTTTCACCCACGTTTTCCGGCCCCGAAGTCATGACGTATTTAATCATTAGCTTCACCGAAGATTGGTAGGGCGGCTTGGTGGTGAACCAATACCCCAGCCCGGCAACCACACCGATGGCGGTGAAAAAGAGAATCAGCCACTTGCGGCGAAATACCACAAAGTAGACGTCAACCAAGCTGAAGCCTGGCCCATGATCGAGATTTTTTCCGCTGTTCATTTAAGCTCCATTAAAACGGTTCACCGCCCGCAAACCAGCAAAATTCACACCCAATGCCGGTAGATTAACTGCCCCGCCATGCGCGATGCCCACATTGGCATCGCTCCAAAAACTTTATTGTGCCAGCCAGTGACGCCGTCCGGCTCCGTCACGAAAACTTCCCGGCGCAAATCAAACTTCACATACTCAACCATCCGTTCCCGCGCGCCAAGGTTCAGCTTGAACCGGCGTAGGCCTTCGTTGGCCAGTGACGTTTTGCCCAAATCCAATGTCTTCGCGCCGTTGGCCGCGAGCCATTTCATCGCCCCCCACATCACGAGGTTGGAGCCGCGCAAATGTTGCTGAGCGAAATCCGACGCTCCGTATTTGTAAAGCGCCCGCCCGCCCAGATAAAAATAAACGGCAGCGGCGATTTTTTTACCACCGTGACTCGCCACCGCGATCAGGCCGAGGTTTTGAGACAGGATGTGGCGGTGAATGTTCAGAAAAAATCCCCACGGCTGCGGCGGCAGGCCGTGACGTTTCCGCGTCAAACACTGCAAATCAAAAAAAATTCTCATCGCCTCCAAGCTCTGAAGAATTTCCACCGTTACGCCATCCTTCTCCGCCTTGCGCACCGCACGGCGCACGGAGCCGTCCATTTTTTCAAACAACATCTCTTCACCGCCGAACAATTCCAGTTCGTGTCCGTAAAATGAAACCGACGCGGGCACTTCTGGGCCAAAATGATTTTTGCCACCGCGCAACTCAATTGATTTCCAGCCGCGCGCTTTGCCGAATGCGACCGCCGCCGCAAACATTTTTCCAAACGATTCTTGGTTCGCACCGAGCGGCGCGCACTCATCCGTGAACGGCAGCGCGACTCCCTTTCGCCCGGTCAGCCAACTGTCCGCCTCCATTAACGGCAGCACCGCCGCCCCGGCGGAAAAAAATTGCGGCACAAACCCGTAGCCGCCAACCAGCACCTTCAGCCAGGCCGCGCCATGGAAAAATGAAAAATCGGGACGGCTGGTCAACAACGCATCCCAATTCGGATTTTCGAGCGGATTGAACCGCCGCGCCGCGTCCGGCGCAATTTTTTCCGTGGCCACAAAATAATTTTACACAGGCAATCCGTTTTTGGGCGCGGATTTTTTCATCACGCGCGCCGGATTTCCCGCGACAATCGCGTGGGCGGGAACGTCTTTGGTTACCACGCTGCCCGCGCCAACAACTGAATTTTCGCCAATAGTGATGCCGCAGAGCAACACCGCGCCGGAACCGATGGACGCACCGCGTTTCACGAGTGTCGGCACGCATTTCCAGTCGGCATCCGTCTGCAACTGGCCGTTGGCTGTGGCGCGCGGAAAAAGGTCGTTGGTGAAAACAACGTTGTGACCGATGAAGACCTCGTCTTCAATCGTCACGCCTTCACAGATGAAGGTATGGCTGGAAACCTTGCAGCGACGGCCAATTTTCGCACCTTTCTGGACTTCGACGAACGTGCCAATCTTTGAATCGTCGCCGACTTCACACCCGTAAAGATTGGTGAATCCAAAAATGCGGACGCCCTTCCCCAGCTTCACGTCCGGCGCAATGCGCTGGATTGGTTCGTTGGACAAACTCATGCGGTGCGGTTCAATGGCCGTTCAGCACGACCTTGAATTCCGAGGCGAGGCGGTTCTTGGCACGCACGGAATTTTTCACGCGCGCCGGACGGACGCCGTTTTTAGGCGTGCCATTTCCATTGGTATTACCATTGGTGAAGGTTTCTAGTCCTTGAGTGGCCTTTGCCTTGCCAAGGGGAATCGGTGATCCGCCTTTGCGCAAGGAATCAGAAGATGCTTCCAAAATGCTGACAAGTTCCGTGCCGCGTGTGCCGCAGCTCACCGGAGTCGCGCCGTATTTGATGCAGTCAATGAAGTGCTGGCACTCGGTCTTGAGCGGCTCTTCCTGTTTGATATAGGGCGCATACATGTCGCCGTAGTGATAGGCGTATTGGAATTCGCCGAAGGTGTCGTAATGCGGCGGACGTTCGACGCGCATGTCAAACACGCGGATTTTTTCGAGCGGCGCTAGATCATCATAAACTATCATGCGCTTGCTGCCGAC
>JANOBC010000012.1:0-12977 GCA_031411455.1 Limisphaerales bacterium
ATCTTTGAGTTCGCCGACGCGCTCGTAGCCGAGCCGTTCGTAAAACTTTTGCGCGCGCGGGTTGAAAGACGACACGCAAAGGAAAACATTCTTGCTGCGCTGGAAGATTTCAGCTTCCGCAAACCGCATGATTTTTTCTCCAAGCCGGCGGTTTTGAAATTCGGGAAATACGGCCAGCAGTTGGATGTAGCCGTCGAACGAGCCGCCCAAATGCAAAATGAGCACCCCGGAAACCGTTTCAGATAATTCGGCGACGAACACCGTGCGTTGTGGATTCGTAAGGTCGGAGAAAAGTTTTTCAGCCGGCACGCCGAGGGTGCGCCACGGGTCGAATTCCATCAGCCGCGCGGTGCAAGTCCGCGCCTCGGCGTCGCCGCGCAGCGGGCGGATGACTAAATTGTTCACGGCAAAAAAATTAACGCAAAGGCGCAGAGAGGCAAGGGCGCAAAGTTTTTAACCGCTAATCCACGCTAATCTTCGCTAATGAAAAAGCCGCCGCCGGAATGTTTTTATCAGCGTAGATTAGCGTGGATTAGCGGTTAAAAATGGTTTTCACTGCGCGCATGGACAAAGATAAAGTGGCGGAGATTTTGGTGGAGATTGGAACGCTCTTGGAATTGAAGGGCGAGAATCCGTTCAAGACGCGCGCCTATGGCAATGGCGCGCGGACGATTCAGGGTTTGACGGAGCCGCTGGACAAACTGGTCGCGGAAAAACGGCTCGGCGAGATCAAGGGCATCGGCGCGGCGCTGGAACAAAAAATTACGGAGCTGGTCGAGACGGGGAAGTTGAAATACTACGTTGAGTTGAAGGCTTCGATTCCGCCGGGGTTGATTGAGATGCTGGAAATTTCTGGTCTCGGCCCGAAGAAAATTCAAGCGATGCAGAAAAAACTGGGCGTGGATTCGATTGAAAAACTGGAGGCGGCGTGCAAGGCGGGGAAGGTCGCGGAGCTGGACGGCTTCGGCGAAAAAACGCAGGCGAATATTTTGGAGGGCATCGAGCTGAAGCGCACTTACGCCAGCAAACATCGGCTCGGCGACGCGCTGGCGGTGGCGGAACCGATGCTGGAAATTTTGCGCGAACATTCGGCGGTGATCCGCTGCGGCACGGCGGGAAGCTTGCGGCGGTTCAAGGAAATCATCGGGGATATTGATTTGCTGGCATCGTCGAAGAAGCCAGCTGAGGTGATTGAATTTTTTGTGACGCAGCCGGGCATCGTGAAGGTGCTGGCGAAAGGAGAGACGAAGGCGAGCGTGATTTTGGAGGGCGGCATCCAGTGCGATTTGCGTGTGGTGAGTGAGGCGGAATTTCCGTTCGCGCTGGCGTATTTCACCGGCAGCAAGGAGCATAACATCGTGATGCGGCAGCGGGCGATCCAGCGCGGGCTGCGGCTGAATGAATACGGGTTGTTCAAATCGAAAGAGGAGACGCGCGATGCCAAGCTGCTCGTGACGTGCCAGACGGAGGAGGAGATTTTCGCCAGGCTGGATCTGGCGTTTGTGCCGCCGGAGCTGCGCGAGGATCATGGGGAATTTTTGGCGGCGGAGAAAAATGATTTGCCGAAGCTCCTAGAGTGGACTCAGCTCAAGGGGGCGTTGCACAATCACTCGACATGGAGTGACGGCAAGAACACGTTGGAAGAAATTGCGGCCTACATGGAAGACTTGGGGCTGGAGTATTGGGCGATTACGGATCACTCGAAGGCGTCGTTTCAGGCGAACGGGCTGGATGCGAAGCGGCTGCGGGAGCAAATCAAGGAAATCAAGAAGCTGAATGAGAAGATGGCAACGCGCGGGAGTGATTTCAGGCTGTTGACCGGGAGCGAGGTGGACATTCTCAAGGACGGGCTGGATTTTCCTGACGACGTTTTGGCGGAACTGGATGTGGTGGTGGCGAGTTTGCACGTTGCGGGCAGCAACGAGGCGGAGAATACCAAGCGGCTCATTCGCGCGGCGGAAAATCCGCACGTCCACATCCTCGGCCACCTGACCGGGCGGCTGTTGCTGGAGCGGGAGGCGTATCCGCTGAATGTCCACGCAGTAATTGATGCCTGCGCGGCGACGGGGACGTGGGTTGAGTTGAATTGCAATCCGTGGCGCTTCGACTTGGACTGGCGGCACTGGTTTTACGCCAAGAGCAAGGGGGTGAAGTGTGTCATAAATCCAGACGCGCATAAGAATGTTCACGCCGGCTTTCTCCGGCTCGGGGCGGGCATGGCGCGGAAGGGCTGGCTGGAACAAACGGATGTGGTGAACACTCTCACCCTGGCTTCGCTGAAGCGGGTATTGTGAAAAAGGGTTTCTAAATGCGGGTTTTGCGTGGTTTTTGTGAGTAAGTGTGTGGATAAATAGAGAAAAAACTTTTTGACGGGGGGCTAGTCAGACGCTAGCCTTGCCGTGTTATTAGTTTTCAGCAGGCTCATTTTTTGAATGTTAAATGGGTGCTGCTGTCGAATTCCGAAAATTCAGATGTCGTATGAAGAAACTTTTTGTCTCCACAGGGCTGGCCGCGATTAGCGTTGCCGGGTTGCAGCAGAGCGCTTCCGCCCAAGGGCTGGACATCGTGTCGCCAAAGGCGTGGACTATTTCTGGAACGCTGCGCGGGTTTTACGATGACAACTACAACATCGCAGAAGCGAACAAGGGCAGCTTTGGTATGGAGGTTTCCCCGTCCATCTCGCTGAATGTTCCATTACAGCAGACGTCGCTGGGTTTTCGCTACTACTACACGCTTTATTACTACAACGACCGCGACTCCCTTCATCTGAATCCGTTTGATCAATCGCATCAGTTTGAAGTGTGGATGGATCACGCGTTTAATCCTAACTGGAAGCTGAAGTTCACTGATCACCTAGTTTTAGGGCAGGAACCTGATTTGTTTAAGCCGTCCAATGGGGCGCAGGGGCCAATCAATTATCGCATCAATGGAAATAATTTGGCGAACACAGCGAACATCTCTCTGGATACGCAATGGACGCGGAATTTCAGCACGACGTTGAGTTACGGAAATACCTATTCTGATTACGAAAATCAAGGAGCTACCCTTGAGAGTATCGCGTCACCGCCGCTGGGGCTGAACCTTTATGACGCGAATCAAATTCCCCAATCGTCGTATAGCGGCTCTGGTTCGAGTGCTGGTTGGCGCGCATTGAATGGTGGGGCGAGTCTGTCCGGCTTGCTTGATCGAGTTGAGCAAAACATTTCTCTAGATTTTAATTGGACGTTCAGCCCGGAAACTAAAATTTTTGTAGGTTATAGCTTTAGTCAGGTCAATTATCTCGGTAACGAACCTATTTCAGTTTACAATTATGTTTCTGGGTTCAGCCCGAATTTGCCGGTCAATGGATTATTTGGGCCATATGATCCGCAAGACCCCCGCTCTTTTGTTTACAACAGCGATATGCGCGACAGTCGTTCGCATAATGGCCATATTGGATTCAGTCATCAGTTGACGGCAAACATTAGCTTGGCGCTGTCGGCGGGTGTCTCCTATAACGATAGCTACAACTCGCCGATTCAGCATACGACCTCCATTTCACCGTCGGCCAACGCGTCCATCAGCTACACCTACATTCCGGGCAGCTATGTCCAGTTTGGTATCACGCAGGGTGAGAACGCAACTGATGTGGTTGCACCCGGAGCTGACGGCAGCCTGACCCAGTATCAGCACAGCACTTCAGTCTATGCGGATTTGAATCACCGCATCACCGAAAAATTGATGGGCACGTTGATTTGCCGCTATGTGTATTCTGCTTTTGAAGGTGGGGCGGCGAATACGCAGACCGAATCTGATTACAGTGTTGGCATTAATTTTAACTACAAGATTAACCGCCACTTCTCGGCCGATGCGGGATATAACTTCGACGACCTAATTACTCCCTTGAACGGGCGCGGCTTCATTCGCAACCGTGTCTACTTGGGGCTATCAGCGAGCTACTGAATTCGTTTGCCCGCTGCATGATTTGAACGCAACGTCGGGAGCCTTGTCCAAACACGGCTCCCCTTTACTTTTACCAGATATGGATCAAACCAAACCGCCCGTGTCCGCTGTCGGCCAAACTCCGGAAGCGCGCCTGCACTTTCTTGATTACTGGCGGGTCATCCGCATCCGCAAGGCAATCATCATCACGGTCTTTCTCATTACGGCCATCATCGCCACGGCGGTGACGTTCATTTTGCCGGAATCTTACGCCAGCACTACCTCGGTGAAAATTGAGAACGAGGGCGCCATCATCAGCGGCTTCAACACCCGGGCGGCAACCGAGTTTGGCTACGATCCTTATTTCATCCAAACCACCTTTGAAATCATCAAATCGCAAATGGTGTTGAGTAACGTCATCGCCTCAATGAGCCTGAACGAAAAATGGGGCAAGAAATATTTTAACGGTGAAATGCTCAAGACCACGGAGACACTGGAAATTCTTAAGGGACGCATGGGGCTGGCGCCGGTGAAGAACACCAAGCTCATTACCATCACGGTTTTTAGCGAGGACAAAAACGAGGCGGCTGACCTCGCCAACAGCATCGCCGAGGCTTACAAAAAATACCGTGTTGACAACAATCGTCAGATTGCCAGCACCGGCCTAGAGGTTCTCCAAAAGCAATACTTGGAAGAGTCAGTCCGCATTCAAGAAATTCAAGGTCGCGTAGATACGATGCGGCAGGACTTGCGCATCAATGACGATCCCCGCAGCAGCGGACCGACGCCCGAGTTGGGAGCCGAAGAAATGCGGCTCGTTCATTCGCAAAAAATGGAGCACCAGATGACCTTTGACAAGCGGCAGGTGGAATATGATTCCTTGAACGCTATTTACACCAACAACCCGCTGGCACTCTGCGATGTTCTGCCGACAATGTTTCCCGATGCGGCCCTCGCTGGAATGGTGGACCAGTTGCGCGAGGCAAAAAACAACCGGAGCAAACTGCTGGTGGATTATCCCACGAATAACCCCATCGTGGTTCGCGTTCAGACTTTGATTGACCAGATTGAAAAACAGATTAACGAGCGTGTTACCGGTGTGATGTTGGGATTAAAGACGCAGTTAAGCACCTCCAAAGCATCGTTAGATTCGCTCATCCTTCAAGTCGAGACTGCCAAGACGAATGATTTTGTGAACGCCATCAAGTTTCAGCCTTACTACGATGAAAAGCGCAAGCTGGAGCAGATTCAGGAAGTGCACAAGCTGCTCTACACAAAAATCAAGGCCAATCAAATTGACTCCTCTATTCCCACAACCACGATGGTTCAGATCATGGATCCGGCTGAACCAGGCAAGGCTCCCGTCAAACCCAACAAAACCGTCAACATCGTCCTCGGTTTAATTTTTGGTCTCGTGATGGGTGTCGGTCTCGCGTTCTTCATCGAATACCTCGATACCAGCGTGAAGACCATTGACGACGTGGAACGCACCTTCCAAGCCCCTGTGCTCGGCGTCATTCCGCAGAACATCGGCTATCTATTTGAAGAAGGCACCGAAAGCAAACACGCCGAAGCCTACCGCGTGCTGCGAACTAACCTGCTTTTCTCGCGGACGGACGAGAAGCTCAACACCATCGTCATCGTCAGCGCCGGCGCCGGCGAAGGCAAGTCCACCACCACCATCAACCTCTCTACCGTGTTTGCCCAAGCTGGCAACCGTGTGCTCATCGTGGATTCAGACTTACGCCGCCCCACGCTGCACAAACTCTTCAAGGTCGCGAACAACCTCGGCCTCACCAATTACCTGCTCAAGCAAAACTCCATCGCCGAAGTCGTGCAGACCACATCAGTGCCCGGCCTGGACTTCATGGCCAGCGGCAAATTGCCGAACAGCTCCATGGGCATTCTCGGCTCCGCGCAGATGAAAGAAATGATCGCCGAACTGAAACAGCGCTACGACTTCATCTTCTTCGATTCACCCCCGATTCTTGGTGTGAGCGACGCCTCCATTCTCGCGAGCGAAGTGGATCTCGTCATGCAAGTCATTCAATACCGCCGTTACCCGCAGCCCATGACCATCCGCGCCAAGCAGATGATCGAGAAAGTCGGCGGCAACTTCGTCGGCATGGTGCTCAACAACATCAATATGTCGCAAGACGAAGGCTACTACTACTACAGCGGCTACTACCACGACTACTATTACTCCCGCAGCGCCAGCGAACAGGAAGCCGATGCCAAAGCCGGAGTTGCCAAGACTGCCGAAGGTGACACGGAAATTTCCGTCAAACCAAAATATTAATCCGCCGCCCCACTGGAAAAAATTAACGCGATGAAAGTCCAAATGCCATTCTGTTCAGGTAAAAAATCTGTGAAGATTATTTGTATTCTGCCGTTGCTGGCGCTGCTGCTGACCGGTTGCGCCACCAATGATTATTCCGCCGCCATGACCCCGACTGACCCGGAGGACAGCAAAGTCCTTTCGGGCGCGCGTTTTCATGCTGGCGACACCGTCATTGTTGCCTTCGACGGCCTGCCTGAACCTCTCGCCGCACAGGAAAAGACCGTCAACGAAGACGGCACTATCACCTTGTCTGACGTCGGCGTCATCAAAGTCGTCGGCAAGACCACCGGCGAACTCGAAACCATCATCCACGACAAATACGTTCCTCAATTCTACAACCATCTCACCGTGACCGTGAAGGCCGGCGAACGCGTCTTCTACGTTCGCGGTGAAGTCGCTAATAAAAGCCGTCAGGTCTATGTCGGCCAGCTTACGGTCACCAAAGCCATCGCCGCCGCCGGTGATTTCACCGACTATGCGAACCACAAAAATGTCCTCCTCATCCGCGCCAGCGGCCAGCGCTTCGTTTTGAATTGCGACGCCATCCTGCGCGGCGAAGCCCTCGACCCACCGGTTTATCCTGGCGACCAGATTGAAGTGCGCCGCCGCCGCTTCTGATGATTCAACTCCGCATCCTTTCCGGCAAAATGGCGGGCGAAAAGATTTTCGTCCGCCGTTTTCCATTTAGCATCGGCCGCGCCGCGCACAACGACCTCCGCCTCGAAGACGACGGCGTGTGGGACGAACATCTCGACCTTAAATTTCACAAACGCGAAGGCTTCATTCTCAAAGTCGCGCCCGGAACTTTCTGCGCCGTGAATGAAGAACCGCAAACCTCCGCCCGCCTCCGCAACGGCGACACCCTCTCCTTCGGCTCCGCCAAAATTCAGTTCTGGCTCGCCCCCGCAAAGCTGCGCGGCCTCACCTTGCGCGAAGCGTTCATCTGGCTGCTGCTCGCGGGCATCACCCTCGCGCAAATTGTGGTGCTGTGGCGGCTGCGGAAATAAGATCGCTTGCAAGTTGCTGGTTGCTGGCGCAGCCACCGTCCTAAACCTGCAACTTTCAACCTGAAACCATTTAGTGTCGGAAATGCCGCGCACCGGTGAACACCATCGCCATCCCGCGCGCGTCCGCCGCCGCGATCACCTCCGCATCCTTCACCGAGCCGCCGGGCTGGATCGCCGCCGTCGCACCCGCGTCCGCCGCCGCGACCAGTCCATCGGGAAACGGAAAGAACGCATCGCTGCAAACCACGCTGCCAGCCAGCGGCAATTTCGCCTCGCCCGCCTTCCACACCGCGATGCGGCTGCTGTCCACGCGGCTCATCTGGCCCGCGCCCGTGCCGAGCGTGCGGCCTTCGCCGACGTAGAGAATCGCATTTGATTTCAAATGCTTCACCACGCGCCAGCCAAACAGCATCGCCTTCAACTCCGCCTCGGTCGGCTGCCGTTTCGTAACGATTTTCAGATCGGCGACGCTCGTGATTTTCAAATCGCGCTGCTGCAAGAGAAATGAATCCGCGCCGACGCTCCGCACATCCCAAGGCTGCGCCTTCGTCGGGCATTTCACGATTTGCAGCAGTCGCAGATTTTTTTTCTTCTGCAAAATCTCCAGCGCCTCCACCGAAAATTCCGGCGCAACGATGACTTCACTAAAAATTTCCGCGATCGCCTCCGCGCACGCCCCGTCGAGCGGCTGGTTCACCGCGATGATGCCGCCGAACGGCGCCTGCCTGTCCGTGGCAAAAGCCTTGTCCCACGCCTCGCGCAAGCTCGCGCCCTGACCGACGCCGCAGGGATTCGTGTGTTTGAGAATTGCCAGTGTCGGCACGCTTGTCGCGCCGAAGCTTTGCGCAGGCGGATCGCTCATAAACTCCGCGATGAGCGCGGTGGCAGCGGTGAGATCCAAAATGTTGTTGTAAGAAAGTTCCTTGCCATGGAGCTGCTTGAAATACTCATTGAACTTTCCGTAGAGCGCAGCCGTTTGATGCGGGTTTTCGCCATAGCGCAACGGCTGCACCAGCGGCGCAGAAATGGCGAGCGACTTCGGCAACTCCGCACTCCGCACTCTGAATTCCGCACTCAAGTGTGCCGCGATGGCCGCGTCATACGCTGCCGTGCGCGCATAAACTTTTGCGCAAAGCTTGCGGCGCAGTTCCAAAGTCGTATTGCCGCTCTCGGAAATTTGTTTCGCCACCTCCGCGTAGTCCGCCGGATCCACGATGACCGTGACGCTCTCGTGGTTTTTCGCCGCGCTGCGGAGCATCGAAGGCCCGCCGATGTCAATGTTCTCAATCGCGTCGTGTAGTTCCACATTTGGCTTTGCCACCGTCGCCTCGAAGGGATAGAGATTCACCACCACCAAATCAATCGGCGTGATGCCGTGCTGCTTCGCGGCGGCTTCGTGCGCCGTGTTGCCGCGGATGTAGAGCAGCCCGCCGTGGACGAGCGGATGCAGCGTCTTCACGCGGCCATCAAGCATTTCAGGAAAGCCGGTGTGCTCGCCGATGTCCTTGATTGCGAAACCCGCGTCACGCAATGACTTGGCCGTGCCGCCAGTGGAGATAAGTTCCACGCCCTGAGCGGCGAGGGTTTGGGCGAAGGCCACGAGGCCGGTTTTGTCGGAGACAGAAAGTAAAGCTCGTTGAATTTTCACGCGCGGTAAAATCCGAAAAATCTGCCCACACTGCAATCGGCAAATGGTTTTCCTTGCAGCAAATTCTTATTCAGTTCGATTGGTGGTCTGAACAAATGCCGACAGTCGAAAGTCTATTGCGAGCGCCAAGGCTGGCAATAATTTTTGAAGTGCGCCGCTGTCTGGTTTCAGGCTTGAGCGAGGACGACTTCCACGCCGCGCTCGCGCAGACTGGTAACGAGTTCCGCTGGCGCGCGGCTGTCGGTTACAATCGTGTCAATCATGTCCAGCCCGCACAGGGGCGAGACGGATTGACGGCCAAATTTCGTGTGATCGAGGCAGAAAATAATTTTCGACGCGGCCTTCAACATCGCGCGCTGGATGTCAATGAGCAGCGCGTGGGAATTCGTGATGCCTTCCAAAGTAATTCCACCCGCGCTCATGATCGCCACGTCCGCGCGCATTTTGGAAAATGCCTCGACGGTCATCGGCCCGACCAAAACACCGAGGCGCGGATAAATCACACCACCGGCAATAATCACTTCCACTTTGTTCGCGGACGCAAAAAGATTCGCGACCGGCAACGAGTTGGTGACGATGTGCGGTGCTTTTTCTCCAAGATGCCGCGCGACGTGAAATACAGTTGTGCCTGCATCGAAAATGACGCTTTGATTTGAGCCGATGAGTTCGGCGCAGGCTTTGCCAATCAATTCTTTTTCTGAAAGCTGATGCGTGTCACGCGCGGTGAAGGCAAATTCATCGGTCTTCGGTGCGATGATGCGCGCGCCGCCGTGAGTGCGACGCAAACTTCCGCTCGCCTCCAGCGTCGTTAGATCACGACGAACCGTGGAAGTGGACGCCTCAACGTGCAGGGCAAGCTCTTCCAGTGAAGCGAATTCAACGCGCTGAAGGTAAGCTTCAATGCGATGTTTGCGCTCTTCTGCCGTCATAGTTTCAACACTTTGGAAGATTTTGGAATTATTTGCAAGAAATTTGTTGACTTAGATTCAAAATTTGTCAAAATCATGCAAACTTTTATGTCTGTTGCTGCACCAGCACCTCATCGCGCCGTCGTCGAACACATGGTTCGTCAGGCGGTTTATGCCAAACTTGGCAAGCCGCTCCCGCGCATCGCCGCCGGTCAAAGTCCGCTCGTCGTCAACGTCAGCGCGCGTCACTGTCATCTTACGCCGGAAGCAGTGGAAGCTCTTTTTGGCAAAGGCGCGAAGCTCTCCGTTCACAAGTGGCTCTACATGGATGGACAATTCGCCGCGAAGGAAACCGTCACGCTCATCGGACCGCGCAGCCGCGTGATCTCCAATCTGCGCATTCTCGGACCGTGCCGGAATCTGAATCAAATCGAACTCGCCTACACCGACGCCGTGGCGCTTGGTTTTGAAATTCCGCTGCGCAGTTCCGGCGACATCAAGGATACGCCCGGCTGTATGTTGATGGGCCCCGCTGGATTTTTTGAAATGCCGCAAGGCGTCATCCGTGCCAAACGCCACGTTCACATGCACCCGACGGATGCGGAATTTTACGGCGTCAAAGCCGGCGACCACATGAAGTTGAAAATCGGCGGTCCGTGCGCCATCACGCTGGATCAATTGCTGGTGCGCGTGGATCCAAGTTTCAAATTGGAAGTCCATATTGATACCGACGAGGGCAACGCGTGCAATCTTGAACCGCATACACCAGTCGAACTTATTAAATAGCCACGGATGCACACAGATGAAAAACAGATTCAAAAAACTGCAAACCGCGCAAAAGAAATTTTGTTCGCAGTTCCCATTTTCGGCTTTGAAAAAATCTGTGTTTCATCTGTGTTAATCTGTGGCTAAAAAATTTCCGTTTAATTTCAACCAAAACCATCAACCAAAAAATAAATTATGAGCGAAGCAATAGGAATGATTGAAACCAAGGGCTACGTCGGTAGCGTGGAAGCCAGCGATGCCATGGTCAAGGCCGCGAACGTCACCTTGATCAAGACTGTCGCCATCGGCGGCGGACTCATCACCGTCATCGCGCAGGGCGACGTCGGCAGCATCAAGGCCGCCGTGGACGCCGGTGCGAAAGCCGCCGCCAAAGTCGGCGAACTCGTCAGTTCACACATCATCGCGCGCCCGCACGAGGAACTCCTCGCCGCCTTCATCGGCAGCGCCGCGAAAAAATAATTCAACCAACTTAAATTTTAACTTTTAACAAATATGTCAAAACAAGCTGTTGGAATGATTGAATGCAAAGGTTTCTGCGCCGCCGTGGAAGCCGCCGACGCCGCGTTGAAATCCGCGAACGTCACCATCACCGGCTGGGAAAAAGTCGGCAGTGGTTATGTCACCGTGTTTTTCCGGGGTGATGTCGCCGCCGTGAAAGCTGCGACGGATTCCGGTGCCGCCGCCGCCGCGCAAGTCGGCTCGGTCGTCAGCGTCCAGGTGATTCCGCGTCCGCACGACGGATTGAGCGGTCTCGGCAAATGGCTGGAATAATTCATTCGCTCACAGGTGAAAATCCTCGTCGCCAATATCGGTTCGACCTCGCTCAAGTGGCGGTTGTTTGATTTTGCAAACAACGCCGAGCGCCTTTTGCATAAAGGCGGCTTCGAGCGCGTCACCGATTATCCGAAAGCGATTGAGGATTGCCTCGCTGAATTGAAAAACGCAAAAGCCATCGCGAGCGAAAGTGAATTGAGCGCCGTTGGTTTCAAGACCGTCATCGCCAAAAACGTCACCGGCTGCGTGCGGCTCGACGAACGCGTGTTGCAAGCGATGACCGATTACAACGGCCTCGCGCCCGCCCACAATCCACCTTACATCACCGGCATCAAACAATTCGCGCGGCGCATGCCTAACGTCCCGCTCATCGGATTGTTTGAAACGGCCTTTCATCAATTCGCGCCCGAAGCTTCGCAGCGTTACGCGGTGCCGGATTCGTGGCTGAACATCGGCGTGCGGCGATGGGGATTCCACGGCGCGAGCCATAAGTTTATCGCCGAACGCTCGGCGGAATTGCTTTGCCGTCCCGACGTGGCCGAACGTGCGCGCCAGCTTTACGTCAACAACGGCGCGGCGAAAATTTCCGGCGCACCGCTGCGCGTGATTTCCTGCCACCTCGGCGGCAGTTCGAGCGTGACGGGCATTTTGAACGGCGCGTCCATCGGCACGAGCATGGGCATGAGTCCACAGTCCGGTTTGCCGCAGAATAATCGCGTCGGCGATCTCGATGCAGAAGCCCTGCCCTACGCGGTGAAAACGCTTGGCATCACGATAGAGGAAGCGCAGAAGCAATTGACCAAGCAAGGTGGTCTGCTCGGCGTCAGCGGCGTCTCAAATGACGTGCGCGACATCACTGATGCGGCGAACAAAGGCAACGCCAACGCAAAGCTTGCGCTGGAAGTTTTTATCGCCAGCGCGCGGCATTGGATCGGCAGCTACTATTTACAGTTGAATGGTGCGGACGCCATCGTGTTCACCGCCGGCACAGGCGAGAACCGCGTGGAACTGCGCGCAGCAATTTGCTCGAACCTGGAAAATCTCGGCATCAAGATTGACGCGGAGAAAAATAATTCCACGTGTGCGACCGAGGCCATCATCAGCGCGGCGGATTCTGCGGTAAAAATTTTTGTGATTCCCACGAACGAAGAACTCGTCGTGGCGCGTGAAACAAAACGCTTTTTGGAAACCAAGAAAAACTAAATTTATCAACAACTCTCAACCACCAACCAAAACTAACTATATGCCACAAGCCATTGGAATGATCGAAACCCGCGGACTCGTCGCCCTCGTTGAGGGGACGGACGCCATGCTCAAAGCCGCCAACGTCGAACTCGTCGGTCCCATGACGCAGGTCGGCAACGCCCTCGTCACCGCGTGTGTCGTCGGCGATGTCGCCGCCGTCAAGGCCGCGACTGACGCCGGTGCGCAGGCCATCAAAGCCATCAAGGGCGAACTGGTCAGCGTCCACGTCATCGCCCGCCCGCATAACGATGTGGAAGCGATTTTGCCGAAGAAGAAATAATCGTAGCGGCGTCTCGGCAGAGCGCCGCATTTTTTTTGAGAAGAAAGTTGGCGGCGCTCTGCCGAGA
>JANOBC010000013.1:0-9180 GCA_031411455.1 Limisphaerales bacterium
GGCTTGTATTTTTCCTGCGTGAGCTGCGGTTGGGGATATGGATTCATCCATCCGAAACGATTGGCGATGAAGATGGCGCGCGGACGTAATTGCGGGACGCCGTAGTTGGCAGATTCAAGAATGCTGACGGACACGTCGGGATACCCGGCATCCGAAAATTCTTGAACGATGGCACGGTAAAACTCGCCGTCAGCCAAGGTTAAAATTCCAGGGACATTTTCCATCACCACATACCACGGCTTGACCTCACGAATAACCCGCATGAATTCTCGGAACAACTGGTTGCGCTGATCGTTTGGATCACGGAAACCCGCAACTGAAAATCCCTGACATGGCGGCCCGCCAACCACCAAGTGAATCTCACCCGCATCGGCAAGCGCTTCTTTCGGTTGAAAGTCTTGAATCGGCCCACGATGAAGTTGGCAATTGGGAAAATTATGGTGATGCGTGTCGCAGGCAATTTCCACAATTTCCACAGCGGCAACCGGAGTGTAACCCGCCTTTGAAAAACCGCACGTCATGCCGCCCGCACCGCAAAAAAGATCAACAAAACGAAACCCATTCGATTTTGGTGGCCGGTCATCGAACCCGACAAAAACTTTTGCCAAGTCCGTTGTCGAATTTTCAAACCGTCGCTTAACTCCCTCATATCGGCCAAGCCTCGGCTTTTTTTGCCGGACTGGCTTCAATGCTGGAACATCAAGCAGAGATTGCTGATTTGCCATAATTATCGAGTTTCAATTCACGGTTACCGTCTACTTTGATTTGCCACACAAGTTGAGGTCCATCCAGTCCGAACAGATTAATTGGTTCAAATGTGTTTCGAGTCGTTCTCATCCTTTTTCACATAGCCGCTGTCCTGGCGCTGGAAGTTCACCGCGTTCTTTTTGACGTAGGCGGCGAAGACGTCGTCCGCGCTCATGCCGAGCACTTGCGCCATGCTGATGAGAAAGTGAAATAAGTCCACGACTTCGACGCGGGCGTTCTGCTCGTCGAACTTCTGATACTTGGCCCACCATTTCCACGGGACGCTGTCGGTGAGTTCGGCCATTTCCTGCTGCATGGCGCGGGTGTAGTTGAGCAGCCACTTGGTTTTTTCCTCCTCGCTCATGCCATCGGTTTTCACGCCGATGCGTTCGTTGAGGGCGCGTTGCATCCGAAAAAGTTCACGAAGTTGGTCAGGATTTTCCATGCGCGAAGTTTAACCGCCAAGACGCCGAGGACGCCAAGGAAAAATTTACTTTCTAAAACGTGGCGTGCTTGGCGTCTTGGCGGTTTTTGATTTTCGCGCTTTGAATTCCCGTCGCGAACGCCTTTAATAATCCCATGCCTACGCTTTTAGCCAACGGCGGGCCGGTCATCTGGCTCATCCTTATTGCCGCCGCCGCCGCCGCCGTCGTGTTCGTGGAACGTGTGCTGTTCTGCCACCGCGCCCAAATCAACTCCGCCGAGTTTCTTAACGGCGTCCGCACCGTCATCAAGCGCGGCAATGTCGTCGAAGCCATTTCCATCTGCGACGCCACGCCCGGCCCAGTCGCGCGCCTCGTGAAAGCCGCCATCATCAACCGCGAGCAAGGTCGCGAACGCGTGCGCGAAGCCGTGGAGGAAGCGGGGCTGACGGAAGTTCCGCGCCTCGAAGAAAAATTAAATCTGCTCGCCACCATCGCGCAAATCGCGCCGCTGCTCGGACTTTTTGGAACGGTCGTGGGCTTCATTGACATCTTCGGGCAAGTCGAACAGGCCGGACTTTATTCCAATGTGCAATTGCTTTCGCACGGTGTGTGGAAGGCGCTCATCTGCGCGGCGGCGGGCATCGGCGTGGCGATTCCGGCGCACGCGGGCTACAACTATCTCGTGAGCCGCGTGAATAAAATCGTTTTGGACATGGAACGCGCCGCCGCCGAAATCGTCAACGTCGTCACCGAGAACGGAAACGGAAAATGAAATTCCCGCGCAACGCCCGAATCCTGCGCAGCCAATTCGACGTGGCGCCGTTCGCCGCCGTGTTTTTCATCGTCATGATTTTTCTGCTGCTCGGCGCCCTCATGCCGGTGCAGGGTTTGCACACATCGCTCACGCCGCCCACCGCCGACAATCTGCCCGGCGTGGACGGACGCACGTTGGCGATGGCGGTGGATGCCACGGGGCATTTTTATTTTCAAAACCAAGTCGTCAGCGAGCGAGTGCTGATTAACAGCCTGACCGTCGCCGCGAAAAGCGCGCCCGCCCCACTCACACTCGTCATTCACGCCGACCGCGCGGTGACTTACGAGCAACTCGCACACCTCACCGTGCTGGCGCGCGATGTCGGCATCACCAACGCCCTGCTCGCCACGCTGCCGCGCGTGACCGACACGCCTGCCCCGCGATGAACGACGCGAGCGCCATTCCCTCCGCCGCCGCGCCACCGCCTGCGCCGACCACGCCGGACGGTGGCACACTGAAAAAAAAATTCCTACTGCTCGTCGTCTTCACCATCGTCACGCATCTCGCGCTCATTTATTTGTTCGGCGCAAAAAAGAATTTCACGCCGCGCCCGGTCGCGAACGTGCCGCAACTTCAACTGGCCCATGCCGCCGAAGAATTGATTGATCTGGACAACCCGGCGCTGTTCGCTGTGCCGAACGCGCGGGATTTTTCCGCCGCCGTCTGGCAAAAAAATCCCACCGTCACGCCGCCGTTGTTTCGCTATCGCGAGGATCCCCGCTGGCTGCCGCTCGCGCCGAAAAATCTGGGCGTCGCGTTCGCGCAGTTCATGCAGACGAACCGCTTTGGCGATTTCGCGCCGAGCTTCAAGCCGCCGCCGCAGTTTGCCGTGCTGGTAAGCAGCGGCGCTTCTGCCTTGCCGCAGCGGACGACGCTGGAAATTTCCGGCGCGCTCGCGGCGAGAAAATTGTTGTCCGCCCCCGCCCTGCCCGCGCTGCCGCTCAACGATATCATCGCGCCCAGCACCGTGCAGGTGCTGGTGGACCGGAGCGGCAACGTCTTCTCCGCCGTGCTGCTGCCGCTAGACAACCTCCTCGAAGCCGCCGCCCACACGGAGCGCGGCGATACCAACGCGGTGGCGATTGCGCGCGGCCTGCGGTTTGCGCCCGCGCCGCAGCCCACGATTGGCGAAATTGTTTTCCGCTGGCAAACCGTTCCCTTCCCCACCGCCAACCCACCATGAAAACCCAGTCAAAAAAAATTCTCGTCATTGATGTCGGTGGGACGAACTTAAAAATTCAAGCCAGCGGCATCAAGGAAGCCGTAAAGGTTCCATCCGGCCCAAAGATGACCGCCGAGCAGATGGCCGCCGCCGTGAAAAAAATTTCTGCCAGCTGGCAGTTCGACGCCGTGAGCATCGGCTTTCCCGGCCCGGTGAAAGACAACCGCCCGTTGCGCGAGCCGCACAACCTCGGCGGCGGCTGGGTGAAGTTTGATTTCAAAAAGGCGTTTGGCAAACCGGTGAAGATGATCAACGACGCCGCGATGCAGGCGCTCGGCAGCCACACGGGCGGCTGCACGTTGTTTCTTGGCCTCGGCACAGGGCTTGGCTCCGCGCTGGTGATTGACGGCGGTGTGCTGCCGCTGGAACTGGCGCACCTGCCCTACCTCAAAAATAAAAGCTACGAGCAATACCTTGGCAACCTCGGGCTGAAGCGGCTGGGCAAAAAGAAATGGCGCAAGCACGTTGAGGAAGTCGTGATGCTGCTAAAGAACGCTCTGCTCGCGGACACCGTGGTGCTGGGCGGCGGCAATGCGCGACTCATCAAAACATTTCCGCCGGGTGTCGAGGCTGGAAAAAATGCCAACGCCTTCGCTGGCGGTGAACGCCTTTGGCACAACGCATGAGCAACGATTGGCTCATCATTAGTTACGTCGCGCTGACGCTGGGCGGCATCTGCGTGGTGGGGATTTTTTCCGAGCTGCACCGCCGGCGCTTCGGCCCGGCGCATCCCGAAGACCGCGTTTTCCGCTGCGGGAAATGCGGCAACGTCTATACCGATGACGCGGACGTGGACCGTTCTCGCTGCAACCAGTGCGGACGGTTGAATGACCCCGTGGCGTATTAGCCGAATCCCGGAGTGGCACAGGCATCTCGCCTGTGAGTCTCTGTAAGTTATTTTGCGAACTCAAAGGCCATAGGCCTGTGCCACTATCTTTCACTCCGCGTCGCGCAGCATGAAGGTCACTTCCGCCTCACTGACGACTTCGTCATTCACTTTGCAGACGCCGTTGGCCTTGCAGATTTTTCCGCGCGCCTTGGTCAGTTCCACTTCGATGACGAGCGTGTCGCCGGGGCGCACGGGCTTGCGCCATTTGACTTCGTTTGCCGCCATGAAATAGGCGAGCTTCTTGCCCGTCTCCGCGTGCTTCATCATCAGCAGCCCGCCGACTTGCGCGATGGCTTCCAACTGCAACACGCCGGGCATGATGGGATAGCCGGGATAATGTCCCTGAAAATACGGCTCGTTCATGGAGACATTTTTGACGCCGACAATCTTGCCGTTCGCCATGCTCAATACGCGATCCACCATGATGAAGGGATAACGATGCGGCAACAGTTTCAGAATATCATCAATGCTCATCGCGCCGACGGCGGCAACGGATGCAACCGGCGCATCGGCGACCGGCGGCGGCACGAACGTCTGCACAGCACGCATGGGGCGGTTGACCTGTTCGAGAATTTTTTTGGCGAGGCCGACGTTCGATGCGTGGCCGGGGCGCACGGCGATGACGTGCGCCTTAAGCGATTTGCCGAGCAGCGCGAGGTCGCCGACGATATCAATCATCTTGTGCCGGACAAATTCCTCCGGGTAACGCAACGGCTCGGTCGTCACCACGGCGTCGTCGCGGATGACGATGGCATTTTCCAAACTGCCGCCTTTGATGAGGCCGTGTTTGTAAAGTGCCTCCAGTTCCTCAAAAAAAACAAACGTGCGCGCGTGGCAAAATTCTTTTTCCCAAGTCTTCACATTGACTTCACTGGAATAAAATTGCGTGAAGCGATTCTTCTTGTCCGTGCTCGTGCAGGTGATCTTGAACTGTTCGTCGGGGAAAACTGTCAGCACGGAATCGCCGAGGCGAAGTTCCAACGGCTCGGTGATGGTGATGAACTCGCGCTGTTCATTCTGCTCCTTGAGTCCCGCCGCCAAAATAATCTGTGTAAAATCCCGCGCGCTGCCGTCGGCGATGGGTGGTTCGTTGGCGTCTAGTTCGATCACGGCGTTATCCACGCCCAGTCCTGCGAGCGTGGCGAGGATGTGTTCGACGGTGTGAATTTTGACGTTGCCCTTGCCAAGTGTGGTGGAGCGGTTGGTCTCGATAACATTTTCCACGCGCGCCTCCACTTCGGGTTTGCCTTCCAGATCCACGCGGCGGAAACGCAGCCCGGTGTTGACCGCCGCAGGCAGGATGGTCAGGTTGACGCGATTGCCGCTGTGCAGGCCGATGCCGGAGAAACTGGCGGAGCGATTGAGAGTCTGCTGATTTGACACGCGGAAATTAGACAAAACACGGGCGCGCTTGGCAAGCGGGGGATTTTTAGTGGCACAGACCGCTGGCCTGTGGGTTCATGGAAAAACTCACAGGCCAGCGGCCTGTGCCACTATTTTTTTACGGTGTGCGGATGCGGTAGAAGCGGTAGAGCATATTCGTCGAGGCAGCGTCGGTGAAGATCAGCAGGCCACCCGTCGGCGTGTTCGTGATGAGCGGCGTCCACGTTTTCAAATTCGTCGTGGCTTCGATGATGTAGCTCGCGCCATCGCTACCCGCCGCGCTGATGTGAAATTTTTTCGCCACCATGCTGGCGGAACCAGCTACCCATTGTGCCACGGCGGGCGCGGCGAGCGCGGCGAGCGCGGCGAGCGCGGCGTTGAGCGTGAAAGAATTCGTCGCGAAGGTCTCGCCATCGGTGGCGATGAGGGTGACGGTGAAATTGCCGTTGGTGGCGTAGGTGTGTGCAGGATTTTGGGCAATGGAAGTGGCACCATCGCCGAATGACCAGAGGAAATTGCAAACGGGGCTGCCGATGAATTCCAGTTCGGACAGTTGCAGCGAGTTGGCGGTGTTCGTATCGGCCACGCAGTCAATCTGGAGGCGGTAAAGATTGCAGTCGTTGGTGCTGGCGGGGCTGAAGAATTGTTTCTGAAAACGCGCGGAGAAAATTTGGTTGGTGCGCGTGTCGAGCGTGAGCCAGCTAATTCCGCCGTCGTTGGAGCCGAGCAAGCGCCAGTTTTTTGGGTCGCGTTCAGGCGCGTCGTTGGCGGAGGTGATGGTGTATTGGGTGACGATGCAGGTAAGGTTATTGGCGTAGCGATATTGAATCCAACTGGCGCGCGTGGCGGGATTGCCGGGCGCGAAGTCGAGCCATTTGGTGGCGGTATTATTGTCGAAGGCGTTGGTCGCCACTTCACCGAAAGCGGCGTTGTCGCCCTGCGCTGAAATGATTCCGGTGCGGTCGTCGGTCGTGTCAAAAGTTTTTACGAGATTGCCACCGACGCCTTGCGCGGTGAAGTGAAACGTCTGGCCTGTGAGGGTGGCCGCATCCGCCGACGCCGCTGCGTTGGCGTAGAACGGCTGGCCATTTGAGAAGGCGAGGCTCACGTTGTCAAAAATGGACTGGTTGAACACGGCCGGGTTGTGCGCGGTGACAGCGAGGCCGACGAGGAGGTTCGGGGCGAGCGGATTGTTAATGCTGGCGACTTGCATCCAGTTGGTGCCATCGGCAGAAATGGAGCCAGTGAAGACACTGCCAGTGCGGACAAGTTTCAACCAATGCGGGACGCCCAAATCTGGCCCGCCGATGTTGAAGGTCTCATCATCTGGCTGAAGCCGCCATTGAAACGCGGCGGCGTTGCCGGGGGTGATGGCCAGGTTGACGTGGCGGGAACCGGAGGCGGTGGTTTCGCGGAACATCACGCCCGCCTTCGCCCACGGATCGGTGTATTGCTGCGAAACGACGCGGGCGATGATCTGGCCGTCGCCGCTGATGAGCTGATAGACGAACTGCCCGGCGTCGCCGCCATTCCAAAAATCATAACCCGACGCGGTGACGGAAAAAGTTCCGCTGGCAAACGTCGCATTGCCCGGCGTGGCATCGCCGAGGTCGGTGTCACGCCACGGTTGCGGCAAAGTGCTGGCTTGCACGGAAAGTGAATTGATCCACGCCCCCACCACGGCCATCGCGTTGGTGTCCACGACATTTTTTGCGAGCGGCGGCATTTGAATTCCGCCGAGGCTGTTGGCGCGCTGGAACAAGACGGACCGGCTGATGCTGCCGGGCGCGATGATTCGGGCGCCGGTGATGCCGAGCGTGCTGATGGCGAAAGCGTTGATCAAACCTTGGTTCACCAGCGGCGTGTCAAACCGCATATCCATCAGTGCCGCCACGCCGCCGGGTCGGTGGCAGTGCGCGCAGTTGGCGTCAAAATAACTGCGAGCGCGGAGTTCGAGCGCGGAGTTCGTGTCGGTCACGGCGACGAGCTTGGAATAATTTGTGATGGCGGATTCAACCAGCGCGGGCGTGAAAAAGCCGACGTGATTCATGGCGCGGAGTTGGTTGTCCGTGACGCCGGTGGCGTAGGTGCAATTACCATTGAGCTGGCGGGTCTTCAGGCCAAGCACACCGCCGGACGCGGCGTTGTGGCAGTTCAGGCAGTCGAGTCGTCCGGGATACGTCCATGGCTGATTGCGCGTGCCGGTGGCGGTGGTGATGGCGATGGTTTCGTTGGTGGAGGTGTTAATCAAGTCCGCATCGGAATTGTCCGCGCGCCATTTGTAGGTCGCGCCATAGACGTAGCCGTTCGTGTCGCAGACAAGGAGGCGAGTTTCGAGGCGACGACGTTGCGCGGGAAAATTTTCGTTGGTGACGAGTTCAAAGTTTTTGAAGAACGCCGTGCCAGCGGGAAACGTCCATTCTCCGTTCGGATAAAAATTAATCACCGTGTTCGTCGGCAATGCCAGCCAGCGCGACTTGACGGCGGCATCGGACCAGAGCGGCGAATTCACCGTGTAGGGAACCAGCCACGGCGCGGGCGCGAGCGTGGCTAGATTGCTGAACGCGCCGAGCTGTGAGAAGAGCGCTGGCGGCGCGGGCGCAAACGCACCAGCGTGCGACAGCGTGTAAATCGGCGCGCCCTGACAGCCCATCGCACACATATAAATTTCGCCGACCGCATCCACACCGAACGAGGCGAGGCCGGTGTAGTCGTTCCCGGAATTGGAGCCGTTCCCTTTCGGCACGGTGCAGAGCGGAATTTTTCCGGCGGGGATGGAAGATTCCAGCATCGCCCAAACCGTATCGGAACCGTTGTCGCCGAAAATAAATTTACCCGCCAATTCAGCCGCGAACCGGCTGCCGCGATACGCATAGCCGCCAATAATTGCGAAATTTCCATCCGTGTGCGGATAGTCCAGCGCCGGGCGACGGTTAATGCCGACGTAAGGAGCGATCAGGTCGCCATTCAAGCCTTCGATGGCTGACCACTGGAAATTCAAACCCGATTCGCCCGGCTCAATGACATCCACTTCCTCGCGCGCCGACAGCCCGACGTCGCCGATGAAAATTCTTCCGCTCACGGGATCGCACGTCATGCGGTGCGGGTTGCGCAAGCCAAGGCAGAAAAATTCCTCGAGCACATTCGACTGGCCGACGAACGGGTTGTCATTCGGAATAAAATAATTCGTCGTCAAACCATTTACCGGCCCGCGCGGCGGCGCGTGGCTGATGTCGCCACCGCGCTGGTCCACGTCAATGCGGAAAACGCCGGATAAAAGCTGGTTGGTGATAATCTGCGTATTGGCAAAATTCGCGTCATCGCCATCCGTCCAGTAAAGGAAGCCGTTGACCGGATGAAAAAACATTCCGCCGCCGTTGTGCCACACGCTGTCGCCGGGCTGATCTACAAAAATTGTTTCGCTGCCGGGAACCGCCACGCCATTTGCATCCAGCGTGAACCGCGACAGCCGGTCGTGATACGCACCGGCGGAAAAAGTTGGCGGCCGCGTGAACTGATTCCCTTGCACCGTGCCGGGAACCACCCAAGTGTAATAGACGAACACAAAATGATTCGTCGTGAAACCCGGATGAAACGCCAGGCCAAGCAGCCCCGAATCATCCCAGCCCTGACATTGCTGACTGATGTCCAACACGAGTTTCCGCTGCGTGGCATTGGAGCTGTTCACAAACGACCACAC
>JANOBC010000014.1:0-2445 GCA_031411455.1 Limisphaerales bacterium
GATGGCACGGTGCAGTTGAATCACGGCGGCACGGAGATGGGTCAGGGCTTGCACACGAACGTGGCGATGATCGCGTCGCAAACGCTCGGCGTGAAGCTGGCGGACATCCGCGTGATGACCACCAGCACCGACAAAGTGCCGAACACTTCCGCAACCGCCGCAAGCGCGGGCACGGACTTGAACGGCGCGGCGGTGAAAAATGCCTGCGACATTTTGCGCGCCCGGCTCGCGCCGATTGCCTTGGCATTGCTGCAAACACCCTCCAAGACGCCCGCCGAACCCAATCTCACGCGCGCCAGCTCGCCCGATGATAAGGGAACGGCCAATCGCGCCGATACCGCGCACAAATCCGGCGAGGAAAATCTGATTTTCTCCGACGGCCAGGTTTTTGATCCGCGAAATCCGGACGCGAAAGTTTCGTTCGTTGACGTTGTGCGCAAGGCTTACATGGAACGCGTGAGTCTTTCCACCACCGGTTATTACGCCACGCCCGGGATTCATTGGGATCGCGTGGCCGGACGCGGCAAGCCGTTTCATTATTTCGCTTACGGCGCGGCGGTGACCGAGGTGGAACTTGATGGCTTCACCGGCATGCAACAAGTCACGCGCGTGGACATCCTGCACGACGTCGGCAACTCGGTGAACGACGCGATCAATCGCGGCCAGATCGAAGGCGGCTTCATCCAGGGCATGGGCTGGCTCACGGCGGAAGAACTGTTGTGGAACGACAAGGGCGTAAAGCTCACGCACTCGCCCGACACCTACAAGATTCCCGCCATCGGCGATGCGCCGAAAATTTTCAACGTCACGCTGCTGCCGGATGCCGCGCAGAAAAACGTCGTGCACGGCAGCAAGGCCGTGGGCGAACCACCGTTGATGCTCGCCATCTCCGTGCGCGAAGCGATCCGCGATGCCGTGGCGGCGTTCGGTGCGGGCAAAGGTGAAGTGGCGCTGGCGTCACCGGCGACGTGTGAGGCGATTTGGCGGGCGATTCAAAAAGTGAAAACCATCTGAACCGCTGCGGCGCGAATAATTTTCAACCACGAAACACACGAACTACACGAAAATTATTCCCTCTCCGCCTCGAATGGGGAGAGGGTCAGGGTGAGGTGTCGGATCCGAAAAACTTTTTTACACGAATTTCACGAATTGACGCGAATTCAAATCCGCTGGAAAATTTCAAACCGCGAACCACACGAACCACGCGAACGCAAATTCAACTGGTCTCGCCGAAGTTGGAACGCAGGCGGAAGGGCTGTAAGCCCGAAAGATAATAGCCCAGGGTAACGCCTTGGGTTAATGTCCCACAAAATTCTTCTCCCTCTCCTCGCCCAACGAGGAGAGGGCCGGGGTGAGGAGTCAAGAAATCCATCACTTGTCGCCTGTTTGCAATTTGAGTAGCCTCTCTTTCCAGCATGAAAACCGAACGCGAACTCCAGATCGACGCTTACATCGAGCAGCATCCGAACGCGAAGCTGAAACCAGAGCCAGTATTTATTCACGGCAAGTTTATTGACGTTGACGTGTTTCGGTTGCCAATAAAAATGTTGGTTTTCAACATCGCAAATGGACGGTTCGCGGCAGAGCTAATTGCAGAGGAACAGCGCCTCAAACGGAAACTCGACATCACTAAAGAAGAAGACATCAAAGTGATTCAAGGTCTCCTTCTCAATCAAAATGAGGTCGAAACACAAACTCTCAAAGATGACATCAGAAAGAACGGACAGATTTACCCCGGCATTATCACTTTCGATGGCGCGGTTATTAACGCAAATCGCCGCATGGCAATTATCCAATCTCTTTACCATGAGACTGGAGAAGAACGTTTTGAATATCTAAACGTCGCCAGACTTCAGAAGGGAGTGGACGCAAAAGACCTTTGGAAGATTGAAGCAAAACTCCAATTCGGGCGCGACTACCGACTGGAATACGGGCAGGTAAATGAGCTGTTAAAAATCAGAGCTGGGAAAATCAGCGGATTGACTGACAAGCAAATTTCAGAGGCTTTAGCAGGACGTTATTCGGCGAAAGAGGTTGGCGTAAGATTGGAAATCCTCAAACTGATGGACAGCTACCTGCACTACATTGGCAAAGCAGGTGAATTCAAACATATTCAAGAAGAGCAAGCTGGCGAGCATTTTATTAGTCTTCAAAAAAGTGTTGTTGCTCCGCTGAAGGAAGGCCGCCATAAATCAGACCTCCCTCAAGTTATGGAGATTGCGTTTTCTATGATTGGGGGGACGAATGGCCAAAAACGACATTCGCATTCAAAAATCAGAAGGCTTCGTAACATAACCGAGTTGCCACAGGCGCGAACCGCGCTCTTGTCCGCCTATGATAGCAAAGGTCAACTCAAAGCAAATCGCGCTGACGTATTGGACGCATTTGATACCGCTGATTTTATTCTTGAGATGCACGAGGAAAAGGGCAGGCCTGAAAAACTTG
>JANOBC010000015.1:0-4664 GCA_031411455.1 Limisphaerales bacterium
CTCATCAAGATGGATGAAGCGGTGAAGGCGAAGGTGGAAAAACTTTTCGGCGACTGATTGCAAGCTCCATCTACATCTTGTGCGCTTCGGTGAGAAGGGCCACAACTGGCTGTATTGCCAATCCAAACTGCCAGCGAATTACTAATTGAAAATAAATTAGTAGTTTATTAGTATTTCGTCATGCGAAAGCCAAAAGCGCCGCCAATATTCGAGAAACTGTTTACTGGCTTACAAAAGCCAGAGCGGCTATTTGAAATCATTACGGCGGTTGGCAGGCCAGCAGCCGATGACAGATACCTGCATTGGGACGAACTGAAATATCGCAAGCCGCCCGAAGGATTGACGCGCGAAGATTGGTGGCTGGGGGTTAAATTCCATCGGCAAGCAGGAAGTCGAATCATTCCTTTAAAAGATGCGGCTGGAAACCATTTCCGTTTCTCAGTGCCGGATCTGGTAACAGACCTCCTTCATCAGATTGACCGCGGCGGCGGAACATTTATCGAAATCCCCGAGCAGGTGACCAGCGCGGAGCATCGGGATCGCTACGTTGTGCGGTCGTTGATGGAGGAAGCCATCACCTCAAGCCAACTGGAGGGCGCAGTTACGACGCGTGAGGTCGCAAAAAAAATGCTGGCCGAAAATCGCAAGCCTCGAGATCGCAGTGAACGCATGATCGTCAACAACTACACGACGATGCGTCACATCTTGAAATTAAAAGACCAACCGCTGTCGCCTGAAATGGTTTTTCAGATTCATCGTGAAATTTCAGAGGATGCTTTAGATATTTCAGACGGCGCAGGACGTTTTCGACGGGCGGATGAGGAAATCAATGTCTCGGACATCGAAGGAACGGTATTTCATATACCGCCGCCTGCGGTTGAATTGCCTGCGCGCTTGGAAGCAATGTGTGACTTTGCTAATGGAAAAACACCGGGCTTTTTTGTTCATCCCGTGATTCGCGGAATCATCCTGCACTTCTGGCTCGCTTACGACCATCCGTTCGTGGATGGCAACGGACGAACCGCACGGGCGTTGTTTTACTGGCAGATGCTTCATTCAGGTTACTGGCTGTTTGAGTTTATCTCCATTTCACAGTTTCTGCGCAAAGCCCCGGTGCAATACGGCACGGCTTTTCTACATACGGAAACAGATGAAAACGACCTGACATATTTCATTATTCACCAAGCCGAGATTATCCGTCGTGCTTTAAAGGAACTTCACGACTATGTTGCACGCAAATCTTCTGAAACGCGGGCGTGCTTGGATGCTCTACAGAAACATCCGGAGCTAAATCTTCGACAGCAGTCACTCATTTCTCACGCAGTTCGTCACCCTGGATTTGTTTACAACATCGCCGGCCATGGGGCACGCCACGCGATTGTTTATCAAACTGCCAGAACAGATCTATTGAGTCTTGCCAAGCTAAAGTTGCTTGAGCAACGAAAGGCTGGGCGAGTGTTGGTGTTTGTTGCGCCTAGGGATTTGGACGCTCGTCTTAGTTCCAAACGCTAGCGACTGCTATCCCTGCGGCGACAGAATTCCAGCCCGAATTTTTTCGTAATCTCCCTCAGCCACGGCGGGCGGCCTTGATTTTGGCGATGTCGATCTTGCCCATTTCCATCATCGCGGCGAAGACGCGTTTGGCTTCCGCGCTGCCGGCGGTTGATCATTCAACCCTGACGCGGAAGAATTCATTGGTTGCACCGCTGAGGGGAATGCTCCGCGTCATTGAACCGTCAATGCCCGTCAGGTTGGTATGCGGTGCGCGGCTGGTCCAAGCGGGCGGGTTCAAGGTGGGCGTGGATTCAATCGTGTAACGGGCGGCGCTCACGGCGGGCCAGGTGAGATTGAAAACGCCGTTGGTCACGCTGACGGCGGAAATGGGCGGCGGCGGATTGCTGATGGTGTAGGTGAAGGTGGAAATTGCGCCGAGGCTGGCGACGGAATTGCCCGGCATGAGTTTGATGACGACAGTTTTGTTTTTCGGCACGCCAGTGTGGATGATCGTGAGCGGGATGTTGAAGGGCGTCGGCACGAAGCCGCCGTAGAAGTTGATGATGCCGCCATGCATCTTGTAATCCACGCCGTATTCGGCGGTGCTGCTGTCGTCAATCGTGTATGGGAACGACTGGAGTCCGCCCCAATTCGTCAGGCCGGCGGGCAGCGTCATCACCACGGGAATGTTGACCGTGCCGACGTTGTCGTCGCTGTTCGTGCCGCTGGAAGTGAAGCTGGTGAGAGGCATCGCACCGGGAACATCCACGAAGAATGAGAGCGTGAAGACATCATCTACCACCGTGTAGGGTTTTGGAAAATCGGAGGTGACGGTGTAGGCCGGATTCGTCGCGGTGGCGGTGAGCGTCACGAGTGAACCGTCGGCGATGTTCATTTGCCAGCCGCCGTTGGAGACGATGACGCTTTGCAAACCGTTGCTCACCGTGAGCGTGCCGTCGGTCGGGCTGTCGTAGCCGCGCCCGGCGACGTAAACGCCGCCAGAAACGGAGCGAGTGGATCGCACGCGGTTGAAGTTCACGCTGGTGAGGCCAGCCGCGCCGACATAGTTGGTGCTGATGACATGACCGCTGGAGTTCGTGAACGTGTAGCCCTGACACATGGCGGTGAGTTTGTAAAAAACATTGGTGGCCGGAACGGCGATGAGATATTTCCCGTCGGCCGCAGTCACGCTGGAGCCGGCAAAAGTCGCCGAGCCGTAAGCCACGCCGGAAAGAAAATTGTTCACGATGGCGCCGGCGAGCGGGTTGCCAAATTCGTCCTTCACCGTGCCGCTCAATGTTGCGGGCGCGGTCAGGCCGTTGGTGATCGTCACGGTGGCGGACACGGTTTTGGTGTGGCCTTTCAAATCGGAAACAGTGCAGCGGACATAATTAATTCCGTTCTGACTCCACACATGAAAACCGTTCGTTGCGAACCGCGCATCGCTGTTCACGCCGCCGAAGTCCGTGCCGCCGAGAGTTTGGTTGTCGTCGAACTCCCAATAATACGCGAGCGTGTCGCCATCGGCGTCGGTGGCCGTGGCGATGAACGTCTGCCCGACACCCGCGCCGAGCGTGAGGTTAGTGGGCGAGAGCGAAAGCGTCGGCGCTTGATTGCCGGGAAACGACCCGATGTTCACCTGCACGTCCAGCGATTCGGGCGACGTGCCGCCCTTTTTCAGCGGCGTGATGTGGAGGTTCGCCTCGGCATCGGAGTATGTGCGGCCGATTTGCAGCGGCGCGTCGTGCATCGTGGCGTGGGTGGCATTGGTCGGCCCGCGACTGCCCGGCGTCATATCCCACAACACCGTCGCGCCGCTGGTGGCGCGCGGCGATTCCGCGCCGAAGTGGACTTCCAACCCGCCCTGCGACCACTTGGCATCGGGCAGGTTCGTGATGGCCTGCCGGAAATCGAGCCAGTAGTAGTAGCTCGCATCCCGCGCGACCCGTAGCGCGTAGTTTTTCCCCGCATCCACCGAACCTTGGTCAAACGCGTGGACGCGGTAGAGGCCGGAATTGGTCAGCGTGAGAATGTTGCTGGCCGTGAGCCAGCCGAGTTCGTATTTGAAAAAAGCATTCACATCCCGATCCGGCGGCGGCGTGGCGGTGTGCGTGCCTTCCTTATAGCCCATAAGGCAATAGACATCGCCGTATGGGTTGTAAAAATAAGTGCCCGCCTTCACTGGCGAATAAAAAGTGGAACGCGAGTAACCATTCGCGTGCTGCAAGCCGAGGCAATGACACAACTCGTGCGGCAGACCGTTGTAGTAATCGAAGCAAATGGCCGTGCGCCCGCCATCCGACGCCGCGCCTGCCTGACCGGGAACGTAACCCAGCGCGATGACATCGAGGTCGTAATTGGCGCTTTCGTAGAGCGCCGCCTGTCCGTTCGTGAGGCCGACAGCGCGGGCTTTCGCCCGCGCATCATCCGCCAGCGACCCCGGCCCGCCCCATTCCGTCCACTTGCTGTATGGCGTGCCCGGCAGATTGTTGGTGTAGTAATTCGTCGAGACGCCGAGCTGGATGACCGGCAGGATGGTAAAATCCACCGAGAGCTGGCCGTAAGATTGTTTGAGAAAAAAATTATTGATCTCCGTCAGCATCGTGCCGTTGGTGAAACTGTTCCAACCGGTGATGCCGTAGATGTCGGAGTTCGTCGGCCCATTCGCATCGGTGAAGCGCACGGGGATGACGAGAATTTTTTTATGTCCCTTGGTCCAAGTGGATGTCGGTTGCGAAGCCTTTGCGGATGGGATGGCAAAGTTGAGCAATGCAAGAATGGCGATGGCAAAAAAAGGCCGGCCCGAGTTGGTTGTAAGTCGAATCGCCATTAGGTGCGGTCAAATTAACCCATCTTTGGTTGAGGTCAATCAGAGCATCAGCCAATTCGTCCAACGCTTGACCGCTGATTATTGCGCGCCGGGCGGCGCAGAATTTCCAGCCCGAATTTTTTCGCAATCTCCATCAGCCGCGGCGTGCGGCCTTGATTTTGGTGACGTCTATCTTGCCCATGTCCATCATCGCAGCAAAGGCGCGTTTGGCCTCAGCGCCACCGACGGCCAGCGCGTCCGTCAATACGCGCGGCGTAATTTGCCAGGAGATTCCCCAGCGGTCTTTGCACCAGCCGCAGTGGCTTTCCTGGCCGCCGTTGCTGACGATCGCATTCCAGTA
>JANOBC010000016.1:0-2545 GCA_031411455.1 Limisphaerales bacterium
TGACCGGGTGCGGCTCTGGCAACTCACGAAAAAAGTGAAGGCGTTGAAGCTCGAACCGGCGGACGAAAAAGAAATCATCGCCGATTTGAAATGGAAAGAGGAGGCGTTGAACGATTTCAACGCCGCGCTCGCCGACGCGGCGACGGTGGAATTGAACAAGCGCAGTGTGTCCGGCGCGGCGAACAGCCACTGGATCGCGCTGGCAATGACGGGCGGCGAACTGGCCTACTCGCACTTTGAAGTTTTGAACCGGCTGGAAGCTCTCGCGCTCAAGCAGCGGGAATTGGACAGGGTTTTAACCGCCAAGAACGCAGAGAGCGCCAAGAATTAAAATCATATGGGTGATTTAATTCTGGGCATCACGTCAGCTGAAACCAAATCCGGCTTCAATGCACACGACAAAACTGAAGGCAAAGAGGAATGGCTTACGCCGCCAGAAATAATCAAGGCGCTTGGCGGATTCGACCTCGACCCATGTGCTCCAACGCCTGAAACTCGCCCGTGGGAAACAGCGCGGGCGCACTATTGCATCCAAGAAAACGGACTCATCAAGCCGTGGCATGGCCGCGTGTGGCTGAACCCCCCCTACGGAGGTGAAACTAGAAAGTGGATGGCTCGCGCCGCCGAACATGGCAACGTCACGGCGCTAATCTTCGCTCGCACCGAGACGCAACAATTTTTCGAGAGCATCTGGCCGAAAGCAAAAGCCGTTTGCTTCATCAAAGGGCGGCTCTCATTTTATCACGTCACGGGCAAGAAGGGCGGGACTGCTGGTGCTCCATCAATGTTAGTGACTTGGGACGAAAATAACGCAAACCAACTGTGGGACGCCGTGTGCTGCGGAAGAATCAAGGGCGCGTATGTGGATTTACGCGGAGGACGAGTAACGCCATGAACGATGAACCCGCTTCTCTGTGCCTCTGTGCCTCTGTGGTAAAAAAAATATGCCTGACTATTCTCTCCCGCCGTGTGTGACGCTCGTTTTCGGGCGTCAAGGTTGCGGCAAATCGTCGTTCGCGTTTCTCTACCTGCTCAACCGGGCCACGGAGCAACCGGCGAACGACAACCCGGCGACGTGCATTTTTATTTTCGACTGGAAGATGGAGGCGTCGCAACGGCTTGGCCTCACGCCGTGCGGCACACTGGCGCAGTGCGAGGCCGCTGTGACGACGCGCTGGGTCGTGTTCAATCCGTTCGTGATGTTCGGCGAAGATTTGAAGGGCGCGTTCAAGTGGTTTTGCCAGTGGGCGTTTGAGGTGTCGCGCCGGGGCGCGGGCAAAAAGATTTTTTTCGTGGATGAACTCTGGCGGTTTGTTGACCGCTACAATCTGCCCGCTGAATTGCAACGCGTCGCCCGCATGGGCCGGGCGGAAAATCTGGAACTCTTCACCGCCACGCAACATCCGCGCGACTATCACGCCGACTTGCGCGCGGAAGTAACGGAGTGGGTTTGCTTCAACATGATGGCCCCCGCCGAACTGGACGCGGTGCGGCCTTACTTCGCGGGCGTGGATGCGGCGGCGACGTTGCCGCGCGGGGAATTTATTTCGTTCAACGTGGAGAGCGGCGCGGAATTGCGCGGGAAATTATTTTGAACTCGCGGCGGCGTGGAGACTCACGACGCGCAGGCCTTTGACGCGGAACATCGGCTTGCCGCTGCTTTCCGTGGTCACAAATTCATCCGCGCCCAGATCAAGCGCGGCGGCGAGGTTGAAGGCATCGCCCGCTGAAAGGCCGTAACGCGTGGCGAGATCAAAGGCGGCGGCGTAGAGGGCTTCAGTCACCGGCGCAGATTCGGAACGCGCAAAAATTTCCTCGTAAAATTCCCGCTCGTCTTTGTGTTTGAAGAAAACCGGCTTGGGCAGGACTTCCAACTTCACCACGTCACACGTCAGAAACTCCCGGCGGTCATCGTCCAGCACCGCGAGCGCGGCGGCGGACTCTTTTTTGGTTGCTTGAAAGGCGGCAATCAAAACGCCGCTGTCTAAAAACGTCCTCACGCGAGACCTCCCCGGCGGGCGCGGACTTCAGACTGGACTTCATCAGCGGTCAATAGCTTTGCTCCGCTGGCAACGTGGCGGGCGCGGAGGGCGGCGAGCTTTTTTCCGAACGCGGTGCGGGGCGTGAAATCTTTTTCCGTGTGCGCCAGCTTCTCGCGCACGGCTTCGCGGAAAAAATCGGAACGGTTGCGGGCGGGGATGCGCCGGAAATCGTCGGCGGGCAGTTTGAAGGAGACAGTCTGCATGGTGTTTGTCATACGCTAAACGTATTACACAAGGGGGCGGCGTTGTCAATTCCGCCGGTCATGTTAGGACGGATGTTTTTCACTGTGACGTGCCGGGCTGTCCGTTCTGGACGTGGACACCCCCTCAAAATGCCCGTTTTGGCGTGGACGTGGGACGCGCGGAAAGCGAAAACCTGTCCTTCTGTGCCATCCTGACAAATAAAACATCCGGGTTAATGTCCTCGTAGTTACGGCTGGCAAGCAAGTAACCAGTGGCGGCGAGACTGTCTCTCCCGCGCTGTGCCGAACGCTGCCACACAC
>JANOBC010000017.1:0-2009 GCA_031411455.1 Limisphaerales bacterium
CCCCGACGGCATCCTCATCGCGAGCATCATGGAGGAATACGAACAGAGCCGCTGGGTCGAACTCGTCGAGCGTTCGCAAGCGTGCGGCGTGGATGCGTTCGAGTTGAACTTCTCCTGCCCGCACGGTCTGCCCGAACGCAAGATGGGCGCGGCGATGGGCCAAGACCCGGACATCCTCGAAGAAGTTTGCGGTTGGGTGAAAGGTGCGTCGAAGATCCCGTTCTGGGCGAAGATGACGCCGAACATCACGCACATCGAAGACCCGAGCCGCGCGGCGTTGCGCGGCGGTGCGGATGGCATCGCGGCGATCAACACGATCCGTAGCGTCATCGGTGTGAATCTCGACACGCTCCGCCCCGAGCCGAGCGTGGAGGGTTACACGACACCCGGCGGCTATTCCTCGCGCGCCGTGAAACCCATCGCCCTGCGTATGGTCATGGAGTGCGCGACATTGATCCAAAAAGAATTCCCCGGTCGCTCACTGTCCGCCATCGGCGGCGTCGAGAACGGTCGAGACGCGGCGGAGTTTATTTTGCTCGGCGGCGACACCGTGCAAGTCTGCACCGGCGTCATGAAGTTCGGCTACGAAATGGTCAAGCCTATGTGCGAGGAACTGCTCGCGTTCATGGACAAGCACAAGTTCGAGACGCTCGCCGATTTCAAAGGCAAGGCACTGCCGTATTTCACCACCCATGCCGACCTCGTAAAACGTCAAACCGAACGCAAAGCCGCCCAAAAAGCTGCCACAGCCGCGGCGCCCGCGAAGAAGATGGTGCAAGCCGATGGCGAATGGAGCGGTGACGATTTCGTGAAACAGTCACAGGCGTTGTCGCGCTAATTAATCAAGACAGGATTAACAAGATTAACTGGATTGAATCCTGCATAATTCTGTTAATCCTGTCTAAACATCAAAACTTCTAGAACCTTTTCCGAATTTCATCGGCGCGAATGATCACCCACCACGTCAAAGTCTATCCGTCGAAAGTTCCGTTGCCAAAAACGGAGCAACTCGCTTGGAAAATCGCATCCGTCGCGACAGACAAAGTGGCAATTGATTCTTCTGCGGGTGACATGGTCATCAACCGCATCATAGACAACGCCTCCGTCGCCATCGCCGCCATCAATCGTGAGCCAGTCGCCAATGCTCGGACGCAAGCGCTCGCGCATCCACGCTCGAAGGGCGCGGCGTTGTTTGGCGTGGTGAGCGATCAGCGATTCGATTGCGAGTGGGCTGCATGGGCCAACGGCGTGGCCGTGCGCGAACTCGACATGCACGACACGTTTCTCGCGGCGGATTATTCGCATCCCGGCGACAACATCCCGCCGCTGCTCGCCGTGGCGCAGCAATGCGGTTGCACCGGTGCACAATTGCTGCGCGGCCTCGTGGCCGCCTACGAAATTCAGATGGATCTGGTCCGCGCGATCTGCCTGCACGAACACAAGAAGGATCACATCGCGCATCTGTGTCCGTCCGCCGCCGCCGGCATAGGCGCGATGCTCGGCCTCGACACCGACACAATTTATCAGGCGGTTCAGCAGGCGGTGCATGTCGGTTTTTCCACGCGGCAATCCCGCAAGGGCGAGATTTCCAGTTGGAAAGCCTACGCGCCCGCGCACGCCGGCAAGCTCGCCATCGAAGCCGTGGACCGCGCGATGCGCGGCGAGAAAAGTCCGTCGCCGATTTACGAGGGCGAAGACAGCGTCATCGCGTGGATGCTCGGCGGCAAAAACGCGAGCTACGACGTGCCGTTGCCCGCGCCCGGCGAACCGTGCCGCGCGATCCTTGATTCCTACACGAAAGAACATTCCGCCGAATATCAGGCGCAGGCATGGATTGACCTCGCGTTCAAATTGCGCCAGCAAATCGCCGACCTCAAAACCATCAGCGAGATCGTCATCCACACGAGCCATCACACGCATTTTGTCATCGGCACGGGCGCGAACGACCCGCAAAAGTCCGACCCGAACGCCAGCCGCGAGACGCTCGATCACAGCATCATGTTCATCTT
>JANOBC010000018.1:0-5509 GCA_031411455.1 Limisphaerales bacterium
GCCCCAACCGCACGAACAATCCTTCCAAGTCATACTCGCCGCTCTCCTGCACTTCGCTGCGCTCGACGTGGACATAGTCCACCACGATTTTTTTGCGCCGCACCAAACCCGCGAGATCAAATCCGAGCGACGCGACGTTGGCCGTCAGTTCTTTTTCCGTTTCTTCAAACGCCATCAACACGCCCGGCTCGTCGAACTGCACCGCGCCGCGCACGAGGAATTCCGCGCCGAACAGCGTCTTGCCGCAACCCGCGCCGCCGCAGATCAGCGTCGGTCGCCCGCGCGGTAATCCGCCGCTGGTGATTTCATCGAGGCCCTGGATGCCCGTCGGGCATTTGGGTAATTGAACCGCCGGCGCGGCTGGTTTACGCGTGATTTTTTTCATTTGAATTTTTTAAGTTCGTCGCTGTGCTCAATGGAACCAACCCGGAGGGTTGATCTCTCGTGCAAAACTGATTGCGCTTTTCATCCGTGACCCGCCCCGTCTTCTCCAAAAACAGCGGAGAACGAAATTATTTGTGAGCCACCTCGTCTGCGATGTCACGCGGGTCTTCGAGAACGAGGGCGAGGCGGATTGAAGCGGCGGTTTCATGCTGGCTTTGTTTTCAGCGGATTTTTCCCGGATTGGTCGGGCGGGCTGTAGGGGATTTGCGCGCGGATGGTGGTGCCTTTGCCGGGCGATGATTCGATGCTGAAGATGCCGCCGATCATTTCCACCCGTTCCCGCGTGCCGATCAGCCCCAGCCGTTTGTAGCGTTTGGCGAACAGCACCCGTTCCACGTCAAAGGATTTGCCGTTGTCATGAATTTCCAGGCAGGCGATGTGCCGGACTTTGGTAATGCTCACCTTCACCTCCGTGGCGTGCGCGTGCTGGGCGATGTTGGTGAGCGCGGACTGGGCGACGCGGTAAATCACCGTGCGCCGGTGGCTGCTCAAACGTTCCACTCCGGCAAACGCCTTGAAATGAATGCGGACTTTCGTCCGCTCCGAAAATTCCTTGAGGCAGGAATGGAGCGCGGGGATCAGGCCCATGTCGTCCAGCAACGTCGGGCGCAAATCCCGCGCGAACCGGTGGATGACATTCACTGACTCTTCAATCATCGCCTGGGTGCTCACGATCTTCTGCTTGAAGTGGGCGGGATTGACGAGGCCCTCGCTGGCGAGGGATTCCAGATGGACGTTCATGCCCACGAGCGTCTGGGCAATTTCATCATGTAGTTCGCGGCTGATGCGTTTGCGCTCCTCCTCCTGCGCCCACAAAATCTGGCGGGCCAGTTGCCGCAACTGTTCCTGCTGTTGCTGCGCTTGCGCGAGCGACCGGCTCAAGTGCCGCTCACTTTGCTTGAGGGCTTTTTCGACCGCCTGCCGCCGGACGATTTCCTTTTCCAACTTCTCGTTCGTAGCTTCCAATACTTCGGTGCGGCGCTGCGCTTCCTCGGCGCGTTTCTGGTCTTCAACGTCCGTGTTCGTGCCGAACCACTGGAGCATACGCCCTTGCTTGTCTTTCTGCGGCACGGCGCGGGTCAGGAACTGACGGAACTCGCCCGCAGCACTGCGCAAGGGGAAGACGAGGTCAAACGTTTTGCCGGTGGCGATGGAATATTTCCATTGCTTCAGCACCAGCGGCAGCACCTTGGGATCATGCACGCTCTGCCAGCCCCAACCTTCCATCTGCTTGGGCTTGGTGCCGGTGTAGTCATACCAACGCTGGTTATACCAAGTGATGAACCCGTCGGGCCGGGCAATCCAAGCGAGTTGCGACATGGAATCAGCCATGGCGTGGAAACGGACTTCGCTTTCGCGCAAAGCATCATCCGCCTGCCTAATGGCCGTGATGTCCGAGACGGATACCCGGCACAATTGCGGTGAATCGCTGGCGGAGAGGGCGGTGGTGCCGCGCAGGCTTGCCCAGAAATTCGTGCCGTCGTCTTTGATCAGGGCGAGGTCGCAGACTTCCTGCCCAGTCCCGTTGAAAACGCGTTTCAAGAAGGCCAGAAAATCCGACTGGCTCGCCGGGGGGACAAAACGCGCGAAGCGCCGGTTCACGAGTTGAACGCGTTCCACGCCGAATAGGGCGGCTCCGGTCAGGTTGACTTCCTGGATCAGGCCTTTTTCATCGAGAGAAAAATAGCCAACCGGGGCGAAGTCGTAGAGGTCGGTGTATTTCTCCAGCAACGTCTCCAGCCAATCCCGGGCGTCCTTGAGTTCCGCGTTCTGCAGCTCCAGTTCGATCTGGTGGACCTGCAATTCGTGGAGCGTCCGCAAATTATCGCTCGCGGCTTTCTGACCCGCCGCCGGTGGCTCCGGCTTCTGCCGTTGGCGCCACTGCTTTTCTGCGCGCGCGCGCAGTTCGCTGGCGGCGGGAGGGGATGGCGTGGGTTTCATGCGGCAATTTTTTTATGATTTTCCTAGGCGTTTTTTGGCGGGCGGGCGGGACAAAACCTTTTTTTTCGAAGCGGCGATTTGGCTGGCAAAGCGTTTCTCCAAGCTGGCCTGCCGGACGCCCAATTTCGCCGCCGTGGCCCGGGACATGGTGATGTCCGCAAAGGTAATCACCAGGCCGTCAATCCGATCATCCAGCGTGCGGTAGGGCATGATGCGGACGGTGAACCAGCGGCCGTCCCTGCAGCCAATCGGTTTCTCCACCGGAAGCAGCGTCTCCAGCACGGTGCGCGCGTCGTCCGCTAGTTCTGGGTATTGCAGTTCCGAGGCGAGGTCGGTGATGGGCCGGCCCACGTCGCCGGGGATGAGCTTGATGATCTTCGTCGCCTGCGGCGTGAAGCGCCGCACCTGGAGTTCCTTGTCCAGAAACAGGGTCGCAATGTCCGTGCTGTCGAGCAGGTTCTTCATGTCGTTGCTGGCGTGCGACAGCTCGTCCACCTTGACCTGCAACTCGGTGTTGACGGTCTGCAATTCCTCGTTCATGGATTGCATCTCTTCCTTCGAGGTCGTGAGCTCCTCGTTGGTGGACTGCATCTCTTCATTGGTGGATTGCAATTCCTCGTTGGCGGAACGGAGTTCCTCCTGCGTGGTCTGCATCTCTTCGTGGGTGGCCCGTGATTCGCCGCGCACCTGCAACAGTTGCTGCTCCAATTCCGACACGCGCGGACTGCGGGCGTCAGGCTTCTTGGCCTGACCGGTCGCCTTGGTCGTCGCGGGCGCAGCCACGTCGGTGAAAACGATCATCATCAAACCCTGCAACGCCCCGGAATCCTCCAGCCGCCGGACGGTCACATCCACGCATTGCGTGCCGCCGTTCGTCCCGACCTTGAGTCCGTGCAGGGTCACGCCTCCTTTTTTGCGCTGCGCTTCCTTGAAAGCGTTCGCCAGTTCGTAATGCAACCCTTCCCGAGCCATGGCAAAAATATTCCAATTGGCTTTGCCGGAGGCGGGTTCGAGGTATTTGCCGGTGCGTCCGCTGACGTAAAAAATATCGCCCGTCTCATTGGTGATCACGGCGGGCGGGGCGTAATTTTGCAGCACCAACTGATCCGCCAACGTCTGGAGACTGGCGGGCGGGGTGGTGGCCGGCCGCGCCTCGGAAACAACCGGTGGCCGGGCGGTAAACGCCGAGGGAAACACGATCTCATCCGGTCGCAGGATGGATTCCGTCCGCCGGAAGAGCCGCGATTTGGCGCTCAATGGGACAAAGAGATTGGTGAAATCCCCGACCGTTTCGGCGCTGCCTTGAAACAAAATGCCGCCGGGCAAAAGGCTGTAGTGAAACAGCGGAATCAGTTTCTTCTGCACCTCGGTGGTCAGATAAATCAGCAGGTTGCGGCAGCACAGGATGTCCAGCTTGGTGAAGGGCGGGTCCATGATGAGATTCTGCGGGGCAAAGATGACCATCTCGCGAATCTCTTTGCTCACCCGGTAGCCGTGCGCTTCCTTCTTGAAGAAGCGCTTCATCCGGGTTTCCGAAATATCGGCGGCAATGTTGGCCGGAAAGAAACCCGACCGGGCTTTTTCAATTGCATCCTTGTCCAGGTCCGTGGCGAAGATTTGAATCGAAAACTTTCCCCCGGGTTTGACCACTTCGAGCGCCTCTTTGAACACGATGGCCAAGGAATAGGCCTCTTCCCCCGTGGAGCAACCGGCCACCCACGCGCGCAGCGTCGTATCGGGCATGCGGCTGGCGAGCAGCGAGGGAATGGCCGCTTCGGACAACTGCTGCCAGGCGGCGGGATCGCGGAAAAAATTCGTCACTCCGATCAGCAATTCCTTGAACAGCAGGTCCAGCTCCTGCGAGTTCTCCTGCAAGTAGCGGACATAAGCCGCCATCTTTTTGATCTGGTGAATGCCCATGCGGCGCTCAATCCGGCGATACAGCGTGTTCCGTTTGTAAAAAGAAAAGTCGTTGCCGGTGTGGGCGCGCAACAGGATGACCACCTTTTCCAGCGCGCTCTGCGCCTTGTCTTCCAGCACTTCTTCCGTCCGGGCGAGGAGCGGGGTGCGCTCCAGATAGGCGAGAATTTTTCCCGGCAGCTCTTCCGCCCGGGCCACGATATCCGCCAGCCCGGCGTCAATCGCGCTGCGCGGCATGGAGTCGAATTTGGCCGTCGTCGGTTCCTGCACCAGCACCACGCCCGCCTTTTCCTTGATGGCGCGCAGCCCCAGCGTGCCGTCCGAGCCCATGCCGGAAAGGATCACGCCCACGCTGCGCTCCTGCTGATCCTGCGCCAGCGAGCGGAGGAAAAAATCAATCGGCAGCCGCATCCCGCGCACCGCCGTCGGCTTGAGCAGGTGCAGGACGCCGTGCAGGATGGACATGTCCTTGTTCGGCGGGATCACATAGACGTGATCCGGCCGCACCGTGGTGCGGTCCTTGACCTGGATCACCTTCAGGCTGGTGGCGCGCTGGAGCAGTTCGCCCATGATGCCTTTGCGCGTCGGGTCGAGGTGCTGAACAATGACGAACGCCATGCCGCTGCGCTTCGGCACGCGCCCGAGGAACTGATCCAAGGCTTCGAGGCCGCCGGCGGACGCGCCGATGCCGACGATGGGGAAGGAACTGCTGGCCGACGCCGCAACGGGTGCGGTCTTGCGGGTGGCCTTGGTGTTTTTTTTCTGCCGGAGTGAGGGTGAAGATTTCTTTTTCATGCGCTTAGTTCTTGCGCGGGAGCATGGCAGCTTTGGTTCCCGGTGAAAAGCGCGGAGTGGCCCGGTTCGTCCTCGTCGTCGTTCTCGTCCACGCCCACGGGTTTACGCGGGATTTCAAGGACGAGGACGACGACGAGAACGAGGAGGATGGCGTGGCGGGCGCGGGCATCCGGCCTTTCCCGATGGGACGGCAGCCGGTTGATTTTTTACCGCCCCACACGAGGGCGATCAACGTGGGCGCAATTTCATCCAACGGCAGAATGAAATCCACGTCGCCCGTCTTGATGGAACTTTCCGGCATGGAGAAATTTTCTGACGTGGGCCGGTCTTGGGCGATGACGGTGCCGCATTCGTCCTTGATGATTTGCACGCCGAAGGAACCATCGCCATCGCCACCGGTGAGCACGAC
>JANOBC010000019.1:0-2523 GCA_031411455.1 Limisphaerales bacterium
TCTGCTGGCACACGCAGGCCTCTGCGTGTGCCAACGAACATACCACGCGAACCCGCTCGGGTAGGCTAACTGACCGGGTTGAGCCGGGACACTGCGCAAGGTTGCTGTTGTGGCGTCGTTCATGTTTCACCGACCAACACCCCAGAGAGTCACGAATGCCATCCGCGAAACATGCCGTCCCGACCAATCGCCTGCTTTCCGCGCTCCCGCGCAAGGATCGTGAACGATTCCTGGCGGGCTGCGAATCGGTCGATCTGGAATTTGCCGATATTCTTAGCGAACCCGGAGAGCGCCTCGACCATGTCTATTTCCCGCTCGACAGCACTATTTCGCTGGTAACCCCGATCGACGGCTTTGCCGCCCTCGAGGTCGGCATGATAGGCAACGAGGGCATGCTGGGCATCACGCTCACGCTCGGCATGGATTTTTCGCCGCTGCATGCGCTGGTGCAGGGTTCCGGGCAAGCGTTGCGAATGGGCGCCACGCGGTTTCGCCGCGAGCTGGCAGCCAGTACGGCCCTGCATCGCGGGCTCAAGCGCTACGTCTATGTATTGATGAGCCAGTTCGCGCAGACCGCCGGCTGTACACGCTTCCATGTAGTCGAGGCGCGCCTCGCCCGCTGGCTGCTGATGACCCGCGACCGCGCGCAGTCCGAAGTATTTCATCTGACGCACGAATTTCTCGGGCATATGCTGGGCGTTCGCCGCGTGGGCATCACCAGGGCCGCGAGTTCGCTGCAAAAGCGGCAACTCATCAGCTACAACCGCGGCGACATCACGATACTCGATCGCGGCGGTCTGCAGAAGGCCAGTTGCGAATGCTACCGTTCCGATATGCAGACGTACGACCGCATACTGGGCACGGCCCCGCCGCGTTGAGGCGTCGCGGGCAATCGGCGCCGGACGGCGCGCGCCGATGCGAAAAATGCGGAGACCGTTCTGAGCCGCCACCTGGGTGATCGTAGCCCCAACGGAGTACGGGCTCTGATTCCGCGGCGAGCGGTTTCGCCGGACGTCTGCCACGAGATTTCGCAAATCCTCAATGTTTTCAGGTGCGCCGCCGGGCCGATCGCAGAAACCCGCCTGTCATATCAGCTGGTTCCGGCGACGGACGGCGAAGGCCATATGTGCGCTACCGCACGGAAGGTTCCGCGGGGTGCGACCACACTTCGTCTTGTCGGTTCCGCAGCAAGTAAAGAATTCCGGCCGAGCAACCCGGAGCGGCGATAAAACGAACCGGAACACATGTGAATCCAGTGGACCTTGCCCGAGAAAAAGTCAAAGGGGAATGCAGTGCGCCTGGCGGCGATCGCAGCGACGGGATTGCCCGCGAGCGCGAACGACTCTCGGCCAGGATGCAGCAGTTTTATGGCATCAGCAAAGACGCGGCCGACGCTCATCTCGACGCCTTTGCGAATCGCGCAAGGGACTATAGCAGGGGACCATGGGGCGAATTGATGTCCAGAGTGCGCCGGTGTGCGCTTCTTCGCGCAATTGCCACGCTTACGTTGTTACAGTCATGCGCTGATCGGTCAGGGAGACAACGATGCGAATCCAAGTCAGGACATTGCCGCGATCGCTGAAACAAATCGCCAGGTCTGCGCTGGTCCTGGCCGGTGCCGCCGGACTCGTGGTCTGCGTCGAGTGGATCCCGGCTTCGATCGCTAGCCCCAGTTCAATCGTCGCGCGCGCTGCTTTGGTATCAGGCTCCGCACAGCGTGGTTTTCGCGCGAGCAAAGCGGCATGTCCCGGCTGTGACATGGTCGGATCGACGCGCAAAGTCCGCATGTCCAATGTTGCGAGCGGCATGCGCCGGTGCGCTCATCGCGCCAATCCGGTGGCTGTCACCTCGGGCCGCGACCAGAGTGCAGAAAACGCGGATCTCTCAATTCTTCTCGATTGGCACATGGCTGCCAGTAACGGGTACGGCCTTGGCCTCGACAAGAATTCCTGTTCCGCGCAGGCGGGGCTGGCGGCGCTGTTACCGATGGATGCTTTGCCGATCGATTACCGCGAAGCCTATGAGATTCTCGCGCGGTTTCGCGACGAATCAGACGACGCTCCCGCGCATACGGGCGTACCGGCTCGGGGTCAAGACGACCCGGCAGCGGGATTCCGGCAGGTAACCGAGTGAGGATATTCCGACAGCCCGGATAACAATTTGGCGGGGCCCGATGCGCGCGAACCGGAGCAATAACGCGCCATTGCGCCCGCCTGGTTTTTCTTTGCGTTTTTCTTTGCGAGACAAGGAACCCATCCAGATGAAAAGGGTGAATGGTGCAGCCGCCCGGCGCAATCGTGCAGGCACAATCCGCCAGGCCGGACGCATTCGCGGACCGCATGGCCAGGCCGCCTGCCCGAAGCCCGCGACTGGCGCAAATCCGCCTGCCGTATCGGTGCCCTCCTCGAAATCTGCATCGGTACGGACTCTCAATCAGACGATAGTCCAGTGCCAGCAACAGAGTTGGCTCGCCCATGCGTTGATCGAACATCTGATCCGGCGCAACATTTTGCTTGAGCAGCA
>JANOBC010000020.1:0-5258 GCA_031411455.1 Limisphaerales bacterium
CCGCGCCGACTGCGGGTGATTATCAAGTCCGCGTGCGCGCCACAAAAATTGTTTCCGACGCGCTGACGAACACAGCGGTGGCGGATCAGGATTTTGCATTGGTTTCATCGGGGGATTTGGCGCGTCCGGGCGCAGGGCTGATTCTGATGGATCGTCCGGCCTACACCGCGCCGGGTGTGATGAACATCCTCGTGCTGGATGCCGCCCGCGCCGCGAGCAACAGCGTGAGCGTGACGGTGACGAACCTTTCTACGCATACCGCTGTCACGAAAATTTTGAACTCGCAGGGAAATTACGGTGCGTTCACCGGCGCAGTTTCCACGGTGACGGGCGCGGCGGGCGCGGGGCAAATCCAAATCGCCAACGGTAATTCACTCTCCGCCGATTATTTTGACGCGGGCGGAAACAAACGCAGCGCGACGGCAGTCGCGGATTTGGTAGCGCCCACCATCACGAGTGTCGTCGTGACGACGGACCTCGGCGTGTTGACGATCACCTGGACGACGAGCGAACCGGCGACTTCGCTCGTGCGTTACGGAACGAACACCGCGAACTTGAATCTCGCGGTGACGAACAATGCTCTCGTCACGTCACACGTTGTCAAACTCACGCGGCTCATTCCCGGAAAAACTTATTTCTTCACCGTGACTTCGGCGGACGCGGCCAGCAATGGCACGACGAACAATAACGGCGGCGCGAATTTCACCTTCATCGGCATTGCCACGCCGACGGTGTTGCTGGTGGACGCCTACGACACCGCCGCCGAAACCGCGAACGGCGCGACGGTGATTTCCGATGGCACTTACACAAATGTTTTGAGTGCCGCCGGATTCAGCTACGGTTTTTGGAAAGTGAATTTGCGCGGTTCGCCTACGCTTGCGGATTTGAAACCGTTTCCCGTCGTCATCTGGCGGCTCACGGACGACATCATCAACTACGGCGTGGACGATTTCGGCCTCGCTGATCCGACGGCGACGAACAACACGCTCAACGCGTCGCAGCAATACATGATTCAAACCTATCTGAATGGCGGCGGCGCGTTCTTCATGGCTTCGATGGGCGTTCTGACGCAGCTCGGCAGCGTGCCGTTTCGCCGCGAGGTGTTGCAAGTCGCGGGCTTCGCGCCGAATCCTGATCCGCCGTCGCCATGCGATTCGTGCGATGAAGATTTTGGCGTGGCGGGAATCGCTGGGTCAGCGGGAACGGTTGCCGCTGGAATCAATCGCATACTCGACTACACGAATTATCCGGCGTTCGATTTCGACACGGTCATTTACGGGCCGGATTTTTCAGACACGTTCACGCCGTCGGCGCAGTCCACGGCGGTCTGCTTCGAGACGAATAATTTCAAATCGTGCGGCATGAGTTTTCCGAACGTCGGCGTGGACAGTCCGGGGCGTGTGGTGTTTTTAGGGTTTCCGTTCGACACCGTTCCGACGAATGGCGCGGCGACGAACAACGCTGTTGCGCTGCTGAAAAATATTATTAAGTTCCTCGCGCCCGGCGTGAACGGCGCGGCAGTCGTGCGCCTCGACCGCGTGGCTTACACGACGAACGATTTCGTGACGGTCGAAATCGGCGACTCGGATTTGATCGGCGCGGGGACGACGACCGCGACGTTCGCCGCCAGCTCGCGCACGAATCGCACGACGGTGACATTGTTCGAGACGACGCATCCGGGATTGTTCAAAGGCTACCTCACGCTCGTCGCGGGCGTGGCTGGCACAAACCAACTGCGCGTGCAGCACGGCGACATTTTGGTCTGCACAAATTTTGACTCGTCGAACAACAGCAACGTCGTCGCCACCGCCACGGTGGACACGCAGCCGCCGGTGATTTCATTGGTCGCATCTGTGACGGATTATGCGAACGCGCTCATCTCGTGGCGCACCAGTGAGAACGCGGATTCTGCCGTGCAATACAGCGAAGACCCGTTGCCCGCGCAGACAGTTTATGGCAGCCAGTTCGTGACGAACCACGCGCTGACCGTCAACGGTCTCGGGGCGAACCGCACTTATTTTTATCAAGTTGTCAGCCGCGACGTGGCGGGCAATTCCACGGTGGATGACAACGGCGGAAATTTTTATTCGTTCACCACCTTGAAAGCGCCCACGCCACCGTGGTTCACGGATTTGGAATCCGGCTCGAACGGCTGGTCGGTGTTTGTGGACAGCGGTTCGGATGTGAACTGGCGGCTGGGTCGCCCGAACAACAGCCTCGCCACCAGCGCCTACTCCGGCACGAACGCCTGGGGCTGCTCGCTGACCGGCGAACAGCCGTCGCTGGTTTCGAGTTGCTATCTGTGTGCGCCGACCATTGATCTGACCGGCCTGACGAGCGCCACGCTGAATTTCCGCAGTGCTTTTGATTTCTCGGAAATGTTTTTCGGCTTTCCGGCGGAGGACGGCACGATTTTTATCCGCACCAATTTGAGCCAGCCTCCGACCAACACCATGCCCGTCGCCGCCGATTTTGCGCCGGACATTTCGCCTGCGTGGCAAAATGAAACCGTGGATCTCACGCCGTGGATTGGCAAAACCATTCAGGTAGTTTTTTATTATCAGGGCGTCTCCTTTGGCAATCCGATCAAAGGATGGCTGCTTGATGACATCAGCATCACCGGCGTCGCGGCGGGTGGAAAAATTATCATCAACAAAAATCTCGGCCAAGGCGAATGGTCGCTGTCATCGGTGTCCGCGATTGGCAATGTGCCGGTGCAATCCGGCGTGTCGCCGAGCGTGACCATCAGCAATCTCGCCGCCGGAAATTACCGCGTGCAGTTCGGCGACGTGCCGTATTACCAGACGCCTTCCGACCAGACGAACACGCTGGCGACGGGCGGCGCGCTGACCTTCACCGGCACTTACGTTTTCATTGATGTGAACACCAATGGAATTCCCGACAACTGGGAGCGTGATTTTTTCAATGGCGTCACCACGAACCGCACCGCGAAAACCGACACCGACCACGACGGCATGACGGACTACGCGGAATTCATCGCGGGAACGATTCCGACGAACGCCGCGTCGCGTTTGTATTTCACCAGCGAAAAAATGACGAACGCCAACAGCCGTATGCTGATGAATTGGCCGGTCGTGAGCAATCGTCTCTACCAAGTGAACACCTCTACCAATCTCGCCGCGTGGTTGCCCGTCACGCCGTGGCGACAGGCGACGAACGGCGCGACGATGAATTTCACCGGCACGAACGCCACCCGCGCGCAATTCTTCCGCGTGCAAGTGCTGCCGTGATTTGGTGGGGCGAGCGTCCTCGCGAGCCGGGCATCGCCAGACCAAGCGGCTCGCGAGGCGCTCGCCCACCGGATTCAGACACAACCGAGAAACGCGATTGAGAAAAATCCGCGCGGATGCGATGCTCCCCGCTCTTGGTAGGGCGGCGTTGCCGCGCCGCCTTTTCAGCAGACCAGCACGTCTGCCCTACCAAGTTGCGAACGATGAACACAAAAGTAAAAATCTGCGGCATCACCAGCGTGGCCGACGCGCTCGCGGCGGCGGAAGCCGGCGCGGACATGATTGGGCTGATGTTTTACGAAGGCAGTCCGCGCCATATTTCACTCGCGCAAGCGGCGGAGATTGCCCGCGCGCTGCCGCCGTTTGTGCTCAAGGTGGGCGTGTTTGTGAATCCCGACGAAGGACAAGTCACGGAGGCGATTGCCGCGTGCGGCTTGAACCTGCTGCAATTTCATGGCGATGAAATTTCCGAATTCTGCACGCAGTTCTGCATGATGAGCGTGAAAGCCCTACGCGTCCGAGACGCAGCCTCCATCGCCGCACTGGAAAATTTTCAGACCGACGCTTTTCTGCTGGATGCGTATTCCAAATCCGGCCTCGGCGGCACAGGCGAGAAATTTAATTGGGATCTGGCGATAGAAGCGCAGAAATTTGGCAAACCGATTTTTCTCGCGGGTGGATTGACGCCGGAGAATGTCGCCGCCGCCGTCCGTCAAGTTCAACCGTTTGCGGTGGATGTTTCCAGCGGCGTGGAATCTGCGCCGGGAAAAAAAGACGCGGCGAAAGTGCGCGCGTTTATTCAGGCGGTGAGAGCCGTGTGAATAACTTCGGGGAAGCTTTGCAGCCTATCTAGGTGTTAGGCGGCGGCAGCCTCATAATCCAATCTTCGCCTTAAACTCTTGAACGGTCATGTTCTCAACATGACCTGAACGGACCCAAATAGTCTCTTCGGTTGATGATTGATCGTTGGTATCTACTGACAACAGAAAAATTGCACCCTCCGGAAGACTGCCATTCCAACGACTCCACTTTTGTGAAAACTGCACTCCGTTTGTAATGCCAAACCCCGACGCCACTCCTGAACCCTTCCAAATCTCTGTGACCGTAAGAAAAATGTTAGTGTTCGTGCTTGTGTCCGTGCGTGCGTAAGCGATCACTTGGGCTGAAGGGACTTCCGCCTTCGTCCGCTCAACCACACCGCCGTCACTTTTGCCGCAGCCTGTCAGAAAAAGTGAAGCTCCCATGCTTGTCAGAATGATTATACTTTTCATGAACGACTAGCCGCCTAACGACCAAAAGCTGAGCCACCGGCGGCCGATGACGTTGCCCGCGAAGCGGAACTGCCAGCGCTATCGCCGGTTGGCTCCAGCGTTGTGTTAGATGTCGTCAATGTCATCTTCAAATATCTCACTATTTTGGCGTTCGGCTCTGTGTCAGGACCCCATTTCGCTCTCAGAGGTAAGCCATCCATACGAGTAACAACGTGAACCCTGACCCTCGGGTTAGTGCGCACCAACTCCTGCAAATTCGTAATATCAACCTGCCAATCAATCTTGACGGATTGCCGCAGCCGATCAATCGGGACAAAGACTGACATCGGCTGATTGATGTTTGTTGCGGATCGTAAATCCTCCCAACCCTTTGGCCACTGATTGGTGTGCGTTTGTAAATATCCAACCACCAAAGTGCCTGTAGTCCAAGCATCATATGACTCTGGAATCTTGTAATACACCAATTGGTATAGGTCATAACTAACCTTCGCGACTACGACAACAAATATCACTACAAACACCAGAAGCAGGCGTTTCCAAACTGAAATATGTCGGTGAGGTGAAGACATCTAACAGTAAATGTGCTGCGCGTAGCGCAGCCTATCTCGTTTCATGCGGCGACTCTATTCTGGACGCAAGTAGCTGTCCAACATATTTCTGTTGTGCCAATGAACCCAGAACCGATTCCGACAAAGGCTGCGGGCAACCCGGCAAATCAAACAGTTGCCAGCCCCGG
>JANOBC010000021.1:0-1969 GCA_031411455.1 Limisphaerales bacterium
CTTGATTTCTTCCAGCGCCTCGACGGCGGCTTGTCTTACGGCTTCAACGTGCATCGCGTTCCTTGTAAAGACGATTGGCTTCAATGTAATCGAGAACTGCCTCCGGGACCAGATAGTGCGCGCTTCCGCCGCCGGCCAGCAGCCCGCGGATCTGGGTCGCCGCGATATCGAGTGCGGTGATCTCCATGACGTATATGGCGCCGGCACTGTCCCGGCGCAAGAGGCCCGTGGAGGAAACCAGCCGTTGCAGGTAGGCCTTGCGCAGCGGCCCCGGCAGGGAGGATGTCAATTGCTGCAGGGAAAAACCCGGGCGATGGGCAATCACGATATGGGCCAGGTCGAATAACTCCTCCCAGCGATGCCACGTGGTCAGCGCCGAAAAAGCGTCCGATCCCATCAGCAGGCACAGCGGGCGCTCGCCCAATTCCGCGCGGAGCTCGCTTAAAGTGTCGAAGGTATAGCACACACCCTCGCGACGGACTTCACGGTCGTCCGCCTCGAATCGCGGATTGCCGTCGATCGCCAGGCGCACCATCTCCATTCTTTGGGCGGCAGAAACCCGGGGCGTCCCACGATGCGGCGGTGTGCCGGTCGGTATGAGCCTTACCTTGGACAGGCCGATTCCGTCTGCGATTTCTTCAGCCAGGCGCAAATGAGCGAAATGGACGGGATCGAAGGTCCCGCCCAACACGCCGATCGGGCTCGACGAAGTCAAGCCGGGCGAACGGTGAACAGTGAACGGTGAACGGTGCGCAACGGCGAGTCCTGGTTTTGACCGTTCACCGTTCGCCAATCACCGATCACAGCAGAACGCGCCGGATGTCCGACAGGACAGCCGTCAAGTGTGTAATAAACCGCGCGCCTTGCGCCCCGTCCACTGCACGATGATCGTAGGAAAGCGACAGCGGCATCACTAACCGCGGCACAAACTGGCCGTCCTTCCAGACCGGTTTCATCGAGGATTTCGATACGCCGAGAATGGCAACTTCCGGGGCGTTGATGATCGGCGTGAAATGCGTGCCGCCGATTCCGCCCAGGCTGGAGATGGAGAACGTACCGCCCTGCATCTCGGCCGGCCCGAGCTTGCCGTCACGCGCTCTGGCGCTGAGCTCGCCGAGCTCCTTTGCCAGTTGCAGCACGCCCTTCTGGTCGACGTCGCGTACCACCGGCACCACCAGTCCGCCTGGCGTATCGACCGCGACACCGATGTGGTAGTAGCGCTTCAGGATCAGTGCGTCGCCCGCCGGCGCGAGTGAGGAATTGAATTCCGGGTGGGCTTTCAGCGCGGTGACCACGGCCTTCATGATGAAGACGAGCGGCGTGAGCTTGACGCCCTGCTTCTGCGCCTCTTCGGCCATGGCCTTGCGGAAGGCCTCCAGTTCGGTGATGTCGGCCTCGTCGTTCTGCGTTACATGCGGGATCGATACCCAGTTGCGATGCAGGAACGGTCCGGAAATCTTCTTGATGCGCGACAGCGGTTGACTTTCCACCGGGCCGAACTTGGCGAAATCCACCTGCGGCCAGGCCGGCAGGCCGAGCGACAACCCGGCACCGCCGCCACCACCGCCCGCAGGTCGAGCGAGCGCGGTCTTGACGAAGCCGGAGATATCTTCTTTGAGAATGCGTTCCTTCGGGCCGCTGCCCTTGATTCGTCCGAGGTCGACGCCGAGTTCGCGCGCGAAGCGACGCACCGACGGACTGGCGTGCGCCAGCGAGAACCCTTCTTCATTGATCGCGGCCGGTGCCGCAATTTGCGCGGGCGCTGCGGGTGAAACGGGGGCGGCAGCAGGCGCCGGAGCTTGCGCCATCTGGGCTGGCGCGGGGGCCGCCGCCGGTTTCTGCGGCGGGGCGGGTGCGGCGGCGCCTTCGCTGACCTCAATGCTGAGAATGGCCGCGCCCTGGGACACCTTGTCGCCGGGCTTGAGCTTCAATTCCTTGACCACGCCCGCGAAAGGCGCCGGGACTTCCA
>JANOBC010000022.1:0-7346 GCA_031411455.1 Limisphaerales bacterium
GCCGCTGCGGAGATAGATCCAGCGGGCGATGAGCGAAAGGAGGATGACGACGTAGCCGAGATGAAGCCATTCAATGCCGGTGGTTGAAGGTTGAAGGTTGAAGGTTGAAGGTTTCGGATTCAGCAGCGAGGGAATTCTGGCATACCACGCGGGGAAGAATTTTTTACCGAAGAAATTCCAGATGGATTGTGTGGCGATCAACAAAGCGATGGCATAACCCGCGCCGAAAATTGCTCCCGCCGTCACATCAACCGGAAAATGCACGCCGCAATAGACGCGTGAAAACGCCACGCCCGCCGCGAGCGGAAACATGAGCCACGCGCTGCGCCGATAAAACAAAAACGCGACGGTGGCCATGGCGAACCAGTTCCCGGCGTGTGCGGACGGGAAGCTGCGATAGCCGCCGCAGCCGAGTCGCGAGATGCTGTCGGCCAAGACCACGCAAGGACGACCACGAGCGACGGTGTCTTTGATGATGTTGAGAATAAAGCCGTCGCCCACCGCGACGACGAGCAGCATGAAGAGGCCGCAGATTTTCAGGCGCGGAGAACCGAAGAACACCACGGCAATCAAGCCGATGACCGCAGCGGGCAGCCATGGAACGCCGCGTCCGCTTAAGATTGGCATGAGCCAGTCAAAGAGCGGATTTGTCAACGTGCGGTTGATGAAATGAAACAGCGCGTGGTCAATGGACAGCAACCAGTGCATTGCCGGGAGTTTAGCGGGAAGAATTCACCGAAGGAAACTTCATTTCCCATCCGGCGGGAAGTTGATGCGCTCGGCGACGGAGAAGCGGAACATCCGTTTCTGCATCCAGCGCACGGCGAACAAATCGTAGAACGCGGCGAAGGCGCGGTTCCACACGCCGTAATGGCTCACGCCCGCCGCGCGCGCGTGGTGGCGCACGGGAATCTCGGTGATGTCAAAACCTTCGAGCTTGATGAGCGTGGGCATGAAGCGGTGCATGCCTTTGAAAAATTTCAGGTCGGCCACGCACTCGCGGCGGAACATCCGGTAGCCGCACGCGGAATCGGTCACGGTCTCGTGCGTCATCCAGTTGCGGATGCCGTTGGCGATCTTGGAGGACAACTGGCGGATGATGGAATCGCCCTTCGCGCGGTTCGCCTTGCGGTTGCCGCAGACGCAGTCAGAATTTTTTATCGCCTCCAGAAATTGCGGCAGGTCGGCGGGATCGTTCTGCAAATCGGCATCGAGGGTGGCGATGTATTTGCCGGTGGCGGCCTTGATGGCAGCCCAGACGGCGGCGGACTGGCCGGAATTTTTCGCGAGGCGCACGGCGCGGATGCGGGAATCTTTCGCGCCGAGTTCCGACAACATTTCCCAAGTGCGGTCGGTGCTGCGGTCGTCGGTCAGGACGATCTCGTAGGAAATTTTCAGCGGGTCAAGCGCGGCGCGGATGGCGGTGACGAAGGGGATGAGATTTTCCGCCTCGTTGTGGCACGGCGCGACGACGCTTAAAATGACGGGTTCAGTCATTCGATTCAGTAGGCAACGATGGAGCGAACGGGAAAGCCAGAAAGTTTTTTGCGGCCATCGAGAAATTTCAACTCGATGAGGAATGCGGCTTCGATAATCTTGCCACCAAGTTTTTGCACCAGGCTGACGGCGGCGGCGGAAGTTAAGCCGGAGGCGAGCAAGTCAACCACGAGCAATACGCGCGCGCCGGGTTTGAGGGCGTCAATGTGCATGGCCACGGTGGCGTGGCCGTATTCGAGCGCGTAGTCCTGCTCGATGGTCTGGAACGGCAGCTTGCCTTTTTTGCGGACGGGCACGAAGCCGGCGTTCAGCTTGGTCGCGGCGGCGGCGGCAAAAATAAATCCGCGCGCATCAATGCCCACGATGGCATCCACATCGCCCGGCTTGAAGTTTTGCGTGAGCAAATCAATCGTGCCGGCAAAGAGCCGCGCATCGGCGAGGACCGGGGTGATGTCTTTGAACTGAATTCCCGGCTTGGGAAAATCTGGGACGTTGCGGATGGCTTTTTCGATTTCAGCGGCGGTGACGGTGGTGGGCATGACAGCGTGGGATGTAATTTAGCTTTCTTGATGTTTGTTTTTTTCCAGCTTCTCAATCATCTTGCGGAGCTTGCGGAGCGCGAGGTTTTGAATTTGGCGGACGCGTTCGCGGGTGACGCCGAATTTGACGCCGACTTCTTCGAGCGTTTTTTCCGTGCCGCCGTCGAGGCCAAAACGGAAACGCAAAATGGTGGCTTCGCGTTCGTCGAGGTGCTTGACCATATCGGTCAACATGGTGACGACAGTCTTGTCCTCCAGCTCTTCGTAGGGATTCACGGCGCGGTCATCTTCGACCATGTCGGAAAAACTGTTCGTGGAGTCGTCGCCAATCGGCGCGTCGAGCGAGGTGGGGCGGATGGACGCGGTGCGCATCAGGGAAACGCGCGAGGCGGTGGTGCCGAGTTCGGCGGCGAGTTCTTCGTCGGTCGGTTCGCGGCCAAGTTCGTCGTGCAGCTTCATGCCCATGCGGCGCATCTTGGAAATTTTGTCCACGAGATGCACAGGCAGGCGAATGGTTTTGGACTGGTTGGCGAGGGCGCGTTTGATGGATTGCTTAATCCACCAGGAACCGTAGGTGGAGAGCTTACCGCCCTTGGCGGGGTCGAAGCGTTCGACGGCTTTCATGAGGCCGATGTTGCCTTCGCTGATGAGGTCGAGCAGCGGGAGGCCGATGCCGTCGTAGTCGCGGGCGATTTTGACGACGAGGCGGAGGTTGGCCTTGATCATGTGTTCGCGCGCTTTCTTATCGCCCTTTTTAATTTTGGCGGCGAGTTCAATTTCTTCCTGCGGCGTGAGCAGTTTTACCTGGCCGATTTCCTGAAGGTAAAGGTGGATGGCAGTGTGGCTTTCCTGAAGCTCGACTTCGCGGCGGAGAAACTGCGTGGTGTCGCTTTCCTTGCGGACGGGGGTTGCTGGTTGAACGGGCGATTCGGCGAAGGTGCGCGGCACGGCGACGACCTTGGGGGTGGCGGCCACGGGCGCGGGCGCGGAGGTTTTTTTCTTCGGGCGTGCGGGAACGGGCTTGCGCGCCTTCACTGCTTTATTTTTTTTATTTTTCGCCGCCATGGTGGACGAAAAGTTAAACGCGGGACGCAAGGCTGCAAGCAAATTAACTGCGGTCCTCGCTGGCGGCGGAGAAGTAGTAGAACAGTTGCAGCACCGAGCCGACGAGCGCGGCGACATAGGTGAGGGCGGCGGCGTGGAGAACTTTGCTGACACCAGCGCGTTCGTCTTCGCGGACGAGGCCGAGGCGGAGGAGTTGTTCCTTGGCGCGAGCGCTGGCGTCGTATTCCACCGGCAGCGTGACGAGTTGGAACAGGGTCAGCACGGAAAAAATTGCGACGGCAATCATTAAGTAGTGCGGGATGAGGTGCAGAAACATGCCCAGCAGCATGACGCCCATCCACGCGTAACTGGCAAACTGCGTGACCGGCACGAGCGCCATGCGGAGGTTGAACAGCGCGTCCTTCTGCAAGTCTTGCAGCGCGTGGCCAGCCTCATGCGCGGCGACGCCGACGGCGGCAAGGCTTTGGCCGTGGAAATTTTCGGAAGAGAGGAACAGCGCCTTCTTCGTCGGGTCGTAATGGTCGCTCAAGTGGCCGGCGACTTCTTCCACGGGCATCGCGGTGAGTCCCGCGCGGTCGAGGATGTGTCGGGCGGCCTGCGCGCCGGTCATGCCGTTGGCGATTGGCACTTTGGTGTATTTGCCGTAGGTGGACATGAGTTTCATCTGCGCCCAAAGGCCGATGATCATGCCGGGCAGCATCACGAACAGAATGTATTTGGTATCCCAGAACATCATAAAATTGTTTTGTTGAAACTTTGACCGTGCGCGTGAAAAAACATTCAATACGCGCGGGCGACATTGAAGCAGAAAAATATTTTCCGCGCAACTGGGCGGCGTTGTGGGCGGTGCCTTAATTCAGAAACGGAGCGCGAGTCTATGACCCGCAGCGGCCACGCCCAAACCGAATCGTTGCCAATAAACGGTGACGTTCGGAAATCTGCAACGGCTGCGGCTCACAGAGCCGCGCTCCGCAAATTCAGGCACTACCGCCGATAGCAACTTGTTGGAATCGCGGTTAGTTTTGTGTATCGTCGCCGCCGGGAACCACCATGACCAAAGTGAAAATTAATACCGCCGAAAAAGCCCTCCAGATCAATCTGGACGCCAAAAAATATGGGACCTTCGCCGAGATCGGCGCGGGGCAGGAAGTCGCCCGCTGGTTTTTCAGCGTGGGCAAGGCTTCCGGCACCGTGGCAAAAACCATCTCCGCCTACGACATGGCGGTGAGCGACGCGATTTACGGCAAGACCGCGCGCTACGTCAGCCGCGAACGTTTGCAAGCGATGCTGGATTTGGAATTCAATCTCCTCGTCGAGCGGCTCGATAAAACACGCGGTGACAAATGCACGTTCTTCACTTTTGCGGACACCGTGGCCACGAAACATATTTTCAAACCTGGCGAAGAAGGCGGCCACGGCTGGCTCGGCGTGAAATTTCAAACCGTCCCGCAAAGCGAGTCGTCGCAGATCATCATCCATGTGCGGCTGCTCGACACGGAAACATCCCGCCAGCAGGACGCCGTCGGCATCATGGGCGTGAACCTGCTCCACGGCGCGTTCAACCTGAACGCCGACCCCACCACGCTCATCGGCTCGCTGCTGGACGGCCTCAACACCACCCGCGTCGAGGTGGACATGATCAAGTTTTCCGGCCCCGCTTTTTTGCACGTGGATAACCGGCTCATGGCGCTCCAGCTCGTCGAGCAATGGCTCACCGAGGCCGCGATGTTCACGGCGAATGGCGAAAGCGTCATCCCCAGCGAACTGCTCTGGAAAAAACCTGTGCTGCTCGAACGCGGCAGTTTCCGTCCGCTCACGAATCCCATGCTCGACATGATGGAACGCGCGCAGGAAATGTTTCTCAAGGAACCCGCGCTCGCCGGCGAGACGCCCGTGGCGATGTTTGAAATGACGCTGCGCCAGTTGAAAATCGGTGACGCGATTGACCATCGCGACTTTCTCGACCGCGTGGACACGCTCTGTTCACTGGGCAAGCCGGTGTTGATCTCCAATTTTCTCCGCTACCATCGCCTGCTCACCTACCTCTCGCGCCACACGCAAAAACCCATCGGCCTGCCCATCGGCCTCGTGCGGTTGCGCGATGTGCTGGATGAAAAATTTTATACCGACCTGCCCGGTGGCCTGATGGAATCGCTTGGCCAGCTTTTCAAGAACGGCGCGAAGCTCTACGTCTATCCCTCGCTTGACAAAAAAACCGGACACCTTACCACCGTGCAAAATCTCGAAGTCGCGCCGCACCTGAAAAATCTCTACGCACATCTGGTGCAGAACCAATTCATCGTGGACATCACTGACTTCAACGCCGACGGGCTGAAGATTTATTCCGGCGACGTGCTGTCGAAAATTCATTCCGGCGATGAAAGTTTGGCGAACCTGATTCCGCCGCAGATCTTTGACGTCATCAAGTCGAAGAAACTGTTCGGCTGGCAGAAGTCTGCGACGCTGGCGAAGAATTAAATCGCGGCAATGGTGGCTGACATCTAATCACCTTTTACAGTAATCATCTTCCTTCACAGTATGAAAAGTTGAGGATGTTGGCGGACTTTTTTCAGATGCGATGAATCATCTGTTTGTCGCACGCTTGCGGGCTTTGGCGATAATTTTTTCAAGGTCGATCTCCAGAGCGATGGAAATTCTGACCAGAGTATCCAAAGTTGGTATCCGCAACTCTTGCTCAATAAAACTGATAGTCTGTCGCGAAAGGCCCGCTTTTTCCGAAAGCAAATTAAGAGAAACGCCCTTCTTTTCACGCTCCTCTTTCAAAAGTAGCGCTACCTGTGAGCAAATGATTTCAGATGTTTTACCAACAGACACGCCAAAGCCAATACAAGGAAAGAATCTTGACGAAAGATGCTACACTTGCAGCATAAACTTATTCGGGCGGTCTAATGGCTTTTGACTTCACTTTCAGAGGAAAATCATGAACGCAATTAAAGCGGTTTTCACTTTCACGATCAGCCTGCTCCTTTCCCTCATCCCTCTCTTTGCAGAACGGAACGTATCTGCGGCGAAGAGGGACGCGTTGGATCGGGCCTCGGACTTGGCAGTGATGCTGGAAGCGTTGGCGACGGTGGAGCCGGTGGGGTTTGATACGCTGCCGAAGAACCGGCGCGGGCAGGTCATCGTGATGGGTGGTTTCGTTTCCATGCAGCATCCCGAGTGGCCGCCGTTGCCGGGCAACCTGTTCAACCTCGACGTGTGGCCGCTGGGCGAGTTCAATCAGCCGCACTTTCTTTTTCGACTTGATTGCTTTTTTAATTTTCTTTTTCACACTTTTCAAACCGGCACCGATTTGAAATCATTCAAATTCCACGCTGCCTCGCCGACTTCGTGCGCGAGGTGATTGAGTTCTTCAATCTCCGCCTTCGTGAACAGCAAACCGCCGTGTTTCTTCGACAGTTCGCCCCAGCGCGCTTCCGGCTGGCCGGGCAACAGGCACTTCTCGTTGCCGTGACCGAGCACGTCTTCGATGATCGCCTTCACGTTCTGGACTTGCGAACGGCCTTTGACGTAGTCGTTGCCCTTCATCGCGTCGGGATGGATGACTTGAAAATAAAACGTCGAGCCGCGCTTCTCGCCTTCGCCGCCCAGCTTTGTTCCGCGGATTTGCGGCAGCGAACCGCCGATGTAACCCGCGTAAAGTTCGTCAATCAAACCAAGGCCGTAGCCCTTGTGCGCGCCGAACGGCAGCAACGCGACCGCCCTGTTCGGATCGGTCGTCGGATTGCCCTCGGCATCCACGGCGCAACCGGGCGCAAGCTGTTTGCCTTCGCGCTTCATCACTTGCACGCGTCCCATCGCGATGGTCGAGGTCGCCCAGTCAATCACGATGGGAAAACCGATCGCGTCCTGCGTCGGAAACGCCCACGAATGCGGGTTCGTGCCCATCGTCGGCGTCTTGCCGCCGAACGGCACGACTTCGGACGTGGCCGACGTGCAGTTCGTATAGGCGAGGTAGCCCTTGAGCGCGGCGTCCATGACGTAGCCGCCGCCCCAGAGATAATGTGTGGCGTTGTCCACGCTGACCATGCCCACGCCGAATTTGTCGGCGAGCTTCATGCAGGTGTCCATCGCCTCGTAGGCAACGGCCTGGCCGAGCTTGTTGTGGCCGTTCCAGATTTCGGCGGCGGCGAAGCGCGACGGCAGCTTCTCGATCTTCGCGCCGGGCGTCCAGCGGCCGACCTTGCTGCCGAACAATTCGTCGAGGTGCAGCGCCTTGATGGC
>JANOBC010000023.1:0-4302 GCA_031411455.1 Limisphaerales bacterium
GGCGGATCTAAAATGTCCTTTTGAATTCACGATCGCCGTTCTGGAAAAACTGCTTTTTTCTTTTTTTCACGGGTGTATGGTATTCATGATTCCACAAGTAATTTCATGAAACATCCTGACCACACTGAACGCCAGGCCACAGAAACTGCTTTGAGTCGGCTGGCGGCGATTATCGAATCCTCGGACGACGCCATCATCGGCAAAGATTTGAACAGCATCATCTTCAGTTGGAACCGGGGGGCGGAAAAGATTTTCGGTTACACGGCCGACGAGATGGTAGGGACTTCCATCTTGCGCTTGATTCCGGCGGATCGTCTGGAGGAGGAAGATTTCATTTTAGGAACGATCCGGCGGGGTGAGAAGGTGGATCATTACGAGACCGTGCGCCAAGCCAAGGACGGGCGACGGATTGATGTTTCCATCACGGCCTCCCCGATCCGGGATGCCGCGGGCAACATTGTTGGCGCGTCCAAAATTGCGCGCGACATCACGATGTTGAAGGCGCACCAGCAAGAGGTCGTCCGGTTGTCCCGGCTTTATGCGGCGTTGAGCCAGATCAATCAGGCCATTGTCTGGACCCGTCACCGCGAAGAACTGTTCGACAAAATCTGCCGGGTGCTCGTGGAGTTTGGTAAATTCCGCATGGCATGGATTGGCTTATCCGGCGCGGAGGGACAACCGGTTGAACCGGTTGCGATATGGGTAGACGTAACTAACTATCTTGGGGAGGTCGCCATTTATGCGGACGACCGACCGGAGGGTCGGGGACCGATGGGGAGGGTGATTCGCGAGGGGAAAAAATATGTTTCCAATGATTTCGCGCAAGATCCGAATACCGCTCCGTGGCATGAGCCGGCGCACCGGGCTGGGTTCCGCGCGGCGGCGGCTTTCCCCATCTACCAGCGCGGCGCGGTTTGCGGCGCGGTCGTGGTTTACTCTGCCGAAATTGGTTTTTTCCGGGATATGGAAGTCGCGTTGCTGGAGGAGGCCGCCACCGATATATCTTTCGCGCTCGACTTCCTAGCGCAGGAGGATGAGCGCAAGCAGGCGGAACAGTCAATGCGCGTGAGCGAGGAACGTTACCGGGCTTTGTTCGACCGGTCGCTCGACTGCGTGTTTCTTTACGATTTCGCCGGAAATTTTCTGGACGCGAATCAGGCGACGCTTGATCTGCTCGGTTACCAACGCGAGGATATCGCTACGCTGGCCTTCGCTTCGTTGCTCCCGGAAGATCAGTTTCCGCTGGCGTTTCGGGTGACCGAAGAAATCAAAACCACCGGGCATCAGAAACGCCCGGCGGAATTCCGGCTGCGGGGCAAGGATGGCCGGGAGGTCTACGTTGAAACTCGCTGCTCACTGATTTACCGCGAGGGCAAACCTTTTGCCATCCAAGGCATCGCCCACGACCTCACGGAACGCAAGCGGGCGTTGGAGAAGTTGCAGGAGAGTGAGCGGAATTTCCGCACTCTCGCCGAGGCCGTGCCCCAGATCGTCTGGGCCACCCGGCCCGATGGCTGGAATATTTATTTCAACCAGCACTGGTTCGATTACACCGGGATGACCGCTGAAGAAACATGCGGCCATGGCTGGAATAAACCTTTCCACCCCGACGACCAGCAGCGTGCGAGGGATGCTTGGGAAAATGCCGTTAAAAATGGCACGATTTACTCGTTGGAATCCCGCCTGCGCCGTGCCGATGGCGTCTATCGCTGGTGGCTGGTTCGCGGTGAGCCGTTACGCGATGAGGCCGGAAAGATTCTCAAATGGTTCGGCACGTGCACCGATATCGAAGACCTCAAGCAGGGGGAGGCGAAATTGGCCGCGAGCGAACAACGCCACCGGACGATCATTAATGGTTTTTCCGTCCCGCTAGCATTGAATTGCGACCAGCAGATCACTTACCTGAACCCGGCGTTTGTAGCGGTCTTCGGCTACAACCGGGCGGATATTCCAACGCTCGCCGAATGGTGGCTCAAGGCCTATCCCGATCCCAAATACCGGAAAATCATAGCGGACACTTGGAACGCCCATCTGGAGCAGGCGAAGCGGACCGGCCAACCGTTTGAGCCGATGGAAGTCAATGTCCGCTGCAAAAATGGCACGCACAGAACCTTTCTGGCCGATGCCGCTCCGTTGACCGATGGCAATTATGACGAGGAACATATGGTGGTGCTGTATGACATCACCGAGCGCAAGCAGGCCGAAATGTCATTGCGCCTGCTCAATTCCGCCGTGCTGCAAGCCAAGGAATCGATCATGATCACCGATGCGCAGTTGAAACTGCCGGGACCGAAAATTATTTTCGTTAATCCTGCCTTTACGCAAATGACCGGCTACACAGCGGAAGAAGTGGCGGGCAAAACCCCCCGGATTCTTCAAGGGCCGCGCACGGATAAACGCCTGCTGACCCGGCTCCGAAAAACTCTCGAACGCGGCGAAGTGTTTGACGGTGAAGCCATCCAATATCGGAAGGATGGAACGGAATATGATCAGGAATGGCAAATCGCGCCCTTGCGCGATGACGCCGGGAAGATCACGCATTATGTGGCCATCCAACGCGATGTTTCCGCGCACCGTAAATTGGAGGAGCAATTCCGTCAGGCGCAAAAAATGGAAAGCTTCGGCCAGTTGGCCGGCGGCGTGGCGCATGATTTCAACAACATTCTGGCGGTGATCCAAATTCAGGCTGGGCTGCTGAAAACGGAACAAAGTCTCTCGCTGGAACAACTGGATTTTGCCCGCGAAATCGAGAAGGCGACCGAGCGCGGAGCCAATCTCACCCGCCAACTGCTGCTCTTCAGCCGGAAACAGATCATGCAGCCCCGGAATCTGAAATTGAAAGACTTGGTGGAGAACATCACCAAAATGCTCCAGCGCACTCTGGGCGAGCAGTGTGAGTTGCAATTCAAATTTTCGGATGACTCTCTGGCCATCCATGCCGATCCGGGCATGATTGATCAAATCCTTCTGAACCTGACGGTGAATGCCCGGGACGCCATGCCCAAGGGCGGACGGATCATCATTGAGACGAAAGCGGTCGAATTCGATGAAATCACGGCGACGCAAACCGCCAAAGCCGTTCCGGGTTCATTCGTGTGTGTGAGCGTCACCGATACCGGCTGCGGCATTCCGCCAGAAATTCTACCCCGGATTTTTGAACCCTTTTTCACCACCAAGGCAATCGGAAAAGGCACCGGTTTGGGACTGGCCACCGTTTTTGGGATTGTCCAACAGCATAATGGCTGGATCAACGTGTATAGCGAGGTCGGCCACGGCACCACCTTTCGGATTTATCTGCCGCGGCTGACCGACACGTCCGACACCAAGTTCATCCGGGCATCACTTGCGTCCATTCCCGGCGGCAGCGAAACTATTTTGTTGGTTGAGGATGAAGCCCCCCTGCGCGCCGCCGTGCGAAAGACTCTGTCGCGGCTGGGCTATAACGTGCTGGAAGCCGCCACCGGCAACGAAGCCTTGGAGGTCTGGAAACAACACGCCGATAAAATCCGACTGTTGCTGACAGACATGATGATGCCCGGAGGAATGACCGGAAGAGAACTGGCCGAAGCGCTTTTACAGCAGGATCCAAAATTAAAAGTCATCTACGCCAGCGGTTACAGTGCGGAAATCGCTGGCCGGGATTTTTTAGTGGAAGAAGGCGTCAACTTTCTAAGCAAGCCATTTCAAACGCAGAAACTCGCGCAAACTATTCGCAACTGTCTGAACGCTCCCGCCATCAGAGCTTAAAAAAGAACGGCCTCCGTTCCGAAGGCCGCTTGGCATTATCCGAATTTGATTTCTGCGACCTAGCCGTCATTTCGGCGGCGGGCGGAACGTTATTTCTCGCCGGACTTTGGCTCGGCCATTCTCTTCGCGTGTTCGGCCAGTTGTTTCTCCAGTTCGGCGATGCGGGCTTCGATTTTCTGGCGGTCGGCGCGGTGTTCGTCCATTTCCATCGGCGGAAACATGGACTCCGCGTAATAAGGCAGATGGCCGGAGGTTTTATACATCTTCTCCTTGGCCAGATGCGGCGTGCGGACGCGGACGTAGCCGGCGGCGAATTCGGTTTCCTTGGCCAGCTTCTCCAGTTCCTCGACCAGCACCGTGCCCTTGGGCAGCCACAGCGGCATGCCCGGCCCGACGTATTCGGTGTCAATCGCGAACAGCCCCATCTCCGCACCGATCTTGCGATGGTCGCGGCGTTTCGCCTCCTCGATCATCTTGAAATACTCGTCGAGCGCGGTCTTGTTCTTGAACGCCGTGCCGTAGATGCGCTGGAGCTGTGGGCCTTTTTCGTCGCCC
>JANOBC010000024.1:0-3623 GCA_031411455.1 Limisphaerales bacterium
AGTTTGATTTTGCCGGCGACCTGTTTCATCGCTTTGATCTGCGCGGCGGAACCGACGCGGCTCACCGAGAGACCGACGGAAATCGCGGGGCGGATGCCTTGGTAGAACAAATCCGTTTCCAGATAAATCTGACCGTCCGTGATCGAAATCACGTTCGTCGGAATGTAGGCGGACACGTCGCCCGCCTGCGTCTCAATGATCGGGAGCGCCGTGAGCGAGCCGCCGCCGTATCGCTCCGACACACGCGCCGAACGTTCGAGCAGACGACTGTGGAGATAGAACACGTCACCCGGATACGCTTCGCGACCGGATGGACGCTTGAGGATCAGTGAAACTTGGCGATAGGCGACGGCCTGCTTCGAGAGATCGTCGAAGATGATCAGCGCATCCATACCGTTGTCCATGAACCATTCGCCCATGGACGCACCGGCGAACGGCGCGAGGTATTGGTTGGCGGCAGAATCGGAAGCCGAGGCTACCACGACGATGCAGTAAGGCATCGCGCCCTCCTTTTCGAGCGTCGCGATGACGCGGGCCACGCTGGATTGTTTCTGTCCGACCGCGACGTAGATGCTGTAGACGGGGCGGAAATCTTTTTCCTTCGCCGCCTCGGATTCATTGATGCGCGCCTGATTGATCATCGCGTCCACGCCAATGGTGGTCTTGCCCGTCGAGCGGTCGCCGATGATGAGTTCGCGCTGGCCGCGACCGATGGGAATCATCGCGTCAATCGCCATGATGCCGGTCTGCACCGGCTGGCTCACGGGACGGCGGCGGATGATGCCGGGCGCAATTTTTTCAACGGGATAAAAAGCCGTTTCTTTAATCGCACCCTTGCCATCAATCGGCTGGCCAATCGTATTCACTACGCGACCGAGCATTCCCTTGCCGACCGGCACCTGGAGCAGCTTGCCGGTGGTGCGGACTTCGTCGCCTTCCTTGATCTTGGTGTAGTCGCCGAGGATGACCGCGCCCACTTCGGTTTCTTCGAGGTTCAGCGCGAGGCCGACGACGCCATTGCCGAAGTCGAGCATCTCGTTGAGCATCGTGTCGGTGAGGCCTTCGATCTTCGCCACGCCGTCGCCGATTTCGCGCACGGTGCCGACGTTCTGTTTCGCGGTCGCGGTCTTTGCACCGGCGATCTGCGCTTCGATTTCTTGCAACAAATTACTCATAGGGGAAAATTAAATTAAAAACTCTGCGCCAATTTTTCCAAACGCGTTTTCACGCTGCCATCATAAAGGTCGCTGCCGACTTGAATCCGCAATCCGCCGATGAGCGACGGATTCACGGCATGACTCACATTCAATCCCGCGCCGTAGCGCTTTTCCAAATCTGACTTGATGCCCGCCTGCTGCTCCATCGTCGTCACCGTCGCGCTCTCGACTTTCGCCGTGCGCTTGGCGACATCCAATTTCACCAGACGATGCAAGCGAGAAAGAATCTCGACATAGCCGCGCGGCTTCTTGTCGGACAAAAGTTTCACGCACTGGCTCGCGCGGGTTTCGTCCAGAACGCCATTGACGACGCAGATGCGAAACATCTGTCGGGCGTCGCGCTGGGCTTGTTTGGAAATTTTCATTTCAGTTCCGGTAGGGCGGCGCTGCTGCGCCGCCGGCTGACCCGCAGGTCAGCCCTACCATTTTTGCTATGCCAATTGTTTCTGCGTTTCTTCCGCGAGACGACGTTGGTCGTCCGAGTTGAGAACTTTGCCGGTGACCGTCGCCGTGGTCTTCACAACGAGCTGGCCGACTTCGCGCTTCAGTTGCGCGAGCATCTGCGCGCGTTCCTGCGCGGCGGCTTCACGCGCCTTGGTGACGATCTGTTCCGCAGCGGCGATGGCCTTCTGCGTTTCCGTTTCACGCACCCGGGCGGCGGCTTCACGCGCATCGGCGATCATCTTGTTCGCCGTTTCGCTGGCCTCGGCCAAAGTTTTTTGGCGGTCGGCCTCGGTGCGGGCGATTTCAGCCTTAACCTTATCCGCACCTGCGAGACTGTCGGCAATTTTTTGCCGACGTTCCGCAAGCACGACCGCGATCCGTTTGAAGGCGAATTTGTTCAGCACGAAGAAAACCAGCGAAAAGCTGATCAACTGCGCGATGAACTCCGGCCATTTTACGCCAAGTGATTCGAGCATAACGCCTCGTATTACTTGGTCGGGATCACGATCCAGGCGAGAATCGCCATACCTTCAGCGAGCGCCATGCCGATGAACATGAACGTCAAAATTTTACCAGCGAGGCCGGGGTTGCGGCTCATGGCGATAACGCCACCAGCGGCTGCAATACCGATGCCGATGGCCGCGCCACCGAACGCCAGACCGATGTGAAGATTTCCGTAAGCTTCAGCTAACATATACTTTTCTTTCTTGTTGGTTTTGGTTTCTCACAACCGCTTTTGACGCGGCTGCAAATTGGTTAAATTTTAATGGCCGTGTTCATCCGATGGCGTGCAGAGCGTGCCGACAAACGCAATCGTCAACATCGCAAACACGAACGCCTGCAACACGCACACCGCTGTCTCAAACAAATATCCCGGCAACGACAGCAGCACAGACCAGAAAATGGATTTTTGCGCGAGCGCCATCGTCAGCATCGTTTCGCCGCCGTAAATGTTTCCGTAAAGCCGCAGCGCGAGCGCCACCGGACGGATGAACATGATTGAAAACGTTTCCATGATGCCGATGAAAATGAAGAGCAGGAACAGCGGGACGAACGCATATTTGTTCGTCTCCACCTTCACCGCGAAGACGTGTTTGATCAAACCAATCGGGCCGTTATATTTCAATGCCCAATACAAACTCATCACGAAAAAGATCGAAGCCATTGCAAACGTCAGGTTCGCGTCCGAAGTCGGCGGACGAAAAAATGGCGTGTGCGCCTCGTGGATGGCGAACGGCAGCGAACTCGCCGTGTCGCGAATGCCGTAACCGATGCTGCCCACGCCCGGAATCAAATCCACAAAATTCGCCAGCACCGCAAAAAGAAAAAACGTCGTGGCAAAAGGAAACACCCAGCGCACGACTTTTGGTTCCAACACGCCGCCTGCAAGGTCTTCCCAAGCCTCGCACAGAACCTCAAGAATATTTTGCATCCCGGACGGAACCATCTTGATGTTCCAAGTGCTGAAACGAACGATGACCAGAATCACCAACGCCACAATCCAAGTGCAGATGATGGAATTGGTAACCGGCAATGGCCCGATGTGAAACAGGGTATGGGCGATGGGGGCAACAATCGGCCCGGCGGCTTCGGCGTGAGCAGTCTCGTGCGCCGCCGACGTCACTTCCGACGCCAACTCCGCCGCGTGCAAGTTCAAGACCGCCACGGCGGCGAACAACACGAGCGCAAAAATAATTTTTCCAAAACGGTTCACAGAGAAAATAAAAACCGACGACTAAAATTTCTTTCACGAAGAAAACTACTGCCGTCAGGGCGCGAAGATTGCCCCATCGTGAAATTTTTCACAAGGATTTTTTTGAAATTTTTTGAGAACGATTCGCATGCAGAAGAAGCTGGAATCAATCCACTGCGTTGACGCAATTAATACAACCACTTCTCAATTTCCCCGTTCACGCCGAGCGTCACGCCCTGTCGGCGGAACGCCCAGCACATGTAGCTGAC
>JANOBC010000025.1:0-2987 GCA_031411455.1 Limisphaerales bacterium
GCAAAGGCTGGTATCAGCGCACGTTCACTGTGCCGGCGGATTGGAAAGAAAAGCACATCCGCCTGCACTTCGACGCAGTGTATGAAGTGGCAGAAGTGTGGCTTAATGGGAAAACGCTCGGCACGCATCGCGGCGGATACACGCCGTTTGAATTCGACGTGACCCAGCAGTTGCGGCCCGGTGAGAACACCGTGACGGTTTGCGCGGACAACACGTTCCGGCGCGGCGCGTGGTGGGCATGGGGCGGCATCAGCCGGGACATAGCGCTCATAGCAAATGACGACACGCGTATTGTCTGGCAGCACATCCGCAGCGAGCCGGATTTGCAGGCGGGCACGGCCAAAGTTTTCGTCGAATACAAAATCGCAAATGCCGGCGCCGTGGCGCAGGAAGTTTCACTGACTTCAAGCATTGATGGAACGGCGGAAGCCGCGCTGACGCGGACCGTGACGGTGGCGGCAAAGTCCGTAACGACTGCGACCGCTAGTGTTGCCTTGCCCCGTGAGCTTGTGCGCTTATGGCATTTTGATCATCCCAACCTTTACACGTTGACGACGCGCCTGACGGCGGGCGGCCAGTTGCAGCATGAGAAGTCCGACCGCTTCGGCATCCGCAAAGTAGAGGTCACCAAGGATTCCCTCTTGCTCAACGGCGAGCGCATCCGCGTCTGCGGCTTCAACCGCGTGAGCGACAGCAATACCACCGGCAACACCGAGCCGGATTCACTCGTGCATCAGGATTTGGACTTGATGAAGCGGGCAGGCGCAAACTTCTCGCGCATCATACATTCGCCGTCAGCGCCCAACCTGCTCGATTACCTCGACGAAAAAGGCTTCATGATTTTTTCCGAGATTCCGGTCTGGGGTGAAGCTGATCCCAACATGAAGCCCGGCAATCCGCTCACCGAACAATGGATGCGGGAGATGATTGAGCGGGATTACAACCATCCGTCCATCATCGGCTGGAGCGTGGGCAACGAACTCAAGCAACACTATCGCTACGTTGACTCGATGATAAAATTCACGCGCACGCTTGATCCGCATCGTCTGCTGAACTACGTCAGTTTCACCGGCTCGTATTCCAACCCCACCAACGACCCGATCTCCGTCTGCGAATTGCTGATGCACAACACCTACGGCGGGAACAACGGCCCGCTCGCGGAAAACTTGCACGGCAAATGGCCCAACGTGCCGATCTTCTTTTCTGAATTTGGCGCGAGTCAAATCGGAGTGGGAACGAACGCCATCATTCCCGGCATGGACAAGCGATTTACCCCGCTGGAAAAATTGCCTTACGTCATCGGCGTTTCCGTCTGGACGTTCAACGACTACCGCAGCAACTACAAAGGAACGCCGCCCTCGGGCAACCGCGAGTGGGGCGTGGTGACGGTGGATCGTCAGCCCAAACCGGCCTACTGGCAGATGCGCGAAGTGTTCAGCCCGGTGCATTCGCTGACGGTGAGCAACGGTGTCATCCGCGTCACGCCGCGTCGCGTGGACGAAATTCCAAGCTACACCTTGCGCGGCTACAAACTGAAATGGGACGGCGGCGAAATTTCTTTACCGGATTTGAAACCGGGCGATGCCGCGTGGACTTCCGATTTGAAAATCAAACCCGGCACGGTCGTGAAATTATTTTCACCCACCGGCTACGACATGGCCGAAGCACCACCCCGGGATGATTATTGATGCCGTATCCAAGACGATCCCGTTACTGAGAGAATGATTATGACCAAACCAAGACAACTATCTGTCAGCTCGCGGATGTGCGGGCTGTTGCTTCTGCTCTCAACCGCCGCCACCACCGCCCGCGCGGATGTGAAGCTGCCGGCGATTTTCTCCGATCACATGGTGTTGCAACGCGATGTTGCCGTTCCCGTCTGGGGTTGGGCCGAACCGGGTGAGGCGGTCACGGTCAGCATTGCCGGTCAAACCAAAAACGCCACGGCGGACGCGGCGGGCAAATGGAGCGTGAAGCTGGACAAACTTTCGGGGACTAATTCATTGACGCTTGTGGTCAGCGGCAAAAACAAAATCACCGTGAACGACGTTCTCGTCGGCGAAGTCTGGCTGGGTTCAGGGCAATCCAACATGCAGATGTGGATGAAAAGCGTCCGCGATCTGGAGCAGGAAAAGGCAGCGGCAAAGTTTCCGCAGATCCGGATGTTCACCGTGAAACGACATGAAACGGTCACGCCGCAGAAGGATTGTGAAGGTGCGTGGGTGCTTTGCAGCCCGGAAACCGTGGAGACTTTTTCGGCGACGGCCTATTTCTTTGGCCGCGAGCTGCATCAAAAGCTTGGGGTGCCCGTCGGCATCATCGCCGCGTCAGTGGGCGCGACGCCGATTGAAACCTGGACCAGCATGGAGAAAATGGAAGGTAAGAAAGAACTCGCACCTGTGTTTAATGAGTGGGCGGCAAAAATGCGCGAACCTTTTGACCCGGTCAAAGCGCAGGCGCAATACGAAAAGCAGTTGGCTGCATGGAAGACCAATTCCGCCAAGCGCGTGGCCGAAGGCAAACCTGCGGGCTATGCGCCCGAGAAGCCGGTGCCTCCGCGCGAGCACAAAAATTATCCCGCCAATCTGTTCAACGGCATGATTGCGCCGATCATTCCTTACGCCATTCGCGGCGCCATCTGGTATCAGGGTGAGAACAGTGGCCGCGAAGGCTTTGCCCAACTTTACGAATACCAGCTTCCGTTGCTCATCGCGGACTGGCGCGAGCGCTGGGGACAGGGCGACTTCCCGTTTGCGTGGGTGCAGTTGGCCAATTACCGAAGTTTTACAAACAGCCCCAGCCCGGTCAGCCATTGGGCGATGGTGCGCGAAGGCATGTTGAAGTCGCTGGCCGTGACGAACACCGGCATGGCGGTCGCCATTGATGTCGGCGAAGCGGACAACATTCATCCGAAGAACAAACAGGCGGTGGGTTATCGGCTCGGGCTTTGGGCGCGCGCGCAAGTGTATGGCGAAAAAATTCCGTTC
>JANOBC010000026.1:0-2709 GCA_031411455.1 Limisphaerales bacterium
CCAGCATTTTCCGCGACGGTGGTAGGGCGGCGCTGCCGCGCCGCCCGGCTGACCCGCAGGTCAGCCCTACCAAGCCGGTTGCGCTCTCAATTGACACGATGAAACCCGCCGTCGCCCGCGCGGCGCTGGCAGCAGGTGCAAGCATCGTCAATGACGTCGCGGCCAATCGCAGTGACGCCACGATTTGGAAAATCGTGGCGGAATTTCGCGCCGGCTATATCTGTATGCACGCGGGTGGTGGCGCTGGCACCTTGCCTGTGAGTCCATCGCAATTGCACAAAACGAACTCACAGGCTGGAATCCTGTGCCACTACGGCGATGGCATCGCCGAATTTTTTCGCGAGCGGCTGGAAAAATTGAACGCCGCCGGCATTGCCGCTGACCAAGTGGTGTTCGATCCCGGCATCGGTTTTGGAAAAACGTTGGAGCAAAATTTGTCGCTACTGGGCGGCTTGAAACTTTTTGAAAAATTAAACCGGCCAGTGCTGCTGGGAGTTTCGCGGAAGTCGTTCATTGAAAAATTTTGCGGGGCAAAACTCAATGAGCGCTTGCCCGCATCGCTCGCTTGCGCGACTCTGGCGGTGGCTGACGGCGTGCAAATCATCCGCACGCACGACGTGGCCGAAACCGTGCAAGCCGTCCGTCTCGCGGAAGCGGTTTTGAGCCGGAAATCAAATGCCTGAACAGATCAACATCCTGAATATTTGGCGTCCCGCGCTGGAAATTTTGATTCTCGCGGTGCTGATTTATTTTGCCTTCAAATTCGTGCGCGGCACACGGGGCTGGCCGGTCGTCATTGGTTTTGTCATCGTGCTGCTGGCGCTCACGGCGGCGACCACGGTGCTGAACCTGCAGGTGTTACGCTGGATTCTCGGCAGCGCCTCCGTGTTCATGGCCTTGGGCGCGGTGGTCATTTTTCAACCAGAAATCCGCCGGATGCTCGGCGAACTCGGCAACCTCCCGTTCTTCGCCAGCAACAGCGAGAAGCGCGAGAGCATTGAGGTCGTCATCGAAACTTGCGAGCGGCTGGCGGATGTGAAAATCGGCGCGCTCATCGCTATCGAGCAATCCATCCAGTTGCAGGAAGCGGTTGAGTCGGGCATCAAGGTGGATTGCGACGTGACGCCGGAAATGTTGGAAACGATTTTTTTTCCAAACAACGCCGTTCATGACGGCGGTGTCATCATCAAGGGCGACCGCATCGCTTACGCCGCGTGTATTTTTCCGCTGACGCAGCGGAGTGATTTGAACAAGTCACTCGGCACGCGCCACCGGGCGGCCATCGGCTTGAGCGAGGAGACGGACGCGGTCATCGTGGTGGTGTCTGAAGAAACCGGCACGATGTCCTACGCCTACAAGGGCCAGCTGGTGCGCGGCGTGACGCTGGAGGAGCTGCGCGCGTTCATGACCTCGGTAATTTTGCAGCCCGCGAAGGCGTCCGGCTTTGTCCGTTGGATGCGGATGAAATTCAACCAGCCGTATCGCTCCAGCGGCCCGGCGGTCATCACCAAACGCGAGCCAAGACCGGCCACCAAGAAATGAAAAATTCAAAAATCAAAATTAAAAAGGCCGGACCTGCCGACGTGGTGCGTTCGACGAATTGTGCTTTTTTAATTTTTAATTTTTAATTCCATCCCATGCGCGACCTCTTCACCAAAGACCTCGGCTGGAAAATCTTTTCGCTGTTTCTCGCGGCGGCGATTTGGTTCACGGTCAATACCGTTTTGCACGAGTCCGCCGTGCCGGTGCCGGATACGAGCTTCAAAACCATCACCTACGACAATCTATCCGTTGCCGTTGTCGCGGCGACCGCCGACGTGCGGGCCTACCATGTCGCCCCCGTGACCGTCAAAGTCACCGTCACCGGACCGGCGACGGCCATGAAGACCTTGCAGGCGGGCGAACTGCGCGCCACGGTGAATGTCACTGGTGCCAGTTTCGCGAATGGACTGATTCTGCCGGTCGAAATTTCGCTGCCGCCCAAAGTGGCGATCGTCGCCATTGAGCCCGACCGGGTTCTTGTAACGCCACCGACTGCACCTGGGAAAAAATAATGAGCCTGCCAAAAAAAATATTTGGAACCGACGGTGTTCGCGGGACTGCGAACGTCGAACCCGTCACCGCCGAGACTGCGTTGAAACTCGGCCGCGCCGCCGCGCACGTTTTCAGAAACCTCGAACGCGAATCGCGCGGGCGCGGCAAACACAAGATCGTCATCGGCAAAGACACGCGCCTCTCCGGCTACATGATCGAGAATGCCATCAGCTCCGGCATTCTCTCGATGGGTGTGGACGTGATTTTTATCGGGCCGCTGCCCACGCCGGGCGTCGCCTACGTCACACGCAGTTTGCGCGCGGATGCGGGCATCGTCATCACCGCCTCACACAATCCTTACACGGACAACGGCATCAAATTTTTCCGCGCGGACGGTTACAAGCTCGACGACACCATTGAGTCGCAGATAGAAAAACTCGTCTTCTCCGGCGAAGTGGAAAAAATTCGCCCGTCCGCCGAACACATCGGCAAGGCCATGCGTATTGACGATGCGCTCGGCCGCTACATCGAATATGCCAAGGCCAGTTTTCCGAAAGGTCAGACGCTTGAAGGCGTGAAGATCGTTTTGGACTGCGGCCACGGTGCGGCTTACAAGGCGTCGCCGTGCGTGCTGCGCGAACTCGGCGCGGAAGTAATCGTCTATGGCGACCGGCC
>JANOBC010000027.1:0-2113 GCA_031411455.1 Limisphaerales bacterium
GCTCAATGCCCTCATCCTGCCCGGCGTGAATCTTTCTTCCGAAGGCAACTACGGCTACGACAACACCTACACACCGCTCTACCAGAGCCTGCCGGGTGGCCCGGACATCCGCACAAATCTGTTGAACGCCATCTTTATTCTTGGTCGCCAGAACACCACCTGGATCGGCACGGGTTATTTTGTGGATCACACTGCCACCAGTTCCTTTTATCCGCTCTACCGTTTTTATATCACCACGAACATCCAGAGCAACCCCGGCACTTTGCGCGCCGCGTTTTACAGCGCCGTCAAAAATAATCTGAACACCGGCCAGTGGACGAACATGAGCCACGTCATTGATGGCGTCGTGCACCTTTCGTTGCATACCTATGACCCGAATGGAAGCTGGCTGCGCTACGATTACCTGCGCCAATGGCCGAACATGAACATCTCGCAGTCCTACAACGAGGCGCAAATTTATTTCTTCAGCAACACGCTGCCCATCTCCGTCGAAATTGAATTTGCCAAGCTGGAAGACCACGCCATCAAACGCGCCGAATCGCTGAACCAGAATTACACCCGGCTGACCAACTACCTCTCCAACCAATCCGGCAACGTCCACGTTTTCCGCAAGCACGTCCCCATTCCCAACGCCGACCGCGCGGCCTACCAATGAAAATCAAAATTACAGAAGCCAGAAGTCAGAATTCAGAAACCAGAAGCCGGAAGGTTTCCGCTTTCCGCTTTCCGCTTTCCGCTTTTCCGCGCGCCGAGCGCGGGCTCGCTCTCGTCATCACGCTCATCCTGCTGTCCGTCACGCTCGTCATGACCATTGCGTTCCTGGCGCTCTCCAAGCGCGAACGCGCCTCCGTGACCACCAGCACGGATACCACTGTGGCGCGGCTCGCCGCCGATAGCGCGCTCGCCGCTGCGCAGGCCCAGATCCTCGCGAACATTTTCACCACCCACGCCGCGCTCTACAATTATCACCTCCTCGTCTCTACGAATTACATCAACGGTTTTGGCTACGTGCCAAATTCAGTCAGTCCGACGAATGTTAATTTCGACTACTATTACAACAGCCCCAACATCGTGGTCGGCGCGGACTTCAACCAGAGCGTTGCCAACCTCCTCTTTCTTCCGCGCGCCCCCGTGCTGATTAACAGCCGCAATGGTGAAACGAATGGCCGGTTTTACCTCGACCTCAACCGCAACGGCGTCTTTGAAGACACCAGCGAAGCGGTCAATGAAGTCGAAGTAAACGCTGCTGGCAACGGCATCACCAACGGTGTCCTTTCAGCGGTGGGCGATCCGCAGTGGGTCGGTATTCTTGAACGCCCCGGCGCCCTGCACGCGGCGGACAATAAATTTGTTTCCCGCTACGCCTTCATCGCGCTGCCCGTCGGCGAATCGCTGGACATCAATGCGATTCATAATCAGGTCTTGAACCTTAGCCTCGGCACGAGCGATGGTTTCTTTCGCAACCAAGGTGTCGGCTCGTGGGAAATCAATCTTGCCGCGTTCCTTGCCGACTTGAACACGAACCAGTGGAACTCGCCCACGTTGCTGAATCCCGCCAACAATCCCTACTTTTACCGGCAATGGTTGCCCACGCCGTTCGCCAATACCGGCGCGGCCTTTGAAGACGCCCGCGCGTTGCTGTCTTGGCGCTACAATTACAACTACGGCAATCTCGCTTCCGCCGATTTTATTTTTGGCGTCACTCCCGCCGTCGGTTTACAGGCCAACAACATTGATGAATACGGCGATGGCCCGTTGCAAATCAGTCCGCCAAACATCAACGAGTCTTTGCTCGGCAACGCCGACAACACCGACCGTTCCTGGGCGGGCGCGAACAATCCCAACCGTTTTTTTGCGCTGCCATCCGAACTGTTTGACCCCGCAAAAAGTTCTGGCGGCGCGACCGGCGGTTTCACCAACCACCTGCTCAACGCCGGCAACACCATCACCCCCGACGGCGCGCGCCCGACTTACGACCGCTACACCTATTACCTGATGCTTGACCAACTCGGCACGGACACCATCCCCGCCGATGACCGGTTGAATCTGAATTATTCCAACGCCGTCGTTCAGTTGGATGCTAATGGTGCGTTCCTAAGTGCGACGATCGTCC
>JANOBC010000028.1:0-2082 GCA_031411455.1 Limisphaerales bacterium
CACGCCGGGCCGGAGGCCGGCGCTCCAAGCGCTGCTGCGAGCGACTTCACCAAATACTCTTCGAGTTCGATGTAGCCGCCTTCGGTGCCTTTGAGTCCGCCGGGGAATTGCGTCACCGCCAGCACCGTCGCGCCCGTGTTGCGCGCGGCGGTCTCGGCAGTTTTACGATTCAGATAAGGGTCAACGATGATGACGTGCGCGTTCTCGGTTTTCATTTTTGAAATGACTTCCGCTAAGTGCGCAGGCGTCGGCGGAATGCCGGGCTTCGGTTCAAGAAACAAATCAATCTTCAAATCGAAACGATTCGCAAAGTAGAGCCACGAGTTGTGATACGCCACGACCGGCGCGTCTTTGAACGGTGCGAGCGTTGCCTTCCATTCAACGAGCTTCGCGTCAATCGCGTCGTTAAATTTCTTCAAGCTCGCTTGAAAAAATTCTGCGTCCGGCGCGTCGTTCAACGCCAGCGCCGCCGCGATGTTCTGCGCGACGATCTTCGCGTTGACCGGGTCAACGACGTAATGCGGATTGCCCGCCGCGTGGATGTCGCCCTTCGAGCGATCAAGCGTCGTCGGCACTTCGAGCAACTGCACGCCCGTCGAACAGACCACATGACCCGGCGCACCGGCGGCGAGCTTCGTGTTGCGCGACTGGTCGAGCAGCGCGGGCAGCCAGCCGATTTCCAATTCCGCGCCGCCCTCGATGAGCACATCCGCGCGGTTCAGCTTCACAATGAAGCTCGGCTTGGCATCCACGAAATGCGGGTCTTCCGTTGGCTTGGCCAGCGTGGTGAGTTCAATTTTATCGCCGCCAATCTCCCGCGCGATGGACGCGAGGTCCGGCGTGGTGGCAACGACATTTAATTTTGCATGGGCAGTCGTCGCGAACAGCGCAGCGAGGAGAATCGGAAAAATTGTCTTCATAATCTGTGTTTCATTTGTGTGAATCTGTGGCTAAAAAGTTTGGTTAAAATTTATGCGCCCCGTGAGCGCCGAGAAGAAATTCCAGTTGCAACCAGATGGAATGGGCGTCGCCAAACAGCGCGCCGTGGTCGTAGTTGTATTGCAGGCGAATCTTGGAAAACTCGCTCGGATAAAACGTCAGCGCCGGTGACACGCGCTCACGTTCGCCGCGAAAAACATCCTCCGCATCGAACGCGCCGTGATTGCCATTCGCGTATTCACCACGCAACCCAGCAGTCCAACGCGGCTTGAAGCCCCAGAGAATTTGCGAGTAGCCGCCCCAGTCCGACAACGTCTCCGCCGGCAGCGCCGCACCCAAATCCGCGCCCGCCTCGTAGCGTTCGTAGAGAACTTCCGTCTGCCACGAGACGAATGGGAAGCCCGCGTCAGCGTTGGACGGTTTCCATTTCCAATAAACGTCCGCGCCGTAAATCTGCGTGGCGTTTCCGCCGCCGGTGTCGTTCGGGCCGAACGCGGCGGACGCGCCCAGCACGAGTGTCTGTTCATCCGTCAGGTCAAACGACGACGCCAGACGCGGAACAAAAAGTAAATCGCCCGCGCCGCGCAGACCACGATTCGTTGTCTCACGACCATGAAAACGATTCACGCCGAGCGCGTCCGGTTCACCTTGGTTGCGAAAACTGTGCGACGTTCCGCCCTGACCGTCGAGCACGCCAAGCGTCAGCTCCGTGAAGAACGGCACCGGCACGAGCCACGAACCTTGCGCGCCGACACTCCGCAAACCGTCCGGCCCAAACGCGTGCCCGATGATGATGGGCTGATCCACAAACGCCCATTGATGTGGATGCTGCGGATTGACGCGTCCGAAGTTCGCAAAGAATTGTCCGGCTTTTACCTGCAAGTTCGCGGGCAGCGCGGTGGAAAGCAGATAAGCTTCTTCGAGTTCAATGCTCGTCGCGTTGTCGTTGTCCAGCTTCAGCACGATGTTCGCGAAGCCTTTGAAGTAAGGATCTACCGCGCCATCGAGGGAGATTTCTGCGTTGCGAAGCGAGAAGCCGTTCTTGCTCGGATCGTGGTCGCCGAGATTGATGAACTGCGAAGGGTCGCGCTGCGATGAACCGCCCGCCACCATGAGCGTGTCAAAACTCATGTTCATGTAGCT
>JANOBC010000029.1:0-2528 GCA_031411455.1 Limisphaerales bacterium
TATTGTACGTAATCACGAACATGGGTATGACCTGCAATAATTTGTATTGGCATATCTAAATTTTTAATTATACGACGTATTGATGATATTAATAATTCTATTAATGGATCCATACTACCCATATGTGCTAATATCATTATAGAATCATATTTGAATTCATTTTTATTATCTGGATTCGTTAATATATTTATAAACCATTTTTCGTGTATAACTTTTTCAATTTCTTCAACAAGGCCCACCGGTCGCCGTAACTGGTCTGCGCGGAAACCAAAGTGTCACCAGCTTTGCTGTGCGGGGTGGACGCGGTGGCAGGCTTCAAACTTTCTAAAGCTGGAGTGCTGACTGGAGCTGGTGCTGGTTCGACTGCTTTTTCTGAAATCACCCGCGGTTGTTCCGGTTTGGGAACGACGATAGTCTCCGGCGGTGTTGGCTCTGCTGGCGTCGGCGACGATTCAGCAACGGGCACTAGAGGCGGCGGCACTTTGTGGCTGTTCAAATATAAAATTGTTCCCGCCGTGGCGGCGACGCAGACGAATACGAGTGTGATGATGAATGTTTTCATGATTTTACTTTTTAGAATTGCCGTTGCCTGATTTCCGCGCGGCGAGCCGCCATTGGATCAAGGAAGGAATGATCCAAAGCAGATTCAGCCAGAGCCAGTGGTGATAGATGAACCCGGCGCAGCGGAAAAACAAATCCGGCTGGATGAACTGCCGGGCAATGTCATTGTTGGCCTGCGCGGCGTGGGCAATGCGACCCAGCGCAAAATCGTGCGCCAGTGAAAACTCTCCTCTCGCCGCCTGCCACGCGACAGCCAGGTAGCCGAATGATTGCCAGCCGACCGCCAGCGCGCCAAACAATGTCCAGACGCCAAACACAATCCCACCCACGGCAAACACGCCGGCGTTCAGTCCGCCAACCGAGACCACCCCGAGCGACATCCACCCGATGCTCACCGGCGCAATCGCCCGGCAGCCGAAGGCGAACAGTCCGCCCACGGCGCGGTTGCCAATCGCAATCCACGCCGTCACCGGCTTTTTCAAAATTGCAAACCGGTCACCGATGCGGATGTGAACGAGCGGAAGGCCGAACAAGTTTGTCGTGCTGCGATATTCCCACGCCGGTTCGGGAAAAATACCCGCGTGTTCCTGCGCCAGAACTTTGGAATAATAGCCATGTTTCTTTCGATTCGCGGCGATGCAAAAAGTCAGCATCGTGGGCAGATAAATCAGAACCAGGCCGGTGGCCAGCAGGCCGAACAAATACTCATGATCGTTTTGATTCCGCAAAAGCCACACAACGATTGCTGCAAACGGGATGAACAATCCCAAAGTGATGATGCCGACCGAACGGAAAAGGGTTTTGACGTGGCCGCGTTCTGCATCCGACCGCGCCTCGGCCAGGCCGATGCGATAGCCGATGTAATTTTGAAAAATGACGACCAGCGAACTTGAAATCACGGCGAGCAAACCCATCGCACCGACGGTTTTCGCCGTGCCGCCTTTTACCGCCGCCAGCAGCGACGCCGTGCCACCCGCCGCGCCGCTGGTGAGGGCGATGGTCGTCACGGTTTTTGCCAGTGCGGCCGGCGCGGCTTGCACCGCGTTCGCCGCCACCGCGCTGGCAATGACCGTGGCCGTCAGCGTCACGCCGCGTTTGCTGAACATCTTTCGCAGCTTTTCCAACGCCCGCGTTATGCGCTTTTGCGCGGCTTCCTCGTTCACCTTCAACGCGGCGGCGATCTCCGGCGCGGTCTTGTTCTCAAAGAACCGCAGCGCGATGGCGTTGCGATCCGTTTCGCCGAGCGACGCCATCGCGTCGTCGAGCAACGGCGCGAGTTTTTCCCATGCGACGTGATCGGGTTCGTTCAAAGTGGATTGCATATAAGCCTCCTGTTCGCGTTGTGTGCGACGGACAGCGGCGCGGATTTGGGCATTGGCCTCGTAGCGCGTCGCTTTAATCAACCAGCCGGAGAGGATCGTATCGTGCGGCAACCGTCCGGCTTTGCGGGCGAGCACGATGAAGACAGCCTGCGTCACTTCCTCGGCCAGATGCGGGTCGCGCACCTGCCGCAGCGCGGCGGAATAAACCAGCCCGACATGGCGGCGCACCAGTTCGGCAAAGGCGGCTTCGGACTTGCCGTGGGCAAAGTCTCGCAAGATTTCCATGTCGTGCATCGTTACCATTCACCCATAAACGCCCGCCGAACGCAAAAGCGGACAAAGTTTTTTTGCAAAGCCGAACCCTTTCCGGCAAACTCCCCGTCCGATGAAAAAGAAATCCGCCGCTAAAAAAGCCATCAACATCCGCCCCTTTTCCAGCTCGCTCTTGGACGGACCGCACCGCGCCGCTGCTCGCTCTATGCTTTATCCTGTCGGCTTCACAGAAGCGGATTTCAAGAAGCCCCTCATCGGCATCGCGTCCACCTGGAGCAACGTCACGCCGTGCAACATGCACATTGATAAGCTCGCGCTCGAAGCCGAGAAGGGCGCGAACGCCGGCGGCGGCAAAGCGATCGTCTTCAATAC
>JANOBC010000030.1:0-14154 GCA_031411455.1 Limisphaerales bacterium
TCAGATCTCGAACGAGGCTGGGGCGCGCGCCGCATCCATCACCAACGCCGCCGAGTCTGCGCGGCACCGTTTCGTTTCCGCGATGGCATCCGACGCAGCGGCGTTCACCAGCCTGCTGCCGGAATACCAGAAGAACCCCCGGCTGTTCGCCGAACTGGAACTGGCCAAGACCATGTCCGTGGTGCTGACGAATGTGCAGGACAAAATCTTCCTGCCGCAAAGAGCCGATGGCAAACCGCGCGAACTGCGCTTAATGTTGAACCGCGAACCGCTGCAGAAAAACGGCGGCAATCCGTAAAACAAAATGGACGCGATGCTCAAGCGAAGAATGTGGAAAGTGGCGATTGCACACTTTGCTTTGAGCATATTTTTTTTGTGGAAGGCGATACATTTTGGAGACGTTTTTTTTGAGCCTGTTCCGCCAGTCCTGAAAACGTATTGGGAGGTTTATTATTTTCTGCAACCGTTGCTATGGATTGGATTGAAACTGAAATTGACTGCTTTGGTGGAAACAGGCGTGTTTATTTTTTGTTCAATTCCTGTTTGGAGCATTTGCTTCGGCTGGATTTTGGTCAAGTTCGCCAACTGGCTGAACCATTTCCCCATTCTCGGCAAACGCGTTTTCTGAACCAAAATGAACGCACCGCACATCGCCGGGCTGAAAGCCCGCCACATGACAGCCCAGGGCAACGCCCTGGGTATGGCCGCGCGATTATTTTCAAGCCCTGAAAGGGCGTCACAAAAATCCCCGAGCATTGTCCCGCCCCTTCAGGGCGGATCTTTAGATGGCGTCGGTTCCCGGGGCGTTGCCCCGGGCTGTCATGTCATTGCGCTTTCAGCGCGCCCAACGCATTCGTCGGCGCATTTCCAATCGTCAATCGCCAATCGTAAACCATAAATTTTTTATGCAAGTCACCTCTCTCATCAGTCAATCCGAACACGTCCACGGTGACAACTGCGGCTGCGGCCATGACCACGAACATTCCGTCGTGTCCATTCCGTGGGCCGCGTTTGGCATCGTCTGCGTCATCAACGCTTTCATCGTGGACTGGCTCTTTGAATCCGGCACCACGCTCGCCAGTGCCAGCGCCATGATCGGTGCCATCGCCCTCGGCTATCCCATCATCGTCACCGCCGTGAAGGATTTGCGCGCGGGCCGCTTGAGCATCAACGAACTCGTCGCCATCGCCGTCCTCGCCGCGTTCGCCTCGGCGGATTACAAGACGGCGGGCATCGTCGCTTTCTTCATGCTCACCGGCGAACTCATCGAATCCCGCACCGCCCAAGGCGCGCGCGATTCCATCGAATCGCTCATCAAGCTCACACCCACCAAAGCGCGTCGCCTCAAGAAAGACGGCAGCGAAGAAGAAGTCGCCGCGAGCGAACTCAAAGTCGGCGATGTGATTCGGATTCGTCCGGGCGACAACGTCGCCGCCGACGGCGTCATCGTGCAAGGCCAAGGCTCGTTCAACCAAGCCACCATCACGGGTGAATCTTTGCCCGCTGATAAAAAACAAGGCGACGAAGTTTATGCTGGCACACAAAATCTGACCGGCGTTCTTGAAATCAAAGTCAGCCGCGCCGGAACCGATACCACGCTCGGTCGTGTGCGCGAACTCATCATCGCCGCTGAAAAAACCAAATTGCCCATCCAGAAAATCGTGGATCAATACATGGGCTTTTACACGCCGCTCGTGCTCGTCATCGGCGCGCTTGTCTGGGCGTTCACGCATGATTTGAGCCGTGTCATCGCGGTGTTCGTCGTGTCCTGTCCGTGCGCGTTCATTCTCGCAACGCCGACCGCGATGGTCGCCGCGCTCTCCGCCGCCGCGCGCCTCGGCATTCTCATCAAGAACGTCGCCGACATCGAAGCCGCCGCGAAAATCAATTCTTTCGTCTTCGACAAAACCGGCACGCTCACCACCGGCCAGCTCGCCGTCAGCCGCCTCGCTCCGATTGGCGAAACGAAACCGGCAGAACTTCTGTTGCTCGCCGCGTCGGCTGAAAAATACAGCAACCATCCGACCGCGAAAGCTTTGGCAAATCTTGCGGGCGAAGCGGGAGTTCCGTTGGCCGAGCCGAAAGATTTTGCCGAAACCGCCGGTCGCGGCGTGAAGGCGGAAATCAACGGCGCGAAAATTTTGGTCGGTCGCGCGCAGTGGCTCAAGGACAACGGCATTGATGCGAGCTTCGAGAAATCCGTGGACGTGGGCGAGACGGAAGGCTGGAGTTTGATTTTCGTCGCGCAAAACGGCAAGTGCGTCGGCTGGGTCGGCATGCAGGACAAGACGCGCCCCGAGGCGAAGGAAGCGTTGGCGGAATTGAAAGAAGCGGGCGTCCGCCGCATCGCGATGGTGAGCGGCGACCGTCATGTCGTCGCTACGCGCGTCGCTGCCGAGATCGGCTGCGAAGAAGCGCAGGGCGATTGCCTGCCGCAAACGAAAGTGGATTTCGTCCGCGCGATGAAAGCCAAAGGCTACAAAGTCGCAGTCGTCGGCGACGGCGTGAACGATGCCCCCGCGCTCGCCGCAGGCGACATCAGCATCGCGATGGGCGCTGCGGGCAGCGAAGTCGCCATCCACAGTGCGACGATTGCGCTGATGAATAATGATCTCCGCCGTCTGCCGTTTCTCGTGAAACTTTCGCGCAGCACGCGCGCCGTCATCAACCAGAATTTTCTGTTCGGCGTGGTGTTCATCATCGTTGGCCTCACGGTCACGTCGTTCGGTTACATCGGGCCGATTGCGGCGTCCATGCTGCACGTCGCCGGCACACTCATCGTGATTTTCAACAGCGCCCGCCTCGTCCGCAAAGGTGAAGAGCTGGAACATTTCCATCCCGAACCCGTCGCCGACAAACACGACCACGGCTCGCATTCCAAGCCGGCCGGGGATCTGACGCCAAAGCTGGCGTGAGTTTCGCGAGCTTGATGGAGCGGAGAATTGCGATAAATTAAATGCCATGAGTGCCACTGAAATCATGCAGCAAATCGAGTCACTGCCCGACAAGGAGCAACAGGAACTTTTTGTGATGTTCACGAAGAAGGTAGTCGGCGGCAAAAGCACGGATGCAAAGCCGTGGCTTGGAAAAAAACTTTCATTTGAGGAAGCCTGCGAGGTTGTCTTCCGCGAGAACCGCGAACTCTTGAGCGCGCTGGCCAAGTGAACGAGCCAATTTTTCTGGAGCTTGATGAAGTCCTTCGCATCCACGCCCGCAGCTTGGCTGAACATGGCGGTCAGGATGGAGTGCGGGATTTAGGTCTGGTCGAGTCGGCGCTCGCATCGGCGAAGAATGTTTTATACTACGCCAACGGAGATTGGTTTGATGTCGCCGCTGGCTATGCGTTTCATCTCGCGGAATCGCAGGCGTTCATTGATGGGAACAAACGCACGGCGGTTGTGGCTGCGCTGGTGTTTCTGGCCAAGAACGGCATTTATACCATGCCCGCGACTTGGGAACTTTACAATGCCATGATTGATGTGGCCGAAAAGAAGAAGAACAAGGCTGACGTGGCGGAAATTTTCCGCCGTCGCGCCACAGAATAAGAATTTATGCCCGTCGCCGAATTAAATCCGCAATCCGCAATCCGCAATCCGCAATCCGGCAGCGAAGTCGTCGTCTCCGTGCGCGGGCTGACGAAAGTTTTCAAAGATTTCTGGAATCGTCCCAAGGCGCGCGCGGTGGACGGCGTGGATTTTGAAGTCCGCAAGGGCGAAATTTTCGGCCTGCTCGGACCGAACGGTTCAGGGAAATCCACGACCATCAAGCTACTGCTCGGCTTGTTGAATCCGACGAATGGTCACATCGAGATGTTCGGTCATTCACCGCGCCATGTGCAGACCAAGGCGCGCATTGGTTATCTGCCGGAGGAATCGTATCTCTACCGCTATCTCAACTCGCGCGAGACGCTGGATTTTTTCGGCAACCTGTTTCATCTCTCCAAAGAAGACCGCCAGAATCGCACGGAACAGTTGCTGGAAATGGTCGGCCTCGGCAAGACGCAAACGCGCGCCGTCGGTGAATTTTCCAAGGGCATGCAGCGCCGCATCGGTCTCGCACAGGCGCTCATCAACGATCCCGACCTCGTCATCCTCGACGAACCGACGGCAGGCCTTGATCCGATTGGCTGTCGCGAGGTGAAAGATTTGATCGTGGCGCTTGCCAAGCGTGGCAAGACAGTGATCTTGAGCAGCCATCTTTTGTCGGATGTGGAAGATGTTTGCGACCGCGTGGTGATTTATTACGGCGGCAAAATTCAGGCGGCGGGAACCTTGAAAGAACTGTTGGCCGAGCCGGACACGCTGCGCATCACGACGCCAGTTCTGCCGCGCGAGACGCTTGAAAAAGTTCTCGCCATTATCCGCAAAGACCTTTTGACCGGTGAAGTGCGCGTGGACAATCCGACGCAGAACCTCGAAAGCTATTTTCTCGACGTGGTCAACAAAGCCCGCGCCGCGAATGAAACCAGCGGTGCGCAATCAGGCGCTCGTGTGGCCGAGTATCTCCGCGCCGGTGGCGACGCGCAGCCGCAGACGGAAAAAGTTTTGGAGAAATTGTCACTGCCGCAAGCCGCACAGCCTGCTGTCAAACCTGTCGCCGAAGTTGCCGCATCAAAAACGGACGACAGTAAGTTGGCTGCGCTCACGCAGCCGACTGTCGCACCCACGCCGTCACCGGAAAAGACCGCACCGAAAACGGATCCGCCAAAGCCGGTGGACTTGGCAAAGGCGGATGAAAAACTTTCGTCGCTGTTGGGCGGGAAGAAATAATTTTAGCCACAGATTTTCACAGATGAAACACAGATACGGAATGACCGGCGGAGTAATTTTTTTATCTGTGTTTCATCTGTGAAAATCTGTGGCTTCTAAATAAATGCAAAGAATTTTAGCCATCGCTGGATTGACGTGGAAGGCGGCGCTGCGGTTCAAGCTGTTCCTTGTCATCGCGGTCTTGCTGATTGCGGCGGTCGTCGGGTTGCCGCTGGTCATTCGCGACGACGGCACGGCGCAGGGCTTCACGCAGATTATTCTCACCTACACGTTGAGCGCCATCACGGCGTTGCTGGGGCTTTCGACGCTGTGGCTCGCGTGCGGCACGCTCGCCCGCGACATCGAGGAATGTCAGATTCAAGTCGTCGCCACGAAGCCAATTGCACGCTGGCAAATCTGGCTGGGCAAATGGCTCGGCCTCGTGACGTTGAACGCGGCGTTGCTGGCGATTTCTGGCGCGTTTGTTTTTGGGTTGTTGCAGTATCGCGCGTCGAAGTTGCCGGCGGACGTGCAGAAAAGTTTGCACGAACAAATCCTCGTGGCGCGTGGCTCGGCGAAGGAAGCGGACAGCTCGGCGGAAATTGAAGCAGACACCAAGCGTATTTTTGAAAATCGTAAAAAAACCTCTACCGTAGAAAAAGTAGACGAGCTTGAGGTGAAAAAACAAATCCGCGAGATGGTGAAAGCGGATTTGCAATTGGTGCCGCAGAGCTACCAGCGCATCTGGAAAATTGATTTAGGTTTTGCCAAGGAACGCATCGCGGGTAAGCCGTTGCAGTTGCGCGTGAAATTTAATTCCGCGCAGAAAAGTCCGTCCGGCACGTTCACGCTGGTCTGGGCGGTGGGTTCGCAGGCGCAGCAAAAACTCTGGCGCAGCGAGCCGATGAGTCTCGCGCCGGACACGTTCCACGAATTTCCGATCCCCGCCGACTTGTGCGATGACAAAGGTATCCTGACGGTGACGGTGATGAATCCGAACCCGACATCGCTGTTGTTCCCGCTGGATGAAGGTGTGGAGGTGCTTTATCCCGAGGGCGGCTTCGCGCTGAACTTCGCGCGCGGTTTAGGAATTATTTTTTGCTGGCTGGCGCTGATGGCGGCCATCGGGCTGATGGCGGCAAGTTTTCTGTCGTTTCCCGTCGCGGCGTTTTTCTCGCTGGCGATGCTGACGATGGTGCTGTCGAGCGGGATGCTGGCGGACGCGGTGGATTCCGGCTCGGTGGCGGCGGGCAACGAGGAGACGGGCCAGGCCGGTCACTCGGTGATGGATATTATTTTGATTCCGGCGTTCAAAGGCCTGCTGGAAGTCATCAAGCTCGTGCAAGGCTACTCGCCGGTGGAGGCGTTGAGCACTGGACGCAGCATCACCTGGGGCGAACTCGGCATGGCGTTCACGCAAATCGTTTTGCTGATCGGCGGAATTTTTGCGGTGGCGGGAATTATTTTCTTCAACCGGCGTGAACTCGCCACCGCACAGGGAACCCAATGAACCCGCGCGCCAAAAAAATTCTCCTGCTGCTCCTCGCCGCTGCGCTGCTGTTCAGCTCCAGCCGGGTGCAGAAATCGTTGAACGTGGATCGTGACCGACTCGGCCTCACGCACGCCGCCGTGCTGGAGAACGCGCCGCCGATGTTGGCGTTCACGACGGTGGCGCTGGGTGGTTTTCGCGGGCTGATCTCCAACTTGCTCTGGTCGCGCGCGAATGATTTGCAGCAGGACGACAAATTTTTTGAAGCCGCGCAACTCGCGTCGTGGATCACGCAACTGGAGCCGCACTTCTCGCAGGTCTGGGTGTTTCAAGGCTGGAACATGGCCTATAACATTTCCGTGAAGTTCAAGGAGAATGGCCCCGGCGATTACACCGACCGCTGGCGCTGGGTGCAGCGCGGCATCGAGCTGATGCGCGACGAAGGGCTGAAATATAATCCCAACGACGTGCTGATTTTTCGCGAACTCGCGTGGCAATACCAGCACAAGATTGGCGCGAACCTTGACGACGCGAATATGTTTTACAAGATGCGTTGGGCGGATGAGATGGGCGGACTCTTCGGCGAGGAGGGGACGAATTATCAGAGTTTGGTTTCACCGCAGAATGAAACCGACCGGACGAACGCGCTGGTGATTCGTGAAAAGTTCAAACTGGAACCGGAATTCATCCAGTCCGTGGATGAACGTTACGGCCCACTCGACTGGCGTTTGCCCGAGGCGCACGCGATTTATTGGGGCGCAAAAGGTCTCGATCAGGCGCAGAAAAATCCCGCCAAGGTCAAGCCGGACGACCTCATCCAACTGCGCCGCATCATTTATCAATCCATCTACCAAGCCTTCAAGCACGGGCGCATCCTTTACAATCCATTCACGCAGCGCTACTCGCTCGGGCCAAATCTGGAACTCGTTGGCCGCGTTAACGAGGTCTACGAAACGATGGCGCGCGACGACGAGAAAAACCGCGACCACATCGAGCGCGCCCAGCGCAACGCCTTGCGCGACTCGATTTATTTTCTGTATTCCAACAACCGCATGAGCGAGGCGCGCAAGTGGTTCAAGTATCTGGGCGAAAAATTTCCCGACAAACCCATCGTGGAGAACGACCCTGATTCCTTGCCGAAAAATCTGACTTTGGATGAATACGCCGTGGCCGTAGTGCAGATTGACATCGGTGAGACCTCGCAGGAACGCGTGACGCAGGCGGTGCAGGGACTCATCACCCGCGCTTACCTCGCGCTCGTGACGGACGACGATTCGCGCTATCAAAATTTTCAAAACCTCGCGACGCGCGTCCATGCCAAATACATGAAATCTACAGCCGGCTCCCGAGGCGAAACGCGCATTCCGTTGCCCGCGCTCGATGAAATGAAGAAGACCGTCGTGACCGATATGCTGAATCCGCAAGCCGGTCTGCCGCCGGAAGCCCGCGCCATCCTCCGCACCAAGCTCGGCCTGCCAGCGGAAACCGTCGCGCCCCCGGTGACGAATGCTGTGCCAAAAATTTCCACACCCGTTTCAACCAACACGCCCGCGCCAGTCGTTCAATAGTAGCCGTCGCCCAAGATTGCCTCACGCCCATTCTCTGCTAACCTTCGCCACCTGTGACGAAGAAAAATTCCAGTTCCAAGCCGCTGCGCGTCGGTTTGATTTCCCTCGGCTGCGCCAAGAATCTTGTGGACGCCGAGATCATGCTCGGCTCGTTGCTCAAAGGCGGCGTGGAGATCACCAATGACGCTGCGACCGCCGATGCCGTCATCGTCAACACCTGTTCCTTCATTGATTCCGCGCAGGAAGAGAGCGTGGACACCATTCTCGAATCCGTTGAGTTGCGCGATGCGAACCGGCGCGGTCAGGCCGTCATTGTTTCCGGCTGCCTGTCGCAACGTTTCCGCGAGGAACTTCCCAAACTCATGCCCGAAGTGGACGGCTTCATGGGCATTGATCAGGTCGGTCAGGTCAGCGACATCGTGAACAAGGCAATTGCCAGCCGCGCCACCAAAGTTCAAAGCCCGAAGTCCAAAGTCCAAAAAAGCAAAGTGGTTTCGCGCCTCAATGAGTTGGAGAAAAATCGCCCGCTCACCGAACACGAACACGAAGAATCCATCCGTAGCACGGATAAATTTGGTAAGACAAAAACCATCGTCAGCGCAAAAAATCCTGCCGCGCCGGTTTTCGATGTAACGCAGCGCCCCATTTTCATTCCCGATTTCGAGACGCCGCGCTTTCGGCTCACGCCGAAACATTTTGCCTACGTCAAGATTGCCGAGGGTTGCAACCATCCGTGCAGTTTTTGCATCATCCCCCGGATGCGCGGCTCGCACCGCAGCCGCACGCAAAGCGATATTGTTAAAGAAGCAAAGGCGCTCATTGCTGACGGCGTGAAGGAAATCAATTTGATTTCGCAAGACTCGACTTACTACGGCTTAGATTTGCGTCCGAACCATTCACGCGCCATTTCTTCGCCCGAAAAATTTTCCGCCGCCGCCAAATCGCTGGCGGCCGATGCCACGAGCATTTGCACGCTGCTGCGCGAACTGAATGCGCTCAAAGGTGATTTCTGGATTCGTCTGCTCTACACGCATCCGGCGCATTGGACGGATGAACTCATCCAGACCATCGCCGAGTGCAAGAAGGTCGCGCGCTATATTGACATCCCGCTCCAGCACATCCATGAGAATATGCTCGAACGGATGCGCCGCGAAACTTCGCAGCAATACATCGTGGACCTCATCGCGAAAATCCGCGCGGGCATTCCCGGCATCGCGATTCGCACGACGTTCATCGTCGGTTTTCCCGGCGAGACGGAAGCTAGTTTCAAAGCGTTGCTTGATTTTATCCGCGACACGAAGTTCGAGCGCCTCGGAATTTTTGCCTACTCGAAAGAAGACGGCACGCGTGCCGGTGCGATGGCGGGTCAACTCACTGATAAGGTGAAACAAAAACGCCGCGAACAGGCCATGGCCGCGCAGCACAAGGTCGCCATTGCCGTTTCCGAATCCTTCGTTGGTCGCGAACTCAAAGTCCTCATCGAAGGCGAGGCGAATGCCAAGCAACTGCAATCGGCGAGTGTGAGTTCTTGGGAGCATGGTTTAATCCGGGAACGTGACACGGAAAAAATCGGAAATCGGAAATCGGAAATCGGAAATTTTTTGGTCGGTCGCGGCGAAGCTGATGCGCCCGACATTGACGGGCGTGTTTATGTTCGTGGCAAATCGCCCATCGGCCAGTTCGCCAACGTCAAAATCATCGGCCACACCGATTACGATTTGATTGCCGAGCCGGTTTGACCGATTTTCTCCAAGGATTTAAAGATCTCAAGGAAGTGCGTTATTAGCCGTGGGCAAATGTTCGGCGGCGACATTTGTTTTCCCAACTTTTTGGAAAATATACTGAAAACCGTCGGGAGTATTTACAGTTTGTATTAAATCTTCCAGTTTTAAGGGGCTTGCTTTGGAAATTCTTTAATGCGGAAACATTGGTTTTTTTCAATTTTTATGGCTTTTTTTGCAGGGTTTGGGGGCAAGGTAACAACTGGCATACGGATAGCTACTCGTTGGCGGAGTAAATTAAATAAACCAAAAATATGAAAATCAAACAAATCCTCACCTGCAGCCTTTTGGCCGCAGTTTTGTTGACAGTAGTTCAGAACACAAGTGCAACGACCATCAACTTCTTTGACGGCAACGAACTGGGCTTCGTGAATTACGGAATTCCGGCCAGTGGTGCGGCGCGTGTTACTTACGTCAATACTATGATTGGTCTGAACCTCGGTGGTTCAACTGTGGTCACCATCAGTGGTATCGATAACACCGTCACGCGCTCCCTGAACAACTTTGGTCCGCTCGCTGAAGCAGTTTTGGGAACGCAGACGACCTACGGATCGGATGTTTCCAGTGTGAACATTGACCTCGGCACCGGTGGCTTCCTCTACCTGCTCGCCAAGTATGACGGCCCGAACTACGGCAGCGAAGTGTGGTATGTGGGCGGCATGAGCGGAATTATCACTATTCCCGGCAGTGCTGATAATGGCAAATACGGCATTTCCGGCACGGCACTGTTCACTGGCAAGAAAGTTCCCGATGCTGGTAGCACGGCATTGATGCTTGGAGCCGCCTTGACTGGCTTGAGCTTCGTCTCCCGCCGCTTCAAGAAATAAGCAGCTACATTCTCAAATCAACGGCATCCTTGCCCAAGGATGCCGTTTTTTTTGTAGATTTCTCTCTACGCTGACCGCCAAATTGGATTGTCGAAAAATTTTCTTGGCGTCCTCGGCGTCTTGGCGGTTAATGTCCCCGTATGGCCACCCTCGTATTCGACATCGAAACCTCCGCGCAACCGGTTGAAAACTTCGACGAAGCGCAGCAAGAATATCTTTTCCGCGAAACCGAAAAAATCGGCGACGCCATCGCCAAGCAGGCCAAGCGCGAGGAGATTACGCGCTTCATGTCGCTCTGGCCGTTCACGTCGCAAGTCGTCTGCATCGCCATGCTCAATGCCGAGACCGGACGCGGCCAGACCATTTACATCGCCGAAGATTTTGAGGACGACGCAGGCGATGCCGGCCCCGTCGAGTTCCTGCCCGTGGCCGATGAGACCGAACTGCTCACCGCCTTCTGGGACGTGGCGAAACATTACGACAGCATCGTGACTTTTAACGGCCGCGGGTTCGACGTGCCGTTCATCTACCTGCGCTCGGCGCTGCTCAACGTGCCGATCTCCAAGAAGAACTGGCTCGGCTACCGTTACGCCGTGGAGCCGCACTGCGACCTCGCGGAGCAACTGACGTTTTACAGCGTGAGCGGACGCGACGGCGCGGCGCGGCGGTTCAATCTGGATTTTTACTGCAAAGCCTTCGGTATCGAATCTCCCAAGAGCGCGGGCGTGACGGGCATGGACGTGAAAGATTTGATGGAAGCCGGCAAATTCCGCGAGATCGCCGAATACTGCCTGCGCGACGTTCGCGCCACGGTGGAGCTTTACAAAATCTGGAAGGAACGGCTGGCGGGAATAAAATAAAACGAAAATTGGCCTTGCCTACTTTGCGCTGAAGGATTTCGTCTTTGGAAAATTAACGATTACCCCGCCTTCGTCGCCGCTGAAGGTTTCACCCATTGCGCGAGCGCGGCGGCGATGAGCATGAAGACGCCGCCCGCCATCACCGCGTGAACCAAGTTGCCGCCGAGATAATTCTTCACCAGCGGCCCAAACGTCAGTGCCGCCAGAATCTCCGGCAGCACGATGAAGAAGTTAAAGATGCCCATGTAAACGCCCATCCGCTCCGGCGGCAGCGCGCCTGCCAGAATCGCGTAGGGCATCGAAAGGATGGAAGCCCACGCCACACCACCCAGCGCCAGCGCGACGAGCAAAAAGTTTTTCTGCTCCTCGCCGTGGATGAATCCCACGGCGAGCAATCCAATTCCGCCGAGCGCGAGGCAGAGGCCGTGGATGCGCCGCCGGTCAAATTTCCGCGCCGCCGCCATTAGCCCAAACGCCGCGATGAATGTCACCGCGTCCTTCAGCGAGTAGCACACGCCCGCCCATTCTGCGCCACGCTTGAAAATTTCTGACTTCGGGTCATCGCTGCCAAAGACAATCGGAACGGCGTTGGAGAAATGCAGCCACATGCAGAATAGGCCAAGCCAGGTGAAGAACTGCACGAGCGCCAGCCGCTTCATTGTGTCTGGCATCTCGCGCACGGCGGAAAAGATTTCCGCAAAAAAGTTTCCAAGACCAGCGCTGGAAATTTTCTTTCTGCGGAATTCTTCCAAATTTTCCGGCGGATATTCCTTCGTGGAAAAAATTGTCCACAGGACTGCACCAAAAAATGCCGCTGCGCCGCAGTAAAAGGCAATTTTCACATTCGGCGGAATGGCGTTGCCCGCGCCGGTCTCACTGCTGACGTGAAACCAGTTCTTCAAGATGTAAGGCAGCATCCCCGCCACCACCGCGCCGACGCCGATGAAAAAACTTTGCATCGCGAAGCCCATGCCGCGCTGCTGCTCCGGCAGTTTATCCGCCACAAACGCGCGGAACGGTTCCATGCTGACATTGATGCTCGCGTCGAGAATCCAGAGCAGCCCTGCCGCCATCCAGAGCGTGCTGCAATTCGGCATGGCGATAAGCGCGAGCGAACTCAAGATCGCGCCGACAAGAAAATATGGACGCCGGCGTCCGAGCCGTCCCCAAGTGCGGTCGCTCATCGCACCGATGATGGGTTGCACGAGAAAACCCGTGAGCGGTGCAGCAAGCCAGAGCATCGGGATCTGCGAGTCGGACGCGCCGAGGTATTTGTAGATGGGGCTCATGTTCGCCATCTGCAGGCCCCAGCCGAATTGGATGCCGAGAAAGCCGAAGCTCATGTTCCAGATCTGCCAGAAGGAAAGCGCGGGTTTTTGCATGGAATGGTGAAATGGTGCTTTTACCACGTCGCCAAAGCAAGCCGCACAACCATGCGGGCAATACCCTCGTCAGGCGAACCGATGCCCGTAAGCAAAATTACGTCCGCACCTTTGTGTTTTTTGAATTGAAAAATGACACGCAAATCATAGCCCGAGAGGTCATGGAGTGCGGTGTAAGGCGGTAGCCGTATACCGTTTTCAAGCGCAGTTGTAAGAAATCAAACCACCCGCGCTTCGCCTTTGCCTTTGACGACTTCGCCGATGATCCACGCGTTGTGCTTCTGGCTCTTGATGAATTTCAGCACGGCGGCCGTTTTATCCGCTGCCACGATGCCGACCATGCCGATGCCCATGTTGAAAACCTGATACAATTCCTGGTCCGGCACTCCGCTCTTTTCTTCGATGATGCGGAAGATGGGCAGCATATCCCACGAACCTTTCTTGATGACGACATCGAGCGACTTCGGCAGCACGCGCGGGATGTTGTCCACGAAACCGCCGCCGGTGATGTGGGCGAAGGCTTTCACTTTGTCCGGCTTGCCGACGAGGTTGAACTTCTTGAGGAGCTTCTGCACCACGGAACCGTAGCTGATGTGTTCGGCCAGCAGTTCCGCGCCGATGGATTTCTTGAAACCGGGAATTTTATCCGTGGGTTTGTAGCCGAGTTGCTCGAAGAAAATTTTGCGCCCAAGCGAATAGCCATTCGTGTGCAGGCCGCTAGAGGCGATGCCGATGACCACGTCGCCGCGCTTCACGGTTTTCTGGCCGTTGAGCATCCGGGATTTTTCCACCACGCCGACAATCGTGCCGCTCACGTCATATTCGCCCGGTTGATAAAAGCCCGGCATCTGCGCCGTCTCGCCGCCGATGAGCGCACAGTTGTTTTGCGCGCAGGCGCGGGCGAAGCCCTTGATGATTTCGGTGAAAACGTGCGGCTCCAGTTTGCCCGTGCCGAGGTAATCGAGGAAGAACAGCGGTTCCGCGCCGAGCACGGCGATGTCGTTCACGCAATGATTCACGAGATCCGCGCCGATGGTGTCGTGCTTGTCCAACTGGAACGCGAGCTTGAGCTTGGTGCCCACGCCGTCCACGGACGAGACGAGGATGGGTTCCTTGTATTTCTTGAGATCGAGCGCGAAGAGACCGCCGAAGCCGCCGACTTTGCCGAGCACTTCTTTGCGATGCGTGCTGGCGAGCAGCGCGGGCAGCGTGGCTTTGACTTTATTGCCGAGATCAATGTCAACGCCAGCGGCGGCGTAGGCTTTTTGCTTCTTCATGTGACGCAGATTAAAGCGAGAAACGAAGTGGCGGGCGAGAAAATTTCTGCCGGACGAAGGACATTTCATTTGACGACGCCCCGGCTGCAGGTTCAGATTTTACTTCGTGCAAGCTCGCAACCAGAAATACTTCAAAATGTTTGCCGTAGGGCTTGTGCTTTTGAGTCTCGTCGGCTCCGCTTCTGCCCAAGTCTGGATGAAGACCAGTGCGCCGAACAAGAG
>JANOBC010000031.1:0-8818 GCA_031411455.1 Limisphaerales bacterium
CTGCCGAGGCCATGGGCCAGCGCGTCTGGGTCGAGTTCGACGGGGTGATGCAGAACAGCGACGTGTGGATCAACGGCAAACACCTCGGCCACCGGCCCAGCGGCTATTTCAGCTTTCGATACGACCTCACTGATTCGCTGAAGCCCGACGGACCTAACATTCTCGTCGTAAAAGCCGACACCAGCGCCCAGCCGGCTTCCCGTTGGTATTCCGGCGCGGGGATCTATCGGCACGTCCGGCTCGTGACCACCGACGTGATTCACCTTGCCGAGAACGGCGTATTCATCAGCACGCCGGAAGTTGAATCAAACAGCGCAACTGTTCATGTCGAAACGAAAATCATGAATCAGTCTGATTACACGCAACATATTGATGTCATCAGCACCGTCCTTGCGCCGGATGAACAACTTTCTGATTTTGATGCTCGGAATGTGGAAGGTCGGATTTTCAATCACAGCGTGCCGCGTCCAATAATAGCAAGGCGGCCTGGACTTAATAACACGCCTAACGCATCGCTCGCACCCGGTGCTACCATCACATTGACTGATGATTTTATCGTGCTGAAAACCAAACTTTGGGATCTCAATGACCCGGTTTTATATCGGCTGGTAACGCGCGTTTATGTCACAACCAATCCCGCCGCTTTTAGGAATGCAAATCTCAGGGATGAAATTATCACGCGTTTCGGCATCCGCTCGGCAGTATTCACGCCGACAAATGGCTTCATGTTAAACGGAAAAAAAGTCGTGCTCAAAGGCGTCTGCCTGCACCACGATGGCGGTGCGTTCGGCGCGGCGGTTCCGCTCGGCATCTGGGAAGCGCGACTCAAAACCTTGCGCACGCTCGGCGTGAATGCCATTCGCACCGCGCATAATCCGCCCGCGCCAGAGTTTCTGGATTTGTGCGACCGCCTGGGCTTTCTCGTGATGGACGAATTTTTCGATTGTTGGACGGTGCAAAAAAATCCCTACGACTATCACCTCTTCTTCAACGACTGGTCGGCGCGCGATGCCGCCGACGCCGTGCGCCGCGACCGGAATCATCCCAGCGTCATCCTCTACAGCATCGGCAACGAAATCCACGACACGCCCAAGCCGGCCATCGCCATTCCCATCGCGAGCAATCTCGTGGCGGTCTGCCACGCGAACGACCCGACGCGTCCCGTGACGCAGGCGTTGTTCCGTCCGAACGTGAGCCACGATTACGACAACGGCCTCGCAGATTTGCTCGATGTCGTCGGCACGAATTATCGCGACAACGAACTGCTCGCCGCGCAGCGCGCGAAACCTTCGCGGAAAATTGTCGGCACCGAGCAGCGGCACGACCGGCAGACGTGGCTCTGGCTGCGCGATAATCCGTCGCACGCTGGACAATTTCTCTGGACCGGCGTGGATTATCTCGGTGAGTCGCGCCACTGGCCGGTGGTGAATCATTCCTCTGGTTTGCTTGACCGCACTGGCGCCATTAAACCGATGGCCTTCGAGCGCGACAGTTGGTGGAATGACCAGCCGGTGTTGCACCTCGCGCGCCGCACCGCGCCGAATGACCGGATGCCGAACGACCCCGGCTACGGCGGTGAGGAACTGCACACGCAGGTGCAATTCGCTGACTGGACCTCGCGCAATCCCGCGCCGCATGACGAAACGGTGGAGGCCTATTCCAACTGCGACGAAGTGGAATTATTTCTGAACAGCAAATCGCTCGGTGCAAAAAAAATTAATCGCGATGCCTCGCCGCGCGTGTGGAAAGTTCCATTCGCGCCGGGCACGCTCAAGGCCGTGGCGAAAAACGGCGGCAAAGTTGTCGCGCAGGATGAACTCCGCACGGCGGGCAAGGCGGCGAAAATTATTTTGTCCACCGAGACGAAAAAAATTTCGCCGAGCTTCGATGCCGTCGCCATCGTCCGCGCCCGCGTCGTGGATGCAGACGGCATCACCGTGCCGCGCGCAGATGATTTGATTTCGTTTCAAGTCAGCGGCCCCGGCGTGATCGCTTGCGTGGACAGTGGCGACACCGTCAGCCACGAATTATTTCAAGCCAGCGTGCGGCGCGCGTTTCAGGGCGAGTGCGTGGCGTTCGTAAAGGTGACGGCGGCGGGGAAGATTTCCGTGACGGTCACAGCCAATGGCCTAAAAAAATCCACCGTGACGTTCCGCGCCGAAAAATAAAACCGTCCTAGAGATTTTAGCCGGTGAGTGCCAAAGAAAAGTTTCCCTTCCGACGGCGGGCGATTTAGAGTTCTGGCGTGTCCAAACAAGGGTTAATTTTGCTTTCTCTCTGCCTCGCGGCTTTTTCGTGCGCGGCGCAGGCGGGGAAAATTTCCGTGACGACGCTGAACTGCTACGCGTTCTTCGGCGGCGGTGAGACAAAACGGCAGCTCGGCCAGCCGGAGACCGCGCCCGAGTTCCGCCAGAAGGCGCAAAACCTCGCGAGCCTCTGGCCGACGAATCCGCCGTTGCTCATCGCGCTCGAAGAAATTGGCGGCGCGCGCGAAGTTTCCTATCTTGCCCAACTCGCGGCGGCGCGCTACGGACATTCATTCCAGCCGATGTTTGTGGACTCGAAGGATACGTTCACCGGGCAGGCCATCGGCGCGCTGCTCGATCTGGATCAGGGTTGGAAAATTGCCGCCCCGCCCGGCCGCGTGCCGGAGCTCGACAAGGAATTGTCCAAGCACCTCGTCATTCGCCTGACGAATAATTTTTCCACGCTCGATCTTTGCGCCGTCCACCTCAAGCGCAGCATCGGCAAATACGGCAAGCTCGCGCAACAAGATCAAAACGGCGCGCTGAAAAAATGGGCCGACGCCAGACTCGCCAAAAATCCCGATGCCAACCTCATCGTCCTCGGCGATTTCAACGAGACGACCCTCCCTGGCGCCACCAACGCCGCGCTCGCGCTGCTCATTCAGCCGGCGGGCGCGTTGCGCGATACGTTTTTGCTGGCCGGCGGCAAGTTCCGCACGCACGCCACGGGCAAGGCGTATGACCGCATCTTGATTTCCGCCGCGCTGCAAAATGGCGTGGCGAATTGGAAGTTTGAAAAAGTTTTCACGCAGCCGCACACACACGGCAAGGGCGAGGAGAAAAAATTATTTACCGACCATTTTCCCGTGACCGCTGTTTTCAATCTCGTGCCGAAGAAATAATTTTATGGCCGCCAAAATTTCCCGCAATCCCTGGGCGTGGATTCCCACGCTGTATCTAGCCGAGGGTCTGCCCTACGCGCTGGCGATGTCGCTCTCGCTCGTGCTCTACAAAAATCTCGGCGTGTCGAACACGGAGATCACGTTCTACACCGGCTGGCTGTATCTGCCGTGGGTCATCAAACCGCTGTGGAGTCCGCTGGTGGATCTGCTCAAGACGCGGCGGCACTGGATCTGGACGATGCAGATGATTGTGGGCGTGGCGCTGGCGGGCGTGGCGTTCACGATTCCGACGACGCACTTTTTCCAGATCACGCTCGCGTTGTTCTGGCTGCTGGCGTTCGCCTCGGCCACACACGATGTGGCGGCGGACGGCTTTTACATTCTCGCGCTGCCGGAGCGCGAGCAGGCGGCGTTCAACGGCATCCGCACCACGTTCTACCGTATCGCGGGAATTTTGGCGAAGGGCCAGCTCGTCATTCTCGCGGGGATTCTCGCCGCGTCATCGGGAAATTTTTCCGCCGCGTGGTCGCTCGTCTTCGCCATCGTCGCCGCGATTGTTTTGCTGCTGGCGGTTTATCATCGCTTCATTCTGCCGCACCCGGTGAAGGACGTTCCCGGCGTCGCGGGGCAAAACTTTTCCGGCGAATTTTTGAAAACTTTCGCGGCGTTTTTCAAGAAGCCGGGCATCGGCGTCTCGCTTTTATTTTTGCTGACCTACCGTTTTGGCGAGGCGCAGTTGATGCCCATGACGCAATTATTTTTTCTCGACGCCCATGACAAAGGCGGGCTGGGACTCACGAACACGCAGGTTGGTTTCATCTACAACACCGTGGGCGTGATCGCGCTGATTTGCGGCGGACTGCTCGGCGGCTTCGTCATCTCGCGGCACGGATTGAAATTCTGGCTCTGGCCGATGCTGCTGGCGATTCATCTGCCGGACGCGGTGTTCATTTGGCTCGCGGCGGCACAGCCGGAAAATCTTTACGCCATCGGCGCGGGCATCGCAGTGGAACAGTTCGGTTACGGCTTCGGGTTCGCGTCGTTCATGCTCTACATGATTTACGTCGCCCGCGGCGCGCACGCCACGGCGCACTACGCGCTCTGCACCGGTTTCATGGCGATGGGCATGATGATTCCCGGTCTGTGGAGCGGCTGGCTCCAGGCGCACCTCGGCTACAAATTGTTTTTTGTCTGGGTGGTGCTGGCGACGATTCCCAGTTTTTTTGTGATGATGAAACTCCGGGTGGACGCGGATTTCGGTCGGCGGTCGGGGAATTAACGTCTCGCAAATCTGCAACTCTGTATGCCTGCGAAGCAGGCACTTGGTGGGTCGCGCACTGATGGGAACCCGAATGTTCCGTCGCCTGACGCTCCGCTTGGCGACGGGTTTTTCGCAGCGCGACAAATGCCACCAAATTTCACTCCGAAAGAAAAATAATTTGCTTTGAACGCCGCCGCGCCAGCAGAATCAAAGCTCTCAATGAAACCAAATCGCCCGTCCCTCCTGCTCGCCGTCCTGCTCGCCTGCGTTTCCAGCGTCCGCGCAGAAAACGAAAGCGCCGCCGCCATTTTCACCAACGCCAACCTGCGCCCCATTCCCGCGCTCCGCACGAGCATCATTTACATCCAATGCCACGGCCTCGGCTACGGTGACTTGAGCTGCTACGGCCAGACGAATTTTCAGACGCCGAACCTTGACCGCCTCGCCGCCGAGGGCATCCGCTTCACGAACTTCCGTCCGGGCGGAACCAATTTTACCGACGCCCTCGCCGCGCTGATGAGCGGAAAAAAATCCGGCGGGCAGAACGAAACTACTGTGGCGGCGCGCCTGCAAATGGCCGGCTACCACACCGGCCTCATCGGCGAATGGACGCTGGACGAAAAACCGTGGACGCGCGGCTTTGATGAGTTCGCGGGCTTTTTGAATGAGCAGGACGGTCGGGATTATTATGCGGAAAAATTCCGTCGCTTCGCCCCCAAGGGCTGGATGAACGAGGACAACACAACGGTGGATTTTGACCGCGACGAAGGCATCTACGAAAACGCCGGCGGCAAAAAGGGAATCTATCTGCCTGAATTCATGTTCAACTGGACGTGCAACTTTGTGAAAAACCACAAGCCGGATCAGTTCAACAACCATCAGCCGTTCTTCCTGCTCGTGAACCTTCCCGCCCCGCACAGCGCGCGCGCCGGGGTTGACGAATTTCCTGTGCCGAGCGACGCCCCGTTCACCAGCGAAGCTTGGCCGCAGGCCGCCAAAGATCGCGCCTCACTCCTCACGCGCCTCGACGGTGGGATTGGCCGCCTTCTTGACCAGTTCAAACAACTGAACATTTCCAACAACATCTGCGTCATCTTCAGCAGCAGTGCCGCGCCGGAAAAATTTGCGGATGCCAAGATGAATTTCCTCGCTCCTAACGGCAAGGCCATCGCTGGAAAAAATAATTTGCCCGCGCCGCTGCCGCTCATCGCGTGGTGGCCGGAAGGAATTCCTGCCGGACAAGTCAGCGGCTTTAATTGGAGCGGCGTGGACTTTGCCCCCACCGCCGTGGACATCGGCTACGCGAAACCAGCGAAGGAGTTGGAAGGTATTTCCGTGTTGCCGATATTGCTGGGTAAGAAGGGAATTGAAGTGGACCGGCCGACTCAAGTAGACCGTCCGCCCCCGCAATCTCCGGAGTCGCTTCTGAACAAACCTTGACGGATTAACGTTGGCAGAGTTTCCCCGCGACGCGCTGCTTCCTTCTCCCCTCGGAGGGGAGAAGGATTGAGGATGAGAGGTGGAATTAGTTCAAGAGATTCCAATTTTTTTTGAGCTCCTTCCGGCGGCAGTTCACCCCTCACCCCAACCCTCTCCCCTCCGAGGGGCGAGGGAGAAGAAAACTTCTACCGCACCGGAGCCGTGTTTGGCAGCGGCGCATCCAAGTCCCGCTGGCGCTCGATGTTTTTTACCGCCTGCCCCACCCACAAAATCGCCAGCGCGATGAACAGAAACACCGCCGCCCAGAAAACCCACGGCCAGCGGTATTTTCGTTCGGGAAGATTTTTATCTGGCGCACTCATACGCTTCAAGTTGGCAGAAAATTTATTTGAAGAAAAGGTTTGAACCGCTCTAGCGACACGTCCCCGCCCGGCTCCCCGTTTCGCGGTTTGTAAAAAATTCTTTTTCCATTAACTTGTGCGCCCAATAGGATGAGCCGCGACGCCGACAACGAAAATCTTTTACCCACGGACAACTACGCCGTGTTTCGCCTGCGCGATTTCCGGCTATATCTCACCGGACGTTTGTTCGCCGTCATCGGCGCGCAGATGCTCAACGTGGCGATCGGCTGGGAACTTTACGAACGCACCCACTCGCCGCTCGCGCTCGGCATCGTCGGCCTCGCCGAAATGGTTGCGATGCTCTGCTGCACACTGCCTGCTGGTCACCTTGCCGACAACGTCAACCGCAAGCGCATCATCCTCACCGCGCTCACCATCAGCTCCACCGCCAGCCTCGGCCTTGCGCTCATCTCGTGGAACCATGCGCCCGTCGGCTGGATTTACGCGTGCCTCTTCACCTCGGCCACGGCGCGAACTTTTCTGTGGCCGGCCAGCTCCGCCTTTCTCACCAGCCTCGTGCCGCGTGAACTGTTTCCGCGCGCCGTGACGTGGAATAGCGGCGTGTTCCAGCTTTCCTCTGTGGCTGGCCCGGCCATCGGTGGATTGCTCATCGCCTTGCTGAAAAATTATTCCGACCACCCGGCGGCGTTCATCTACCTCATCAACTTTTGCCTGGCAGCCATCTGTTTCATCTGCGTGAAACTCGTCAGCGCCAAGCACGTCGTGAAAAATCCCGAGGCGATGTCCGTGAAGAGCCTCGTCACCGGATTTCAATTCATCTTCGCGCAACGCCTCATCCTCGGCATGATCACGCTGGATATGTTTGCCGTGTTCCTCGGCGGTGCCACGACGCTGCTGCCCGTGTTTGCCAAGGACATTTTGAATTCCGACGCGGACGGCCTTGGGCTGATGCAAGGTGCGTTGCCGCTGGGTTCCATGGCGTGCGCGCTGTATCTCGCGCACCGCGCACCGCTGCAAAAAGCCGGCCACGCCTTGCTCTGGAGCGTCATCGTGTTCGGGCTGGCGACGATTGGTTTTGGCCTCTTCAACAGCTACGGGCTCGGTCAATGGCTCGGCCTCACGGCTCCGGCGGCCGTCTGGTTCTGGCTCGCATTCGCGATGCTCTTCATCTGCGGGTTTGCGGACAACATCAGCGTCGTCGTGCGGCACACCTCGGTGCAATTGCTCACGCCGGACGACAAACGCGGGCGCGTCTCGGCGGTGAACAGCCTCTTCATCGGCACCTCGAACGAATTGGGCGGCGCGGAATCCGGCCTCACCGCCTACTGGTTTGGCCCGTTGCTGCACCACGTCACCGACAAAGCCAGCCCGCTCTACGCCCACGCCGTTGCGACGGGTGCGATCATCTCCGTCGTCGCCGGCGGCATCGGGACAATTCTCGTCGTCCTCGCCGTGGCGTATTTTTGGCCGGAAATCCGCCGCTACGGCAAGATGACCTGACGCACGCGCGCGGCCTTGCCACTGGTTTCATCCCGTCAATTCACCCCGCTGTCAGCCGGATGATGTCGCGGAGCGTCGTCTGTGGTTTGAAGTTCACGCAGCGTTCCAGTTTTTCCACGAGCGGTTTGCGGCGCCTCATGTCGTCAAAACCCGGCGCATACGCCTGATCGTAAGGGATCAATTCAATTTCAGATTTCGCGCCCAGCGTGGCCACGACGAGCTTGGCGAGTTCGTGGATGGAAACCTCCTCCGTGCCGCCGATGTTGAAGATTTCACCCCGCGCCGCCGCGCATTTTTGCAGACGCACGAGCGCCTCCACCACGTCATGCACCAGGCAGAAGCAGCGGGATTGTGCGCCATCGCCAAAAACTTTCAGCGGCTCGCCCGCTTTCGCCGCCGCGATGAAGCGCGGCAGCACCATGCCGTAGCGCCCCGTCTGGCGTGGGCCGACCGTGTTGAACAACCGCGCGATGGTGACGGGCAGATTTTTTTCGCGCGCGTAGGCCAGCGCCAGAAATTCATCCGTGAGTTTGGAGCAAGCGTAGCTCCAGCGCGATTGTCCGGGCGGCCCGATGAGCAAGTCGTCGTCCTCGCTGAACTCCGGCTTGGCGCTCTTGCCGTAAACTTCCGAGGTGGAAGTCAGCAGCAGCGGCGTGGAGTTTTTCGCGGCGGCGCGCAAAAGAATTTGGGTCTCGGCAAAGCTCGCTTCGAGCACGTGCAACGCGGATTTCACCACGAGTTCCACGCCCACGGTCGCAGCGAGGTGAAAAATAAAATCTGCGTTCGCGGCGAGTTCCGGCAGTTCTTCGCAGTTGGAAATTTTAGACTGAATGAAGCGCAGTTTTTTATTCGTGGCCACCGCGCGCAGATTGTCGCGGCTGCCAGTGGACAAATCATCAATGACGATGACGCTCTGGCCATCTTTCAAAAGCCGTTCAACCAGGTGCGCGCCGATGAAGCCCGCGCCGCCAGTGACAATGATGAACGAGGATGGAGGATTGAGGATGGAGGATGGCATGGTGCTGGCAGATCAATGGTGAAACAGCGATGGCGCCATGTGCCGGAGTAAAGCGGCAGAGGGCTGCCGCAGTCCAAGACGCTGGCGCG
>JANOBC010000032.1:0-4589 GCA_031411455.1 Limisphaerales bacterium
ATGAAGTTCGGGCAGGAGTATGTGGACATCGCCACGGAAAAAGGCGGGCTGCAAAATCGTTTGGACAAAAAAGGTGTTCCGACGATGGGCGGTCTCCTCATCATCACTGCGCTGCTTTTTTCTACGATGCTCTGGGCGCAGTGGAATCCGCTCGTGGAACTCACGATGCTCTCCGTTCTCGTTTTGGCCGGGCTGGGTTTTTACGACGACTACGCGAAAATTATGAAGCAGAGCGGCGGCGGCACTCCGCCACGCGTGAAGTTAATTGTGCAGTTCGCGCTGGCGGCATTTGTCGGGATTTACCTTTTGAACTGGCCGGAGAAAAGTGAATTGATTTTGGCGAAGGGCAAGGGGCTCGAAATTTATCACAGCAACTTGGTCTCGACGCTGATGCTGCCGTTTTACAAATACCCGCTGCACGTTGGCGCGGTGGTTGGCGTAATCGTCGTGATGCTCGCCATTGTCGGCAGCTCGAACGCGGTCAATTTGACCGACGGTCTCGACGGTCTCGCCATCGGCTGCACGCTGATCGTGGGTTTTGTGTTTCTGTTTTTCACCTACGTCGCGGGCAACATCAAGGCGGCGGCGTATCTGCAAATTCCGTATGTGCCGGGCGCGGGCGAACTGACGGTTTTTTGCGCGGCGCTGCTCGGCGCGGGGCTGGGATTTTTGTGGTTCAACTGTCACCCGGCACAGGTGTTCATGGGCGATACCGGTTCGCTCGCGCTGGGAGGAGCGTTTGGCATCGTGGCGGTGTTGATTCACCAGCCGTTCGTGCTGGTCATCGCGGGCGGCGTGTTTGTGATGGAGGCGCTCTCGGTGATCTTGCAGAAGGGCTGGTTCAAATACACGCGGATGAAAACCGGCACCGGGCGGCGGATTTTTCTGATGTCACCGATTCATCATCACTTTGAAAAGAAAGGCTGGTATGAGTCGCAGGTCGTCACGCGGTTTTACATCCTGTGCGTGCTATGCGCGGTGGTGGCGCTGGCGACGCTGAAGCTGCGGTGAACGGTAGTCATGAAATTGCCAAAAAACATCGCGAATAAATGCTTTGCTGCTTGCACGGAAAGCGCGCGGTTGTTAGTTTTTTTCCCGGATGCAGCACGGCGCGTGACGACTGGCGGTTTATTCCCGGAGTTTCAATTTTCTGGTGGTCATTTCCGCGACGGATTTATTCCACTGACGGCTAAAACAATTTAACACGTCGAGAAATTTTTCGAGGGAAAGTTTCGCGGCGCAAAAATAAAAAAAACACACCTCAAAAACCGGACGCATTTGCGCCAAACAAAATTATGACAAACCCGAATCCATTCGTCCCCAAAGGCTCGCTGCTCGAACAATCGAGCCAGCGCCGTTTCCAGCTCAAGATCGCCGTCGGCTGCGTGCTCACCGTGAGCGTGCTCGGCCTCGTCATCATGCTCATCCAAGGTTGCAAGCGCGAGACGCCGATTGAAAATTCCACGCCAGAATTTCCGACGAACACGCCGAGCTTCACCGACACGAACGCGCCGTTCGTGGACACGAATCCCATCGTGATGCCGCCGATGCCGACGAATGCTTTCGTTGTGCCGCCGATTGCACCGATTGTCCCTGAAGTGACGCCCGGCTCGACCTACGAAGTGGTCAAGGGCGACACGCTCACCACGATTGCCAAGGCGCACCACGTCACACTTAAAGAATTGCAGGCCGCGAATCCCGGCGTGGACTCGAAGCATCTGAAGCTGAAACAGAAAATCACCATCCCGGCGGCGAAGGCAGTTGAATCGGCTCCGTCAGCGGGCGCGGCTCCAGTTGTGGCCGATGCGGGTGGCGAACTCTACATCATCAAGTCGGGCGACACGCTCGATAAAATCGCAAAGGCTCATCACACCACTGCGAAAGCGATTCAAGCCGCGAACAATCTGCCCACGACGAAAATCATCGTGGGCAAGAAATTAAAATTGCCGGTGAAAGCGGAAGCCGTCCCGGTCGCACCGCTCGTGGTGCCGATGATTCCCGCGCCCGCTCCGGCTCCGACGCCGACAAAGTAATTTTTTCACGGACGGCGGCGGTCTATTCCGTCGCCGTCCTTTTGCCAGTGTGATCGGTTGGATGTTGGTTGAAGTTTGTTTTTAGTAATTGCGTCCGCTTTCCTTCCTCAACTGCGGACAGCAACATCGGCAGCGTCTCCGTTTTCGGGACGCTCCGGATTTTTCGATTTTCTTTTTTCACGATGAAAGCTGCCGTTACCACGCTCGCGTTTTGCGTTGCCGCCCTGCTCGCCCTGGGGTTGGTCATGCTTTACAGCTCCAGCATGGTGATGCCGGACAAAAAAACTCATGTGGAAGTCGGGGCGAAGATGTTGCAGATGCAGGTGCTCTGGTGCTGCCTGGGCCTCATCGCCTGCGCCGTCATCACGGCACTCGATTATCAGTTGTTGAAAAAAATGGCGGGGCCGATTTTTATCGGCACGCTCATTCTCGCCGCGCTGGTTTTTGTCCCGCACATCGGCATGAAGCTCAATGGTGCGCGCCGCTGGATTCACGTTCCGGGCGCCACGTTGCAGCCTTCCGAAATCGTCAAGCTTGGCCTCATCATCATGCTCGCGTGGTATGTAGACCGTTCGCAGCGCAAGATGAACACCTTCAAGCGCGGGATTATTTTCCCCGGCGCGATCATTGGTGCCACGCTCGTTTTAATTTTCATCGAGCCAGATCGCGGCACGACGATTCTGCTGGCGTGTGTCACCGGCACGATGCTGTTTCTGGCCGGATCAAAAATCTGGCATCTGATTTCGGTCGGGCTGATGGGTGTGGTTGCGCTTGCCTATTCCATCATGCACGACGGGATGCGCAGCGGGCGCATCAATGCCTGGCTGCATCCTGATGCCCACGCGAATGGCATCGCGCTGCAAGCCACGCAGGCGAAAATCGCCATCGGCTCCGGCGGCCTCTTTGGGCTTGGTCTCGGCGATGGACGACAGAAAAACGGTTTTCTCCCCGAGATCCACAGTGATTTTATATTTGCCAACATCGGCGAGGAACTCGGCCTCGTTGCCACCGCGCTCGTCGTCATCGCGTTCTTGCTCATCGGCATCAGTGGCATTTACATCGCGCTGAATGCGCGTGACAAATTCGGGAGCCAGCTTGCCGTCGGTGTCACGTCGCTGATTTGTTTTCAAGCCATTATCAACATTGCCGTCGTCACTGATTTGTTTCCGAACAAGGGGATTGCGCTGCCCTTCATCAGCGCCGGCGGCTCCAGCCTGCTGGCGATGCTGATGGGCGTGGGGATTTTATTCAGCGTCGCGCGGCAGGGAACAGCCGGGAAAATTGTCGCGTCCGATTTCGCCGACAACGACAATCCTTTTGCCGCTAAAGCAAAATGATTTCTCCGAACCTCACCAAACCATTTATCGCCATCGCGTGTGGCGGCACGGGCGGGCATCTTTTCCCCGGCCTCGCCGTCGCCGAGCAATTGCAGGCGCGCGGTTGCGACGTGGCGCTGCTGATCTCGTCCAAGGAAATTGACCAGTCGGCGGTGAAGTCTGCGAAAGGAATGGAAGTTTTCACGCTGCCCGCCGTCGGTTTGCAGGATGGAAATTATTTCTCATTCGCCAAAAGTTTTTGGAATTCCTTCCGCGCCGCTCGGAAAAATTTCCAGCAGCGCAAACCCGATGCCGTCCTCGCGATGGGCGGCTTCACCAGCACGCCACCAATCTTGGCCGCGCGAAAATTTGGCGCAAAAACTTTTCTGCACGAGTCCAACACGATTCCCGGCAAAGCGAACCGTTTCCTCACGCGCTTCGTGGACGAGGCATTCATCGGCTTCCCCGAAGCGGCGGGGCGATTACGCGCTAAAAAAATTTCCGTCACCGGCACACCGGTGCGCCCGCAATTCAAGGTGGGGCAAGACTCGGTCGAGACCAAATCAGGCCAGTGCCGCATAACTCTCGGTTTGGACCCAAACTTGCCGACGATTCTGGTCGTCGGCGGCAGCCAAGGCGCGCGCGGCCTGAATGATTTGATTTTATCCGCATTGCCGCTGCTGGCGAAAAAGAACTGGCAATGGCTACACCTTACCGGCGTGAATGATTTTGAAAAAGTGAAGGCCGCCTACGCCGCGCTGAATCTGAAAGCCGCCGTCAACCCGTTCCTCGCGGAAATGGAACTCGCGCTCGGTGCGGCCACGGCGTGCGTGAGCCGTTCTGGTGCGTCGTCATTGGCGGAAATGGCGGCGGTGCGTTTGCCGTCCGCGCTCGTGCCGCTGCCGACCTCGGCGGACAACCACCAGTTTCACAACGCGCGTGCGTTTGAAAAAACCGGCGCGGCCATTTTGCTTGACCAGAAAAATTCTTCACCAGAAAAAGTCGCGGACGTGCTCGCGCAACTGGTTGGCGACGAAGCGGTGCGTTCCAAAATGCAAAGCGCGCTGGCGCAGTGGCACGCGCCGAATGCAGCGGAAGTCATTGCGGAAAAAATTTTAAGAGTCGTCAATCGGAGCGCGGACAGCTTGTCCGCGAGTTCGCCAGAAAATCTCAACCCACGGACAAGCTGTCCGCGCTCTGTATGAATGTCGCACTAGAAAATGCCGCTGATCTGGCCGAC
>JANOBC010000033.1:0-37338 GCA_031411455.1 Limisphaerales bacterium
ACGGGCTTCGGCGAGAAAATTGCGTGGACAGTTGCCGAGTTTTTTTACGAGCTGCTCGATGCTGTGGGCGGGTTTGAAATCAATGGCAATTTCCGGTTCCGCCATTCCGCGCAACGCGGGGCCGAGTTGATAAATTGCGCCGCCTTCCAGTCCGTAATCAGTCACGAGCAGTTCGCCCACCGCCGTCGTTTCGCCCGCGCGAACCGTGACGTTTTTTAGTGGCTGGCCGGCGACGGCGAGCACGCCGGGCGGCCAAGAAATTTCCCAGCCGCAATTTGCCGCCGTCAACGGCGTGACCGCTACGCCGAGATTTTCCAGCACGGAAATCCAACCGCCATCAGAACCGGTTTGCGGCCACGAGCCGCCGCCAAGCGCGAGGATCACGGCGTCGGCCTCGACCATGCGGGGTTCGCCTTCAACCTGAAAATCAATGCTCCACAATGCGCCCGGTCGCAGACCGGTCCAGCGATGGCGCAGGGCAAATTTCACACCGCTCGCCCGCAGCCGCCGCACCCAGTTTCGCAAGAGCGGGGCGGCTTTGAGTTCACGCGGATAAACGCGACCGCTCGTCGCGGCAAACGTTTCCACGCCTAGTTCCGCTGCCCAATGCCGTAGCGCGGTTGCATCAAATTCCGTAAGGAGTTCGGGCCAGAAATTTTGTAGTTGTCCCGGCCCGGTGTAGCGCGTGGAAAATTTTTCAAGTGGTTCAGCGTGGGTAAGATTCAAGCCGCCGCGCCCGGCAACAAGGAGTTTGCGGCCGACTGATGGCTTGGCATCGAACAGCGTAACGGCCGCGCCGCCCGCTGCCGCCACTTCTGCTGCGCGCAACCCCGCCGGACCACCGCCGATGACGATTATTTTGATACGAAATTGAAACAGTATCCACCGCGCCGCGCAAGCCGTGGGAGTAGTGGGTCAGTTTGGATTTGGCGGAGCGCGGGTCTGTGACCCGCAGCGGCTACGCCAGGCCGGACGGGTGAGATATTATTTGAAACGTCTCGTGAAGATCGGACATGCTGCGGCGCACAGAGCCGCGCACCGGTCAAGCTGTCCCACTATTTTTGCGCGTCACGCAAACCATCCGCGTAGGCCTCGAAGACTCGGCGCATCTCGTCGCGGACGGTGCGGAAACATTTCAAAATTTCTTCGCCGCTGCCGGTGGCTTTCGCGGGATCGAAGAACGGCCAGTGGTGGCGGTTCAATTGACCGGGGAAAATCGGGCAGGCCTGATCAGCGTTGCCGCAGACGGTGATGACGGTTTGCACCGGCTGCGCAGTAAATTCTTTCAAGTGCTTTGACTGATGCGCGGAAATATCAATGCCGATTTCCGCCATGACTTTCACGGCGAGGGGATGGACGAAGCCAGCGGGCTTGGAACCAGCGCTCACAACGGTGGCGCGGTCGCCGAGCGCGGCGCGCAAAATGCCTTCGCCGATGTGGCTGCGGCAGGAGTTGCCGGTGCAGAGGATGAGGATGGTGGGTTTCATTTTGGATATTGTTTCACGCTTTCAATCAAGCTGTGCCTCACGCAAAGACCGCAAAGTAATTTTATTCTCAACCTTTGCGACCCTTGCGCCCTTTGCGTGAGGCGAGTCATGGCTTTCATTTGAATTTATTCTAGGCGCAGCACTTGGCGGCGGGTTCGCGGAAATTAAATTTGAACGGATTGGCTGCGGAAATTTCGGCGGGAGTGACGCCGCACTTGTCCATCGCCAGGCACGCGGTGTGACGTTCGTTCAGGTGGAAGATGAGTTCATTGTTCGCCACTTCGATGGCGTCGAGTGGAAATTGCGTGATGAAACCGACCTCGTGTTCGACATCCACTTCCAGCTCGTCCGCCAGCAAAACACTTTCGGCCTTGGAAAAAATTTTGGCGAGCTTGCCGGCGGTCAGGCGATGTTCAACGTCGCTGGCGAACCACGTTTGCAACCGGCAGAGCGACTCCGTGCGCAGCGTGCCGCCACAATCAATGAAGCGCTTGTCAATGCGCGCCACTTCGGTGACATGGCTGTGCGCGGGGGCGAAATCACCGTTGGGCAGTTGGAAGCGCACCAATGCTGTCGGATTTTGTGCGAGAACAGTTTTCAATTCGTGCAGTTTCATAAAAATCAGTTCAACATTTCTGCCGTTGGCAAATCACTGTGAGGTCTGTTTTCAAAATTTGTTTCAGTTTTTTGACGTCACGCGCCGTTTCATCCGACTTGGCGAGCGACTTGTGAACCCAGTCCAGCGCCTCGCGCACGGCGACGGGTGCGGTCTTGTCTGCCAAGCGATAGTAAACCCAGCGCTCGGACTTGCGCGAACGGATGAGTCCGGCATGGTGCAGGATGGAGAGGTGCTTGGAGATGGTGGACGGCGCGAAGCCGAATAGTTCAGTAATCTGGCAGACGCAAAGTTCGCCCTTGCGGAGCGTGAGGAGAATCCGCACCCGGTTCGGATCGGACAGCGCCTTGGTGATGGCCATGAACTCGTGCATAATGTTATTTCGTCAAACGACGAAATAAGTGTCAGTCAGATTTCATCCGTTGACAAGAATTGTTTTTGAAAACCCTGCGCCGCCCCGGTCAGTTTGGTAGATGAAGGATTCCCGCCTTCACACATGCCCAAACGAGGCAGAACGCCACGCCTGCCGTCACGGGAATGGTCATGATCCACGCCCAGATGATGCGCTCGACGACGCCGAGCTTGAGCGCGCTGAATCGTTTCGCGCAGCCTACGCCCATGATGCTGGTGCTGATGGCGTGCGTGGTGGAGACGGGCATTCCCAGCGAACCGGTCACGGCGAGAATCGTCGCGGCGGTCGTCTCGGCGGCGAAGCCATGAACGGGTTGCAGCTTCACCATTTTGTGGCCCATCGTTTTGATGATGCGCCAGCCGCCCGCTGCGGTTCCCGCCGCCATCGTCAACGCGCACAGCACGACAACCCAGTTGGGAATTCCTTGGCTCTTCACGTCGGCTGGTGCAGGCATATAACCGAACTGCAAAAAGTTTGGCAGCCACGAGACGAGATGATCACCGAGGCTCAAACTGAATGCATCAGAACCTTCTTTCGTCACGATGAATCCCGCCCACGATGGTAGATCGGTGAACACGCCGGTGGTGGTCGCAGTGACCAGTGCGAGGGTGATGATGCCCATGCACTTGGTGGCGTCATTCATGCCGTGGCCGAAACCCATGTAGGCAGAACTGCACAATTGCAATCGCCCGAACACGCGGCTGACGGTGAGCGGTTTCCATTTGTGCAGCAGGACGTAGAGAAAAACCATGAACACGAAGCCGACGGAAAATCCAAGCAACGGCGAGGTGAACATCGGCACAACGACTTTGTAATACAATCCGCTTTTGTCCGCGCCGGACTTGACGACGGTTTCCACGGTCGCTGTGCGCCCACAGAACGCGACGACTTGAATTTTATTCGTGCCGACCAGAACGGTGTGCGTGCCGTTCTTTTTAATGTTGTCACCGAGTGCGGCCACCACTTCGGGCGTGGCGGGGACGAGGTTTTTCACTTTTTTGTCCTTCACTTCCGTCCACTTGATCGCGCTCCAGACGGAAACGGATTGGCCGTCCTTGTTCACGAGCGGCTTGACGTTGTTCATGCACACGGCGCAGGCCATCGCCGCGCCGATGAGGCAGCCGACGAGCGCGTGGCTGGAGCTGGACGGCAGGCCGAAATACCACGTCAGCAAATTCCAGCCGATGGCCGCGAGCAGACCGCAGACGAGCACACCTTGCGTAACGAACTGGGCATCCACGAGTCCGCTGGAAATGGTTTTTGCCACCGCGAGTCCGAAGAATGCGCCGAAAAGATTAGTGACCGCCGCGAGCATGATGGCCTGGCGCGGCGTCAGAACTTTCGTGCCGACGACGGTGGCGATGGCGTTCGCGGTGTCGTGAAAGCCGTTGGTGTAGGTGAAGATCAACGCCACCAAGATGACTGTGCAGACGAGCAGCATGGCGTCAGGAGTTCTTGAGGACGGTGTGCATGACGACGACGCCGGTGTCATGGCAGCGATCCACGACTTTTTCCATCAGCTCGTTCACGTCGCGGATGATCATGGCGCGGAGCGGTTCGTATTTGCCGCCGTAGATTTCGCGAAGCAAATCATTGATGTGGTTGTCGGCCTCCACTTCTACGAGTTGCAGGCGGTCATTCAAGGCTTTCATTTTTTCCAGATCCTTCATGTCGCGCAGTGACTTCACCATTTCGTGAACGGCGTTGGTGGCCTTGCCCATCATTTCAGCCTGCTTGGAAAAATCCAACCCGTCCAACTGCTTGCCCGCCATGCAGAGGCGCTCGGCGAGTTTCTCGGCGGCTTTGGGGATGCGGAACATCGCGCGCGCGAGCGCTTCGATGTCTTCGCGTTCGAGGCCGGTTACGAAGGTGTTCACCAGTTCGGTGCTGATGGTTTCGGAGATTTTTTTCTCTTTGCGGCGCGCGAGAATAAGGTCGTCAAAATTTTGCGTGTTGCGCGGCGACTTCATCAGCTCGATGACGAGGCGGACGCTTTCGTGGGATTCAGCGGCGGCGGCTTCGAGCAGTTCCTGAAAGCGGTCGCCTTTGCCAAAAAGTTTTTGGATGGAAAACATACGCGGACAGTCTGGCAAAATTTTCCGTGAGCGCACGAAAAAATAAAGTGGCGCGCTCCGTTTCAGTGCGCGTGGCGGATGTCTTGTGCTTCGCAGAGATAGACGACTTCTTCGGCGATGTTCTTCGCGTGGTCGGCGATGCGTTCCAAACTTTTCGCGGCGACGATCCAATGTAGGCAGGGCAGGATGGTGTCGGGATGTTCGGCCATGTGGGCGGCGAGCGCGGCGTGAATCTGTTTGTTCAGGGCGTCCACTTCCTTGTCGCGCGGAATGATGGCGCGGGCCGCGGCGGAATCTTTTTGGACGAAGGTATCCAGCGATTCTTTCACCATGCCGAGCGCGAGCGTGGCCATGCGCGGCAGGTCGAGTTGGATTTTTACCGGCGGCTCCTGGGCGAGATCTCGGGCGCGCTTGGCAATCTTCGTCGCCTCATCGCCGATGCGTTCAAGGTTCTGGGAAATTTTCATCGCCACGGTCACGAGGCGCAGGTTGCTGGCGAGCGGGGCTTTCGTGAGCAACTGAATCGCAAGCTCATCAATCTCCACTTCGTATTGGTCAATCACGTCGTCGTCTGCCTTCACGCGCAATGCGAGGTCGTGGTCACGCTGCATGAGCGCCTGCACGGCTTCGTTGACGGACTTTTCGGCGTGGCTGGCCATCACCAAAAGTTTTTGGCGCAAATTTTCGATACCGGCTTCAAAATGATTTTCCATAAAATTTTTAACATCAACACGGACGAATGGCGGATGGATTTCTCCCTCTCCCCCTCGGGGGAGAGGGCCGGGGTGAGGGGGCAAACACTTTAAATAAATTTCCAAACTCACCTGACAGTTGCTGCCCCCTAACCCTAACACCCAAGGGAGAGTGGGAACCGGATGCTGCCAGTTCCAGCCGTCCGAAATTGTTCAAATGAAATGTCATTTGCATTCAAGGTTCAATCAGCCAAACCGTCCGCTCACATAATCCTCCGTCCGCTTCTGCGACGGGTTCGTAAATATTTTTCCAGTCGGTCCAAATTCCACGAGTTCGCCGATGTAGAAAAATGCCGTTTGATCCGAGATGCGCGCGGCCTGCTGCATATTGTGCGTGACGATGACGATGGTGAAATCTTTTTTCAATTCTAAAATCAAATCCTCGATGCGGGACGTGGCGATGGGGTCGAGCGCGCTGGCGGGTTCGTCCATCAGGATGACTTCCGGCTTGATGGCGATGGCGCGGGCGATGCAGAGGCGTTGCTGCTGGCCGCCAGATAAGCCGAGCGCACTTGAATGTAGGCGGTCTTTCACTTCGTCCCACAACGCGGAACTGCGGAGGCTTTGCTCGATGGTCGCGTCGAGGTCGGATTTGCTTTTCATCCCGTGCAGGCGCAGACCGTAGGCGACGTTTTCGTAGATGGATTTGGGAAACGGATTGGATTTCTGGAACACCATGCCGACCCGTTTGCGGAGTTCGATCACGTCCACGTCCTTCGCGTAAATGTCATGTCCGCCAATCTTCATAGCGCCATCAATGCGCACGCCGTCAATCAAATCATTCATGCGGTTCAAGCAGCGGAGCAGGGTGGATTTGCCGCAGCCGCTCGGCCCGATGAACGCGGTGACGATTTTCTCATCGAGGTTGAGTGAAATGTTTTTCAGCGCCTTGCTCGCGCCATAATACAACGACACATCTTCAATCTGGATGAACGGCGCGCCGGTGGACGCGGTGGAAGTCGTCGCGTTCACGGAAAGTTTTGGCATTAAGGTGTCCGTCATAAAAATAACTTCAGCCGAGCGCCCGCAGTTTTTTTCGCACGCGGGCGCGGATCAAAATCGCCACGATGTTCAGCGCAAACGTCAGCATCAGCAAGACGAGAACGGTGGCGTAAAGGATCGGGCGCGTCTGTTCGATGTTGGGCGACTGCGTGGACAGCACGAAAACGTGGTAGCCCAAATCCATGAACTGATCGGTGACGTGTCCCGGCAGTGAGGCCATATAATACGCCACGCCGGTGAAAAGAATCGGCGCGACTTCGCCCGCCGCACGGCTCACGGCGAGGATGCCGCCGGTCATGATGCCGGGCAACGCCTGCGGCAAAACTATTTTCAAAATCGTTTCCAGTTTCGTTGCGCCAAGCGCGAGGCTGGCTTCGCGCAGGCCGGGCGGGATGGCTTTCAGCGATTCTTCCGTGGCGACGATGACGACGGGGAGCGTCATCACGGCGAGCGTGAGCGAGGCCCAGATGAGGGCGGGCTGTCCCCAGACGGCGCTGGGATTGTGAAGCAAAGCATCCATGTTTTTGCCGACGAAGTTGATGAAGAAGCCGAGGCCGAACAATCCGAAGACGATGGACGGCACGCCAGCGAGATTGTTCACCGCCGCGCGGATGATGCGCGTGATGATGGAAGTGTTTGACGCGTATTCCGTCAGATAAATCGCCGTGATGACGCCGACGGGAATCACGAAGAGGGTCATCACGATGACGCGGAACGACGTGCCGACAATCATCGGCAGCACGCCGGTGGTTTTGGGGTCGAAGAAATCTTTTTTAGGAATCGTCGAGACGAAATGCCAGGAGAGGCCGCTCCAGCCGTTGAAAATAATGTTGCCGAGAATCACCGCGAGAATGCCGACGATGAAGATCGTGGCGAGGCCGGTCAGGCCGGTGAAAAAGAATGACGCGAAGTCGAATTTCTCCGTGCGAAAATTTCGCGTGAGCCGGGCGGTGTCGCCGCTGGATTCCGGCTGGTATTGGCCGGGAGTGACGGTGTTCATCGTTTGCCCTCCAGTTTGTTCTTGAAACGATGGATGACGAAATCGCCGATCATGTTCGAGAGGAATGTGGCGGCAAAGAGCATCGCGCCGAGCAGGAACAAAATGCGGTAGTGCGGGCCGCCATTGACGGCCTCGGCCATTTCAGCGGCGATGGTGGCGGTGATGGTGCGCGCGGAATCAAAGACACTCCAAGACATCACGCTCGCCGAGCAGACCATCAGCACAATCATCGTCTCGCCGATGGCGCGGCCAAAGCCGAGGACGGTCGCGGCGAAAACTCCGGGGATGGCGGCGGGCAAAACAATCTGCCACGCGGTCTGCCAGCGGCTCGCGCCGAGCGCGAGCGCAGCCTGCGTGTAGGCGCGCGGCACGCTGGTGAGCGCGTCTTCCGCGATGGAAAAAATGACGGGGATGACGGCGAAGCCGAGCGCGAGGCCGGCGACGAAGGCGTTGAGCCGCGTCTCGTAGCCAAAAAGATTTTGCAGCACGGTGGCCATGACGATGAGCGCAAAACAACCGACGACGACGGAGGGGATGCCCGAAAGCATTTCAATCACGGGCTTCACCACTTCGCGGACTTTCGGCCGCGCGAGCTGGGAAACGTAAATGGCCGCGCCGACGGCGAGCGGCACGGCGAAGAATAAACCAATCAAAGTGATTTTCAATGTGCCGACGAAGAGGGGGATGATGTTGAATTTTTTAATCTGGCCGACGGGTTGCCAGATGCGCTCGGGTTGGTCGTAGCCGCTCCATTGGTGGGCTTGAATGAGATATTTCCAGTCAGTTGTGTTGACGCGGGCGTCGGGGTTGTTGCGAAAATTTTCGGGAATGTCATTCAGTGCTTCAACCTTGATGTCCATCAACGTCTTGATGGTTTCCTTGTCCATCGTGGCAAATTGTTGCGGCGTGAGGTCGAGATATTTTTGCAGTTCAGCGGCGGAATGTTTTTCCAACTCGGTGGTGGGAATCACGGGCTGAACGAGCGCGGTGTTGGTTTCGCCAAAGAAAATGGGGAGCGCCTCGCGGGCGACGAAGAGAAAAATCAGCAGCACCATCGCGATGGCCGAGAGCGAGACGAGGAAAATAAATTTCTCCGCGAGCCATTCGCCGGGGCGCGCCTGGTGGCCGCGATGGATGCCAAGCCAGCCTTGCGAACTTTTAGGTTGTGGTTGGTCGGCCATTAAGCGGCGCAAAAGTTACGCGGGCGGTGCAATTTTCTCAATGGAGAACCGCACCGCCCGCAGTGGTGATCGTTGGAGGAACAGGCGATCAAGATTAATTCCGCAAATTCTTCGGCAACGGATAGTAGCCGACTTCCTTGGTGTATTTCTGGCCTTCGTCGCTACGAATCCAGTTGAGGTAGGCGGCGATTTCGCCTTTGTCTTTGGACGGGTCAAGGTAGACGAAGAGGTAGCGCCAGATGGGGTAGGTTCCGTTGACGACGGTTTCTTCGTTCGGAACAATGGCGGGGGAGTTTTCATCTTTTTTGATCGCGAGCAGTTTGCTGCTGCCGCCGTAAGCCGCGCCGCCGTAGCCGATGGCGTTTTTATCTTTCACGACGGATTGCACAATCAACGCCGTGCCCTGCTGGGTCTGCGCGCTGGCGGCAAAGTCGCTGCCTTTGAGGACGTGTTCTTTGAAGAACTCGTAGGTGCCGGAGCTGTTTTCGCGGCTGTAGACGGTGATGGGGGCATCCGCGCCGCCGACTGCTTTCCAATTTTTTACTTTGCCGGTGAAGATGTCTTTCACCTGATCGAGCGTGAGTTCTTTGACGGGATTTTCCGGGTTAACATAAACGGAGAGGCCGTCGAGCGCGACTTTGTATTCCGTCGGGCGCTTGCCGTTGAAGACCTTCACGCAGTTGGCGATTTCCGCCGACTTGGCTTTGCGGGAGGCATCGCACAAATCGGTCGTCTGGTTTTGCAGCGCGGCAAAACCAACGCCGGTGCCGCCGCCGGAGACTTGAATTTTCACGTCCTTGTGTTCGCCCATGTAGACCTCGGCCCATTTCTGGGCGAGGACGATGAGGGTGTCAGAGCCTTTGACCGTGATGGAACCGGCCTGCAGGTTGGCGGTGAGCGCCGCGAGGGACAGGATGGAGAGTAATTTTTTCATATCAGATGTTAGTCAGATTTCTGTTCAAGAGGTTAGTTACAATTGGGTGACAATCAGAATTTCCACATCGCATCAATCTGCATGCGGTTCATGCCGCTGTCAGAGTTTTGCGGGTAGCGGGTGATGAGTTCGGTCATGAACCATTTGATTGAAAGCGTCATCGAGTCGCTCGGTGAATAGGCGAACTTGAAGACGTGACCTTTCACGTTGGTGCCAGAGCCGTAGCCGACGCCGGAGCCGGAGTTCGCCGGAGAATTCGCGGCGGCGTAGTAGGCGCCGAAATCGGAGTCGGAAAATTCTTCCCAAATCGCATTCGCTCCGAGCCATTTGTAAGTGTAGGAGGCTTCCCAAGTTTTTTTCTTGCCCGCTTTGCCGAAGGTGATGCCGGCGGAAAAGGCGTAATTATCCGTGCCGGACGGGGCGGCGGGGTTGATGATGTATTCGCCGCTGAATTTAACCGGAAAGGGCCCGGTGTAAAGCGGCGCGCTGTCCAACAGATAGGTGGCGGAAGCATCCACGGCCACGGGGTCGTAGCCGTAAATCAAGGTGCCGTTGGCGTTACGCGCATTGCCGCGCTGTTGGTTCGGCACGGAGCTGGTCGTGAGCGAGGTGCGGCTGATCATCGGCAGCCACGCAATGCCGGCGGAAGTATTGAACTTGGCGGACCACGTCGCGTCCCAGCGGGCTTGCACGCCGACGAGCCACGGGTCTTTTTCGTTGCTGGAAATTTCGTCGAGCGTGAAACCGGCGGCGTTAAACTTGAGACTGTGGACGTCGTTGAGCTGATAGGCAAACTGCGCCGCGATTCCTTCCGGCGTGTAGTCCTGGTCAAACACTAGGTCGGAAGTCGTGAACGGATTTTCCATCTTGCCGACGGTGAAGCTGCCGGTGAAACCAGAATCGTTGAACGGCGTCCATTTGCCGTAAGCCTGATCAATGAAGACGAGTTTCTTGGAGCCGTTGTTCTGGGCGGTGGTGTTGCCGGAAATCGGGTCGCCCTCGTTGTTCGCACCGCCGCTGGCGGCATCGCTGGAAGTGATCTTAAATCCAGCTTCAAAATTTTCCAGCATCGTGACCACCAGCCCGGCGCGGACGCGGTAGCGCAGACGGTTGCGGTCAACCACGCCTTGATTCTGGGCGTAAAAACCCTCCCAGCGTCCGCGCACATCGCCGCTGATTTTGTAGCCGGTGACATAATCAGGCATCCCGGACTTGGCCGCGAACGCGGACTTGAAATCCTTGTCCGCCTCATCGCGCAAATCTTTCGCTTCGCTGACCGACAAAATTCCTTTGTCCACCAGCTTGTCAATCAGCGCGTCGGAAGATTGTGCCTGACTGTTTAAGGACATTGCGAACGTGGCGGCAGCGCCGACGAACAGGGTGGCTTTCGTTTTCAATTTGAATCGATTGGTTTTAATCATGGTGGTTGGTTTCAAATGCGCGAAAAGATTGAATCAGCCGTGTGACAAACCAGAGGCGGCAATGTTACAAACGTGTGACAAACAATTTTGCCGCGACACCAACCCGTCACCGGGCTGTCACCGGATTGTCACGCATTTGAAATTGTCGCGGCGTCCGCGCCGTGAGATTCTCGCGTCGTGAAACAACGCATCCTCATTGTCGAAGACGAGCCGGAAGCGGTGGAACTGCTGGAATTCAACCTCAAGCAGGCCGGTTACGTCGTCACTGCCGCCACCGACGGCGCGGAGGCGCTCAAGAAAATTCGCGCCACGCCGCCCGATCTGATTTTGCTGGATGTGATGCTGCCGGAGATGGACGGATTTGAGATTTGCAAAGTAGTGCGGCTGGAGGCGGCGACGGCCAAAATTCCCATCATCATGCTCACGGCCAAGGCGTCCGAGTTGGATCGCGTGCTCGGCCTGGAACTCGGCGCGGATGATTATCTGACCAAACCTTACAGCCCGCGCGAACTGCTGCTGCGCGTCAAAAAAATTCTCGCCCGCTCCACGCCGCCGGAAAAAGCAAAGGATCAACTGCGTTTCGGCGACCTGCTGATTGACGTGCCGCGTCACATCGCCACTTGGAAAAACAAACCAATGGATTTGACCGCCACCGAGTTCTAGCTCCTCACGCTCCTCGCGCAACGCGCCGGCCGTGTGCAGTCGCGCGACCAACTTTTGCGAGACGTGTGGGAATACGACAGCGTCATTGACACGCGCACCGTGGACACGCACATGCGACGGCTCCGCGAAAAAATCGGCGCGGCGGCCAAGCATCTCGACACCGTGCGCGGCGTCGGGTATCGGTTCATTGAATGAAGAATGAAGAATGACCCTGCGCCGTAACACCGCAAAAAAAGTTTTTTCATTCTTCATTCTTCATTCATCCTTCCCCCGTGTGGTTCCCGACCTTAATCGCCCTTGCCTTCGCCGCCGGATTGCACTTCTGGTGGCGCGCAAAATTTCGCCGCGCTCAGGCCGCCGCGCGGGCGGAATTGACGCGCAGCGCGGCGCGCGAGCAGGCCGTGGGCGTGGAAACGCAGACGCGTCAGAATGCGCTGTTCGACAGCATGATCGAAGGCGTGCTGGTGCTGGATGAATCCGGCCGCGTGCTGTTTGCGAATCAGGCGTTCGCGGAAATTTTTGCGACCAGCGGAATTTTGCGCGGCAAAACCTTGCTTGAAGCCGTGCGGCTGAACGAGGTGATGGAAATCCTGGCGCGAACCCGCAGCGAAGGCCGCGTCATTGATCACGAAGCGCGGCTGTCTGGCGAACCCGAACGCTGGCTCCAGATCAACGCCGCCGCGCTCACCGACGCGCAGCGCCGGAAATTCGGCACCATCATGGTGTTTCACGACCTGACCCGGCTCAAGCAACTGGAGCGGCAGCGCGAGGAATTCGTCGCCAACGTCAGCCACGAACTCCGCACGCCGCTCTCCCTCATCAAAGGCTACGTTGAGACGCTGCTGGATGGCGCGCAAAACAATCCCGAAGTCGCCAGCCGCTTTTTGAAAATCATCGAACGCAACACGCAGCGGCTGGATTTTCTCATCCAAGATTTGCTGACGATTTCCGCGCTGGAATCTGGCCGGATGCAGCTGAACTTGTCGCCGGTGAATTTGTTTTCGCTCGCTGAAAAAGTCCTGGGCGATTTAAGTCCGAATGCCGAAGCCAAGCAGGTTTCACTGGTCAACGAACTGCCGGAACTCACCGTGAACGGCGACTTCAACCGTCTCGATCAAGTGCTCGCCAACCTCGTGGACAACGCCATCAAATACGGACGCGCGAACGGCCGCGTCGTGGTCGGCGGTAAAAAACTGGACGATGGACGGCTGGAAATTTGTGTGCGCGATGACGGGCCGGGCATTCCGGCGGAATCGCTCGACCGTGTCTTTGAAAGATTTTATCGCGTGGACAAGGCACGTTCGCGCGACCAAGGCGGCACGGGACTTGGTCTGGCCATCGTGAAACATATCGTCCAAGCGCACGGCGGCGAAGTCCGTGCCGCCAGCGAACCCGGCCAAGGGGCGACGTTTTATTTCACGCTGCCACCGGGCTGAATCCAGCCGCCATCTTCAATCGGTCTCGCGGACAAATCCAGCTGCCGCTCAAATTTTCCCGTGCGCAGGAACTGGATCGTCTGGCGAATCGCAGTCCGGTTGCGCATGAGCAGCGGATGTGTGGCGTGAATGACGATGTGGTCGGTCATGCCCGCCAGCTTGGTCCGCTCCACCGAAACTTTTCCATCATCACTGATAGGAATCATCAGGCTGTTGATCCAGTTGATCGAGCGGTCGCCAGCGATCACGCCGACGCAAAAATTTGCCGGGCCAAGTTGGTTGGGCGTGGAATTTTTGTCCGTGCCGAGTTCGCTTCCCGCCGGGCCGTTAATTTTTTTGAAAATCCAGAGCCAGCCCAGCTTGTCCACGACCTCGCTGCCTTGATTGGGCGGGCCAAGCATCACCACGCGGCCAAGATTGGGAATCGTGTGCCGCGACAGATAGCTGCGCACCAAAATCCCGCCGAGCGAGTGCGTGACGAAATGGATTTTCACCACACCCTGCGTTTGGCAATCCGCCACGGCGCGGCCAATCGCGTCGTCGCTCAACGTTTCAATCGCCGCCGTGCGCGACGGATAATCCACATTCAAGACGCGATAACCGGACGCGGACAGGGCCTGTTCCATCGGCACCATCGAGCGGCTCGTGCGGCACAAGCCATGCAGCAGAATCACGCACTCTTGATTTTCAGTTGCAGGAGTTAGCATGGGAAACAAAGCCAGAAAAAGTATCAGCAAAAATTTCATTGCGACAGTTTAACCACTTCTTGCTAGGCAACACGTCTCTCATACCAAATAGACTGAATCGCTCGCTGAACCTCCTCGCGTAAGCCGTCACGAGAACCGATAAAAAGAACGAGATAGTGGTGAAACTCATGCTCACCGAACATCGTGTTCATCAATCCGTAAAACATGACATCCTTGACAGAATCATTCTCATGCCAGGTCGTCATGACAAACGCCTCGTCGGAATTCTCAAAATCTTCTGCCACTAAACTGGCCATGTCTATTGAATCATCCCAAGTAGAGCATTTGTGTCCTGCACATACGGCGTAACGACAGTCAGAGCTAATTATCTGCGCGCTTAACGTCTGCTGCTCCTCTGCTGAAATGGTCTCATCATTCACAAATAAAATGCAGACATATAACTCGCCCGGAAAAGGTGGGTCGAGTTGATATGGGCGTGAAACCTCCTGAAACCAAATTTGTTTATCGTCTCTGGTGGCGAGTAATTCCATACGCGAGTGTGACATAACAGTTCATCATCCCGCATTTTCAATCGGCCTAGCCGAAATCTCCAGCATCCGTTCAATCGGCAGGCGGGCGCGCTTTAAAATTTCCGGCGGCAATTCTACGCGCGGCGCAAGGTTTTTCATGCAGTCGCGCACTTTTTCGAGCGTATTCATCTTCATGAATTTACATTCGCTGCAACGGCAGCCGTCCGTCGGCAGCTTCATCGCGTTGAACACCGGCGCGCAGAGAAATTCTTTTTCAGGACATTCGCGCTTCATCCGGTGGATGATGCCGCTCTCGGTGACGATGACAAAACGCTTCGCCGGACTCGTTTTGCAGTAAGTGATCATCTTCTCCGTTGAGCAAACCGCGTCCGCCAGTTCGCGCACTTCGCGCAGGCTTTCGGGGTGGACGATTATTTTCGCATCGGGGAATTGCTGCTTCGCTGCCAAGACCTGTTCGCGCTGAAACTCAACGTGCGCGTAACAATTTCCCTTCCACAACGTCATCGGGCGACCGGTCTGCTCCATCACCCACTGGCCCAGATTTTCGTCCGGCACAAAAAGAAGATCGCGATCTTTCGGCGCAGCATTGACGATGCGCTCGGCGTTGCCGCTGGTCACGATGACGTCGCAAAGCGCCTTCACGGCTGCGCTGCAATTGATGTAGGCAATCGTCCAGAAATTTGGATTCGTCGCCTGCAACTTCGCGAGGGCAGGGGCGGGACAGCTTTCTTCCAGCGAGCAACCTGCGTCCTTGTCCGGCAGCACGACAATTTTTCCGGGGTTCAAAATCTTTGCCGTCTCCGCCATGAAATGCACGCCGCAGAACACGATGACATCCGCGTTCGTCGTCGCCGCCTGCTGCGCGAGGCCGAGCGAATCGCCCACGAAATCCGCCACATCCTGAATCTCCGGCACCTGATAATTATGCGCGAGGATGACGGCGTTCAATTGCTTCTTGAGCGTGGAAATTTCTTCCGCCAGCGGCGTGAATTTATTTTTCGCCATGCCTGCACGCGGCGTGATCTCTGCGACATTTAACATGAGCAAAAGTTAGCGGTGAGAATTGGCGGCGTCAATGAAGGCCGCTGCCCGACTGGGACCGCTGGCTTCCAGCCGGCGAGTTTTCAGGAAGGAAAAGCCAACACGTCGGCTGGAAGCCAGCGGTCCCAGTTTTGTCACGCCGTTGAATTTTCTTTTTGCCGAATGCCCGGCGAAACGTTCAAATGTGCGGGACATTTTTTCATGCTGACCACGCTACGCATCCGCAATCTCGCCCTTGTGAGCGACCTCACGCTGGAACTCCAGCCCGGCTGCAACGTCATCACCGGCGAAACTGGCGCGGGCAAGTCCATCATCCTCGGCGCGCTGAACCTCGTCCTCGGCGAACGCGCTGACCGCACGCTCATCCGCAGCGGCGAAGAAAGCTGCTCGGTTGAAGCGGTGTTTGATGTGAAAAAACTTTGCGCGCCGTTGAAAAGTTTTCTGGAAGAGAACGGCCTTGAACCGTGCGAAGAAAATCAGCTTGTCCTTAAACGCACTTTTACCAGCGCGGGAACGAACCGCCAGTTCATCAATGGCTCGCCCACGACGCTCGCCACGCTGGCCGCGCTTGGCGAATCGCTCGTGGACATCCACGGCCCGCACGATCACCAATCACTGCTCCACGCCGCCAAGCAGCTTGCCATTCTGGATGCGTTCGGCGGATTGGAAACGGCGCGCGAAGAATTTGGCGGCCTCGTCCGCCGCCGCACCGCGTTGGATGCGGAAAAATCCGCGCTCATCGTAGATGAGAAAACTTACGCGCAGCAACTCGACTTGCTCCGCTTCCAAGTTCAGGAAATTTCCACCGCGCGACTCAAGGTTGGCGAAGATGAAGAAGTCGAAGCGGAATTCCATCGCGCCAGCAACGCCGCCAAGCTGCTTCAGTTGAGCCAGGTCGCGCTTGATGTCTTGAGCGAGAGCGATAATTCGCTGCTCACGCAATCCGGCGCGGTCGGTCGCGTGCTGGCGGAACTTCAGCGCGTGGATGCGGGCGCGGCGAACCTCGTGGAGTTACACGCGCAGGCCAGCGAGACGTTGCGTGAATTGCAGTCCGCCGTTTCGCATTACGCGGACAAGGTGGATGTTGATCCTGCACGTCTTGCGGAACTGGAAGAGCGGCTGAATCTGCTCCACACGCTCAAGCGCAAGTATGGTGCGAGTATCGCGGAAGTCATCACGTTTGGTGACGAAGTGAAAACGAAATTGCAATCGCTTGAATCGCGTGATGCGGAACTCGCACGGCTGAACGCGGCGTTGGAAAAATTGGATTCAGAAATTTTGAGCGCGGGAAAAAAACTTTCCGCCGCGCGCAAGAAAGTCATTCCGCAACTCGCCAAGGCCGTGAGTCGGCAGTTGGAAGATTTAGGTTTTAAGCAGGGCAAGTTTGATGTGGAACAGAAGATGGAAGCTAGAAGCGAGAAGTTAGAAGCTGGAGGTTCTGACTCCAAATTTCTAGCTCCTCGCTCCTCAGGTTTTGACGAGATTGAATTTCAATTTGCCCCGAATCTCGGCGAGCCAGCCAAGCCGCTGCGGGCGATTGCGTCGTCTGGCGAGATGGCGCGGGTGATGTTGGCGCTCAAGACGGTGCTGGCGGTGGTGGATGAAATCCCCGTGCTGGTTTTCGATGAAGTGGACGCCAACGTCGGTGGCGAAACGGCGAATGCGGTCGGTGAAAAGATGAAGCAGATTGCAGCGAAACGTCAGGTCTTCTGCATCACGCATCTGCCGCAAGTCGCAGCGGTGGCGGACGCGCATTACGTCGTGACCAAGACGGTGAAAGCCGGGCGGACGATTTCAGAAATCACTTTACTCGACGGAAAATCGCGCATCCCCGAACTCGCGCGGATGCTGGGCGGCCAGACGGGCGCGGCGCGGAAGCACGCGGAGGCGTTGCTGGAATAGGGGTTGAAACTTTTTACGCACAACACTGCGCCATGAAACCGAGCGCTGACGAAAATCTGAACCCGATTCCCTCTCCCTCGGAGGGGAGAGGGGACTGACTCACTTCACCAAGTCATCCGCCGAGGTGATCATCTGCTCAACCAGTTTGCGCGCTACGTTGGAGCGGGCGAAGGCGTTATTCTCGGTTTCGCCGAAGAAGGAATTAGAGCGCACTCGCAGGGCGGCGATGTTTTCGCCATTGCGGTCGCGCAAGGGCAGGGTGACTTCGTTGATGCCGTGGGCGCGGCCATAAAATACGGTTCCTTCCTTGATAGCGGTCAGTTCAGAATCGCCACCGCTCTGACCAATTTCAGATTGCTCCTTGCTGGCGATGATGCGGGTGGTGCCGTCCGGCTGGAGCGTGTAGAGGCGCAGGCCGACGAGGCGCTTTTCTTTTTTCATCACCGAATTAATGGCTTGCTGCGCCGCCGGGATGCGCGGGGTGAAGGCGATTTCTCCGTCGGCGAAATAGCTGACGGAATCCGATTTGGTCCAGAAGCCAACCTTGCCTTCGATAAACGTGTTGTCACCCAGCGTGGGCATCACGGGTTTGTCATCGAGAAAAATATTAATCTTATTGCCTTCGCACGCGACACTGAGCTTGTGCCATTCGCCGGCGGGAACGGCGAGCGTCGGGCCGATGGGTGCGGAGCGGACACCATTGACGACCTTGTAGAAACGGACGTTGCGGCCGGTGACGCTGACGCGCGCGACGTAGAAATTGGAGCTGTTCTGAAAGCGAAACACCAGCCCGGCCATCTGCTCGGTGATGCCGTTGACGATCTTGAACTTGGCGTTGAACTTGAAGTCGCGAAAAATATCGCCGTCGTAAATAAACATCGGGAAGCGTTCATCCGTCATGTCCTCGCTCGTCTGCGCGAGCACGCGGGCGCGATTCACCACTGGCGCGGCGCCGGCGAATGCGCCGAAGGACGACGGCACATCGGCGGTGATAATTTTCCAACTGCCGGCTGCGCCGCCACCGTAGAGCACGGCGTGAAAGTTGGTCGGCGAAGAACCCTCGGCGTAGTCGCCAAAATTAAAACGCACTTCGGCACCGGTCGCCGCCAGCGCTGTCAGGACTCCGCAGAGGAGGAACAAAATTCGCATCGGCGGAGCGTAGCAAATGCGGTCGCCAGCGCAAAATAGTTTTGCCATGCCGTCGCGACTCCGCAAAATGGGCGGATGCAATCCACTAAACTTTTTTCCACGCTGACCGTCGTCGCTTTTACTTTTAGTTTTTCTGCCCGCGCCGAATTGAAACCGGCCGCCATCTTTGGCGACAACATGGTTTTGCAGCAGCAGATGCGTGTGCCGGTGTGGGGTTGGAGCGAACCGGGCGCGCCGGTCACGGTGAAATTTGCCGGGCAGACAAAATTCACCCGCGCCGATGCGGACGGCAAATGGCTGGTGAAGCTGGGTAAATTGAAAGGCACGTTTGAGCCGCAGACGCTCGTGATTGAATCTGGCGAGACAAAGACGTTCACGAACATCCTCGTCGGCGAAGTGTGGCTGGCGTCTGGCCAGTCGAACATGGAGAAGCCCATCGGCAAACAGCCGGGACAAAAGCCGACGTTCAATGCGGAGCAGGAACTCGCGGCGGCAAACTATCCGGGCATCCGCATTTTCAAGATTGAAAAAAATCTCGCCGCCGCGCCGCAGAAAGATTTGACGAAGTTTGTCCGCTGGCAGGAATGTAGTTCCAACGCGCTCGACTCAATCAGCTTTTCCGCCGCCGCGTATTTCTTCGGGCGCGAGATTCACACGAACTTGAGCGTGCCGGTTGGCCTCGTCGAATCTTCCTGGGGCGGCACACGCATCGAGCCGTGGACGCCGCCGGTGGGATTTGAAAAAGTCGCATCGCAGAAGAAATTTGCCGTGACCGTCCTCTCGACTAACAAACTTTCCAACACGCGTCCGCTGGCAATTTACAATGCCATGATCGCGCCCATCGCCGGCTTCGCCATGCGTGGCGCGCTGTGGTATCAAGGCGAATCCAACTTGATAGGCACGAACGCCGACAATGATTACCGCGATTACGCCGACAAGATGGCCGCGCTCATCGGCGGCTGGCGCACGGTTTGGGGCGAGGGTGTGTTTCCGTTTTACTTCGTGCAGATCGCGCCGTTCAAATACTACGGCGCGAAAATCCACCGGGCGAATTCGCCGGAGCAACTTGCGGAATTTTGGGCGCTGCAAGCTCGCGCCGCGCGGCAGAATAAAAATACCGGCATGGTCGTGACCACCGACCTTGTGGATGACTTGAACGACATCCATCCGCGCAACAAGGCGGACGTGGGGCACCGGCTCGCGCTGCTGGCTTTGGGAAAAACTTATGGTGAAAAAGTGGTCAGCTCTGGCCCGGTTTTCCGCCGCGTGAAATTCGCCAATGACAAAGCCATCGTGAAATTTGACCACGCGCACGGCGGACTCGTGAGCAAGGATGGTCAACCACTGACGTGGTTCACGCTGGCGGGTGCGGATGGAAAATTTATTTCTGCCGAGGCAAAAATCGTGGGCGATACCGTGGAGGTTTCTGCTGCTGGAATCGAGCAGCCGGTGGCCGTGCGTTTCGCGTGGGCGGAAACCGCGCAACCGAATCTTTTCAATGCTGCCGGTCTGCCGGCGGAACCGTTCCGCACAGACGCTCCCGAGAAATGATTCTAAAGTAGTTTCCGGTGGCGTTGCTCAAGTGTTTAACGGCTGTCGGCTTGCTGTAAAAATTGTTGCGGGCCAACTCCCGCCTTCAAATGTCGGCGACGACTAGAGCCAATTAGACCATCCTACCCCAGTTTGGGGGTATTGGAAATTTTGGCGGTCGTCGCCATCTTCATGACTCATACCCATTGGATTACGTCAAAATTATTTTGCCATGAGTCGCTCCACCGCGCCGGTTGCCTTGATTACGGGATCATCCAGCGGCATTGGTGCGGCCATTGCCGAACGGCTCGCGGCGGAAGGCTTCCTCGCTCTCATTAATGCCCGCTCGGAAAATGCCGGAGCGATTCGCACGCGCGACGCCATTCGCGCTGCTGGGCATCAGGCGGAGCTCGCGATTGGCGATGTCTCCGAGGTCAGTGAAATCCGCCGGCTCTTTGCGGAAATCCGTGAGCGTTATGGGCGGATTGATGTGCTGGTGAACAACGCCGGCATTTGTCCGTTTCACGAGTGGCACGAGGTCACGGAAGAAATCTGGAATCAGACCCATTCCACGAATTTGCGCGCCGGTTACTTTTGCACGCAGGCGGCGGCCAAGCTGATGATCGAAACAAAAATCGCCGGGCGCATCCTAGCAATCAGTTCCATTTCCGCGATCAAGGGCGGCACGGTGCAGACGCATTATTGTCCGACCAAGGGCGGGCAGATTTCCATGATGAACGCGTTTGCCGTTTGCCTCGGTCAGCATGGCATCACCTGCAATTCCATTTTGCCCGGCACGATTGAGACGCCGATCAATGCCGACTATCTCGCCACCGGCACGAACCGCACGAACTTGGAGCGGCAGACGTGCGTCGGTTACATCGGGATGCCGAACGACGTGGCTGGACTCGTAGCTTTTCTCGCGCGGCCCGAGGCGCGTTACATCACCGGCGCTTCGATTCTCGTGGATGGCGGCGAACTGGTGAAACATCTCTGACGCAAATACAACTTCAAGGAATCCCATTATGTTCACGATTCAAATGTTGCGGACGGCGGAAATCGAAGTGCCGTGGCCGGAGGTTTATTGGATGGAAGGTTTCGCCGACTGGACGCGGCTGCAATTCCAGATGGCCGTGATTCGCGGCGGCGGAAAAACTATTCTCGTCAACACTGGTTTCCCCGACGACGTAGCCGCGCTCACGAAAGCATGGAGCGATTTTCTCGGCCCGCGCGGCACGCTTCAGCGGCCTGACGCTTGGCGCACGGAGCAATTGCTCGCGGGCATCGGCGTTGATCCAAAGCAGGTCACGCACGTCGTCGTCACGCCGATTCAACTTTACGCCACCGGCTGCCTGCATCTTTTCCCGAACGCGAAATTCTGTTTCTCCCGGCGCGGCTGGCTGGAGGACCTCATCGCGCCGACGTATCCGCATCATGTCGGGCGGCAAGGCTGCATCAGCGATGAACACTTGCGTTGGCTGATGTTTGAGAACCACGCAAATCTTCATTTGATGGATGACGCGGAAGAAATTCTCCCCGGCCTCACCTGTCGCTGGGTCGGTGTGCATCATCGTTCGTCCATGCTCGTCGAAGTGCAGACCGCGCGCGGGCTCGTGATGTTGAGCGACTGCGCGTTTCACTACGCGAACGTCGAACAAGGCAAGCCGCTCGGCATCGCCGAAAGCATTATCGAAGCGCACGCCGCGTATGCCGACATCCGCCGCCGCGCGGATTTGTTCGTGCCGCTCTACGATCCGCTCGTCCAAACCCGCTTTCCCAACGGACTCATCGCATGACCCCAAGCCACGACATCATCAAATACATCCGCGCCACCGACCTGAAATTTTCGCGCACGCCCGACACGCTCAAACGAAATCTCTGCACGCCTACGAGCCGCTTCAAGCACGACGCCCATTCCCGCGACGCGCAATGGTTCGGGCCGGTCGCCTTGACGCTCGTGGAAGTGGAAACGCATGGCGGGCAACTTGGTTACGGCACGATTGGCGGCTTCACGGCGTCGGGAACGAACATTGTCGAGACTTACCTCAGACCGCTCGCCGTTGGTCACAGCGTGTTTGAAACTGAATTGCTCTGGGACAAACTCTATCGCGCGACTGTGCGGTTTGGGCGGCGTGGCGTGGCGTTGTCCGCCTTGAGCGCAATTGACATCGCGTGCTGGGATTTGAAAGGCAAGCTGCTCAACCAGCCCGTCTATAATTTGCTCGGCGGCAAAACGCGCGATCGCGTCCCCGCCTATTGCAGTCGCCTCTATGCACTGGAAGATTTGGACGCGCTCGCCGAGGAAGCGCGCAGCTATGTGAAGCAAGGTTTTCGTGTATTGAAACAGCGCTTCGGTTTTTCGCCTGCTGACGGCGTGGAAGGCATGAATCGAAATGTCGAATTGGTCCGCACCGTGCGCGCTGCTGTGGGGGACGACATTGAACTCGCCGCCGATGCCTACATGGGCTGGGATTACGGCTACGCGGTGGAAATGGAACGACGCTTGCGTCCTTATCGGCTCGCGTGGATCGAAGAACCGTTTCTGCCCGACGACCTCGCGAGCTACGTCAAGTTGCGCGCCAAAAGTCAGACGCTGATTTCCTGCGGCGAACACGAATACACCAAGCAAGGCTTCCAGCATCTCATTGAAATCGGCGCGGCGGATATTTTGCAACCGGACGCCAACCGCGTCGGCGGAATCACCGAGATGAAAAAAATCTGCGCGCTCGCCGAGGCGGCGGGATTGCCGATCTATCCGCACTCGAACGAGGCGCATAATTTCCACGTCATCCTCTCGCAACCGAATTGTCCGCTCGTGGAATATTTTCCGAACGTCGAACCGGACACCGGCAACGAATTGTTCTGGAAAGTTTTCACCGGCGAACCAACGGCGGTGGACGGCCAGCTTCCGGCCAGCGACAAACCGGGCCTCGGCATCGAGGTCAATCACGAGGCCGTCGAAAAATTGAGGTGGGTCAATGAGTGACGTGAAATCTGGCGGCGTGATTCCCGCTTGGCTCACCGGCGTGCTGCCGGTGCTGCCCACGCCTTTCACGTCGCAGGATGAAGTGGACTGCGCCGCGTTGAGCGGCTTGGTGGATTTTGCCGCTGCGAGCGGCGTGAAGACGGTCGTGACGCCCGCGTTCGGCAGCGAGTTTTACAAACTGGATGGCGGCGAACGGCAGCGCGTCATCGAAACCGTCCTTGCCCGTGCATCTGGAAAAAATCTCCGCGTCGTCGTGCAATGCAATCACCCCACGCCGCGACTCGCCTCACGTCTCGCGGCGGAAGCGAAAACGCTCGGTGCATCAGCGGTGTCCACGGCGTTGCCGCGCGCGTTTGCTTCGAGCGAAAGTCAGTTGCTTGACTACGCGCGCCGGGTTTGCGACGCGACGGATTTGCCCGTGATCGTGCAAGACTGGAATCCCGGCGGACGCACGGCGGACGCCAAGTTCTTCATCGCGCTGCACCAGCATTGCGCGAATTTCCGCATGACCAAATTGGAAGATCCCGGCATCGGTGAAACCATTCGCGCTATCACAAACGAAACTGGCAGGCGCGTCGGCGTGTTGAGCGGTTGGGGCGGCAGCTATGCGATGCAATTGCACGGCGCAGGTTTGGCGGGCCTCATGCCGGGACTCGCGCTCGCAGATGTGTTTGTTCGCATCTGGAATCTTCTTCAAGCGGGTGACAAAAGCCGCGCGCTGCAACTGTTCGCTGAACTGTCGCCTTACTTGCAATTCTCTCTGCAAACCTTCGAGCAATTTCATCACGCCGAGAAGCGCGTGCTCGTCCGGCGCGGCGTTTTGAAGAATGCCCACGTTCGTTCCGTGACGGTGGAGCTTGACGCGGATGCGTCTGCGTATCTCGATCTGTTGAGCGAACGGCTGCTGCACATTCTGTAATTTCAAAAATAGTTTATGACTGACAATCCATTCGTCGGAGTTGGCCTGCACGCGGCGGGCGGTGTGGCGCACGGATCGTTTTACGCGCCGCTGAAAAAAGTTCGTGCCTGGGCGTGGGAATCCGCGTGGCTCGCGCAAGGACTCGCCGCGTGGCTGGTCATGCCGTGGCTGGTGGCGTGGCTGACCGGCTCGCATCCGCTGACGGCGCTGGCGCAAGCTGAATGGCGCACCATCGGGTTCACGTTTTTGTTCGGCGCGATGTGGGGTTGCGGCAGTCTGACGTTTGGATTGAGCATGCGCTATCTCGGCATGTCGTTGGGACAGGCGGTCGCGCTCGGCTACACCGTCGCGCTCGGCACGCTCGTGCCGCCGCTTTTCATGGGACAGTTTGCGAGCCTCACCGGAAATTTCGGAGGACGCATCGTGCTGCTCGGCGTGTTGACGTGCCTCGGCGGCATTGCGCTGTGCGGTCTGGCGGGAATTCGTCGTGACCGCGAACGCGCGGCGCATCGGGTTGCGAACGGCACTCGCTCAACGCTGGCGCTGGGTTTCATCGTCGCCACGTTCTCCGGCATCATGAGTTCTGGGTTTGCGTTCGGCATCCAAGCAGGGCAACCCATCGCGGAACTCGCGTTCAAAAACGGCGCGCCGTCCATGTTCAAAAACGGCCCAGTGTTCGTGGTGGTGATGGCCGGCGGATTTTTGGTGAATGCCATTTGGTGTCTCTATCTCGGTTTGCGCAATCGTTCTTGGGGCGATTTCGCCGGGCGCAATCGCACCACGCGCAGCGATTGGAATGGCGACGCGGCGGCGATGCAAAACTCCGAGGTGAGCCTGGGCCGGAATTATTTCTGGGCGAGCGTCGCGGGTGCGATTTGGTATGTGGGCTTCATGCTCTACGGCATGGGCACAACCTTCATGGGCCGCTACGACTTCACAAGTTGGTCCATTCATCTGGCCTTCGTAATTGTGTTCAGCACGCTCTGCGGCATCGCGGCGAAGGAATGGAATCAAGTTAGCCGCCGCACCGCGCTACTCGTCGCGCTGTCGCTGGCGATTCTCGTCGGCTCGACTTATGTCATCGCGCTGGGAAATCGCATCGCTTCGCAAAGTGTGGCAACGGAAGAGGCCGCAGTTAAAGCAGCAATGGAATAACTTTCAATATACCGCCCGTCCGCCGGTCAGATCAAACGTGAAACCGGTGTTGAAACTCGCTTCGTCCGAAACAATCCAGCACGCCAATGCCGCAGCTTCGGCCACCGTGCCGCAGCGTTTTTTGGGAATCTTGTCCGTCATGTATTTCACCTGTTGTTCCGGCATCGCGGCGACCATTTCCGTGCGAATCGTCGCGGGTGCGAGCGCGTTGATCGTAATGTCGCTCTCGGCAAATTCTTTTCCCACCGCCTTGACCAAACCAATGACGCCCGCCTTGGACGCGGAATAACACGCCATGCCGGCGTTGCCTTCCTTGCCCGCGATGGATGCGATGAGCAGGATGCGTCCGCTGCCGCGCGGCTTCATGTGCGTGAGCGCGTGCTTGGTGACGATGAAACTGCCGACGAGGTTCACCGTGCAAACCTTAATGAAATCTTCGGTGGCCACTTCATCCGCCTTGACGCCCGTCGGACCGACGATTCCCGCCGCGTGAACGAGCACGTCCAACTGCTTGTGTTTCGTGGCGAACGCGGAAAAAACTTCGCGCACACCAGCGTCGGAAGTGATGTCGCACGGCAACGCTTCGACAGAATTTCCCCGAGCGAATAATTCTTTCGTCGTGGCTTCGGCTAGTGCGGCGTCGCGATCCAGGATGCCAACATGCGCGCCTTCGGCGGCGAGGCGTTCAACAATGGCGCGGCCAATGCCCTGTGCGCCGCCGGTGACGATGGCCGTTTTATTTTTGAAACGATTTGGAATGTTCATAGTGTTCAGGCTTGTCCGCAGGTTTGGCGTTGTGAACCCAGACCGGCGATGGCGAGTTCCATCACGTCGCCGCACTTGAGATAGACGGGCGGCTTCAATCCCAGCCCGACGCCGGGCGGCGTGCCAGTATTGATGATGTCGCCCGGTTCGAGCGTCATGAAGTGCGAGAGGTAGCGCACGATTTCGTCCACGGGAAAAATCATCGTGCGCGTATTGCCCGTCTGACGGCGCTGGCCGTTCACGTCGAGCGTCATCGCAAGATCATTCACGTCGGCTATTTCATCGGCGGTAGCGAGCCACGGGCCGAGCGGGTTGAAGGTGTCGCAGGATTTGCCTTTCACCCATTGGCCGCCGCGATGCAATTGAAAGTGCCGCTCTGAAACGTCATTCGCCACGCAGTAGCCCGCGATACACTTGAGCGCTGCTGCGCGCGATTCGAGATAACGCGCCTCGCTGCCGATGACGATGCACAATTCCACCTCCCAATCCGTCTGCTCGCTGCCGCGCGGGATCAGCACTTCGTCGTAAGGCCCGACGACTGTGTTGGGCGCTTTGAAAAACACAATCGGCTCTTTCGGCACTTCCATGCCGGACTCGGCAGCGTGGTCGCGATAATTTAGCCCGATGCAAATCACCTTGCCCGGGCGCGCGACGGGCGATCCCCAGCGCACATCCGTCGAAACTTCCGGCAACGATTCTGGATTCAGTGCGCGCAGTTCCGCCAGTCCGCCATTGGCGAAGAAGTCGGCGTTGAAGTCCGCGACGTGCGCCGAGCAATCGCGGCGTTTGCCGTGCTTGTCCAGCAAGCCGGGTTTTTCCTTTTTGTAATTTCCAAAACGAATCAGTTTCATAATTGTATTAAATCAACTTGGACAACTGCTCTTTCAGCAGCAGCGTCTCGGCGACATTGTCCGTGCGGTTGCAGCCTTCCCAATCCATCCAGACGTATTCGAGGCAGACGTAGCCCCGATAGTTCAGGCGCTTGAGTTCGCGGAGAATGGCGGCGAAATCAATCGTGTTGTCCTTCACCGTGGATTGCAACTGCCGGGGCGCTCCGCCGCGCGCGTGAAAATGAGACGCGTGCGGCAGCAGCGGATGAACGGACTCATTGCTCATGCCCTGGTAAATGAAATGCCCGTAGTCGAGCGTCAACGTGACGTGCGGCGACTGCCGGAGAAATTCCAGCGTCGTTTCCGGCGACGGACAAATCGAACCGACGTGCGGCTCGATGGAATAAACTAATCCTGCCTTCGCCGCTTCCGCCACGCGCCACGAAGATTCCTCCGCCGCGCGGTGCAACGAATCACCGTCGCTGACGCCCGTATGAGAAACGCCGGGCAATCCCGTGAGGTGGCGGCTGCCCGCGTTGACCGCGAACTCAATCGCCAGCTTCATGAATTCGCGCGTCTTTTCCCGCACGGCCCGGTCAGGATGATTGGCTGGCAACCCCGCCGGATGCTCGCTCGTTTGCAAAAAAACGTCGGCGAGTTCGAGGCCGAGTTCGTCCAGTCGTGAGCGAAATTTTTTCGCCGCGCCCAAGAGGTTGCCTTGAACGTGCTCCGGTTGCAGGTGCGAACGACCAGAGAAAAAACCGAGGTCAACCGCGTTGATGCCGAGCAGCTTGATCAGTTGCAACGCGCCGTCATGCGGCAGCAGCGGAAACGTGAAATCAGCGCAGGAAAATTTCATGGCGTCAGTTGGTTTGAAAATCTTTTCCGCCGCGCGTGCGCGACGCGCGGTAAAGTTCATCGAGCTTGTCCAGCGTCGCCGCCAGACTGTGACCGTCGCGCAAAAATTCCTGCAACGCCTTGCCGCCGTCAGTTTGTAGCGCGACGTAGCCGCTGTAACGCGGACGCACTATCGCTTCGGATTGCGTGAGCTGTGTGCCGCTGAAAAATCCGCCGCATAACGTGTCTGCGAGCGGGTCGCTCCACGCCGCGCGGTGTGACGGCTGCCCGCCCGCGTGAACGTAAATTCCTTTTTGAGTGTTGCCGCTGGCGACGAACAGCGCGTAGTCGAGCGCGGCGGAAATATTTTTGCAATTTGCGGAAATGGCAATGCCCGTGCCGCCGAGAACGCTTCGCAAGCGTGCTCCGCCGACTTCGAGCGAAAGCAAATTTCCGAAACGCAGCGGCATGGGCGCAAAATTTGGCCGCGCGTAATTGTTGTAAGTGTAGGCAAAGGCGTTCCACGCAAAATCATCCGTCGTCGTCATGCGCTCGGCGACGAGTATCGGGTTCAGCTCGAAAATTTCTCGTGACATCGGCTCGGTTAGCTCGCGCAGCAGCTCGGCGGCGCGCTGCATGATTTCGCGGCGCGCAAATTTTTCGTGGTCAGCGCCGGGTTCTGCGCCAAGCGCTTTCACCAACATGACGAAGTGCAGAAACAAATCCGCATTGAAGCCGGGAATCACGGCGAGTTTGCGCTGTGCTAACGCGACTGCTTCCGCCCATGTCTGCGGCGGTTGGGCGTTGGCGAGCTCAAGCAAATCCGCGCGCCAGCTTGGCGCGGGCGTGGCCGCGTCAATCGGCAACGCGAGCAATTTATTTTGGTAGAGATAGCTTTCGAAGCTCGGCCCGATGGAGTTTTGTTTCAGTTCCGTCAGCGCGGCAGCGGGTGCGATTTGCGCGAGGTCGAGCACGAGATTGTTCTCAAAACAAAATCCCGCCCACGGATGGTCAATGACGATGAGATCAAACTTTTTTGCCAGCTCGTCAATCGGCGCGTGGCCAAATTCGTCGAGCGTGCGCTTCTGCCAGTGGATGCGGACGCCGCGATGCGTCTCCTCATAGCGTTGCGCGGTGGCGACGAGCGGCGGGAACGCGCGGCTGTGATCCCACGCAATGCCGGTGAGTTGGATGGGCTGGCTCATGCGCTTGGCCGAATAGTGATGTTCTTGCCGCTACTCGCGGACTGGCAGGCGGCTTCGATGATTTCCATCGAGGCCAGACCGAGTTCGCCGGGCGAACCGTTCGCAGCGTTACCGAGAATGGCTTCGATGAAATTCACGGCAGGCGACTGGCTCGGATAAATTTCAATCTCGGCGAGCGGCGGATACTCGGTTCGCTGGCTGGCGAAATCAATCAGCGTCATCGTGCCGCGCCAAAGTTCGAGTTGCAGAATCGCTTTGCTGCCGAAGACGCGAACTTCGTAGGTGCGCTCGGCGAGCGGCGTCGCGGCGGTGCTGGCGAGCGAGACGAGCGCGCCGTTTTCGAGTTTCACGGTCAGCGCGTTGTAGATGTCGTTCGGCGAACCGTCGCGGTCGAAGTGGGCAAAAACTTGCGCCGCGCGCAGGCCGGTGAGGAACGTGAGATAGGCCGCGGCGTGGGAAACCTGACAATAGATTTGCCCGCCGCCCGCGATGGCCGGGTCGTTGTAAGAACCGTGGCGCGGCTCGACATAGACGTTGGCCAGACCGTGCGTGGGCGAGGTGTTTTCGCCGCGCAGCAGTTTGTCAATCGGGTTGGTCATCAGCACGGAAATCATTTTGATCTCGCCCAACGTGCCAGAGGTGATCAGTCGTCGCGCCTCGATTCCGTGCCGCGTGAAATGCCACGGGCAACTGATGAGCAACTGCAATTTTTTCTGCGTTGCAATCTTCACCAACTCGCGTGCTTCGGCGGCGGTGAAGGTCATTGGCTTTTCAATCAGAACGTGCAGGCCGCGTTGCAGCGCAGCTTTCGCTTGGGCGAAATGCACATTGGGCGTCGAAGAAACGATGACGGCCTCCAGGCCAGGAACGTCGAGCAATTCCTCGACGCCAGTGCAGGCGTGTTTTGCGCCGAAGTCGCGTGCGATCTTTTCCGCCTTCGCACGTTCACGGCTCTGCACGGCGAGGAGTTCCGCGCCGGGATGATTTTTCAACGCGGGGATGTGGGCGGATGTCGCCCACCAGCCCGCGCCGATGATGCCGCAGCGAATTGTTTTCCCAGCGTTCACGATTTGAACGGCGCGAGCAGTTCGCGCTTCAACTCCACGCCGAAGCCGGGCTTGTTGGGATCGAGCGTGACCTTGCCGTTCACGGGCAGCGGCTCGCCTTCGAGCACGGCGAAGATGGGCTGGATGGCGTCGCCTTTGCCGACGGAAAGATATTCGGCGTAGGGCGAATTCATGTTCGCCATGACGAAGTGATAGTTATAAACGCTCGCGCCGTGGGGAATCACCGGCATGTCGTAAGGCTTCGCCATCGCCGCCACCCAACGCCCGGGCGTGATGCCGCCCATCCATTGCAGCTCGGGTTGGATGATGTCCGTAGCGTGGTTGTGGATGATGTCGTGAAAGGCTTTCGGGTGATATTCCAGATTGCCGGTCGCGAGCAGAATCGGCGAAATGTTGTCCCGCAACCGGCGGTTGCTCTCGGTGGCCCAGCCGTTTTGCAACGGGTCTTCAAACCACTTTACGTCGAAATCGCGGACGCGTTCGGCAACGCGCGTGGCGAATTCAATGTCCCACGAGAGATAGCAATCAATCATGATCTCCATTTCGTCGCCGAGGTCTTTGCGGAGTTTGCCGACGAGCTTTTCCATCTTCTTGATGCCCTCGCGTCCGCTTTCAACACCCCATGGCGCGGCGATTTTTACGCCGAGAAATCCACGGTCGCGCCATGAGTCCACAAAGTCAGGATGAATGGTGACGTAGCACGGAATGGATTCCTTGGTCTGGCCACCGAGGATTTTATAGACGGGAAGTTTTTGCGCCTTGGCCACCAAATCGTAGAGCGCGATGTCCACGCCGGCCATCGCCATACTCGTGACGCCGCCAAGTCCGTAAGGCATGGTGGAACGATTCATCTGATCCCAGATGAGCTCGATGTTGAACGGGTCTTGGCCGATGAGAAAGCGCTTGAAATGTTTTTCGATGATGGCACAGGCAAATTCACCGCCGCCGTAGTTCGCGCAAAATCCACTGACGCCTTCGTCGGTGAAAATTTCAATGACAAACGGGTCTTGCCCGCCGCCCATCCACAGCGAACGGATGCGGGAGTATTTCGGATGGACGGACATGGGATTGGAGATGAGCGTCTGCGCCTGCCAGCCGCCGCCCCAGTATTGGGACTCGCCCATCGCCGCGCCGCGTGCGCCGGTGTCGCCGGATTTGACCGTGTAGAGTTTGATGTCAGTGATTTTCATTTTCAGTAAGCTAAAATATTTTTTCTTATCAGGAGACGAGCGGTCGTCATGTGTATTTGATTGTGGCCGATGTTTTGGCCGGCGCCGAGGCGGCAACAGTCGCCGCGACCGCACTGGCCGCGAGGGTAAAGAGAGTGAAAAGAATCGAATGCCACCGGATGTGCGAGGTAAATATTAATCTCATGTGCGAATAGGCTATCCTAGCCGAAAGTCGGTAAAAGAACACCCACCCAAATTGGGGTAGCCCAGCCGCTCTTGCGCGCACTTCATCGGCTTGCTATGGGTTGGTGTAATCTATGATTATTCCAGAATGAGTCCGCGCTGCTCCATCCAGTTTATCGTTTGGATTGGATGGCTCTGCGCGTCTGCGGCGGCGTTGGCGTTGGACCCGAAGACCGCTCCGCCGATTGATTTTTCGCACGACATCCGGCCCATCTTCAACAAGAACTGTGTCGGCTGCCACGGCGGCGTGAAACGCGCCGGAAAAATTTCCTTCATCTACCGCGAGGTCGTGGTCGCGCAGGATGCAAATGATGACAAACCCATCCACCCCGGCGACCCGGAAAACTCCGAGCTGATCCGCCGCGTCACGACTGACAACGAAGACGATCGGATGCCGCCCGCCGATCACGCGGGAAAACTTTCCGAACACGACATCGGCCAGTTGCGCACATGGATTCAACAGGGGGCGAAGTGGAAGGAACATTGGGCCTGGATAAAACCCGTCGAGCCTGCGCCACCAAAGGTTTCCAAACCCAGATGGATTCGCCAGCCGCTGGATGCATTTGTGCTGGCGAAACTGGATGCTGAAAAGCTCAAGCCTTCGCCCGAGGCCGACCGCGCGCAGTGGCTGCGTCGCGTGAGCTTCGACTTGACCGGGCTGCCGCCTACGCCAGAAGAAATTAAAAACTTCGCCGATGACAAGTCGCGCGACGCCAGCGAAAAGGTTGTGGATCGCCTGCTCGCCTCGCCTCGCTTCGGCGAACGCTGGGCGTCGCCGTGGCTGGACGCCGCGCGCCACGCAGATTCGATGGGCTACGAGAAAGATCCTCTCCGCACCGTGTGGCCCTACCGCGACTGGGTCATACGCGCATTGAACGATGACCTGCCATTTGACCAGTTCACGATCAAGCAGCTCGCCGGTGATCTGTTGCCGGACGCCACGATGGCAGATCAGATTGCCACGACGTTTCATCGCAACACGCAGGTCAACACCGAGGGTGGCACGGACGACGAAGAGTTTCGCGTAGCAGCGGTGATTGACCGCGTCAGCACCACTTGGGAAGTCTGGCAGGGGACCACGATGCGTTGCGTGCAATGCCACTCGCATCCGTATGAGCCGATCAAACACGACGAGTTCTACCGTTCCTTCGCGCTGTTCAACACCACGCGCGACTGGGATCTGGCGGATGAAACGCCCGTGGTGCAGGTGCCGACAAACGAAGTCTCGTTTGCCGAAGCACGAAAACTTGATGCCGCCATCTCCGCAAAGCATCTGGAGGAATTTGCGGCACTCACCAACCTTGCCGCGCGCAACCTGAATTGGCAGCCGCTCCTGCCGGACAAAGCAACGGCAACCAAAGGCACGAAACTAGCCATACAGACCAACGGCACGTCGGAAGTCTGCACCGTCGGCACGGTGGCGCATCACTCGCAATTCACCATCGAAGCACCGTTGCCCGCAGGCATCACGAATCTTGGAGCGCTGCAAATCGAAGTGTTGCCCGAGAATCCAGACGCCGCGAGGCTCACGCCGGAGATTGGCTTCGTCATCTCGCAACTGCGCCTCGCCATCGTCACGAATTCCAACACGAACAACGACGAAATCAAACTCGCCCACTGCTTCGGCGATGAACCCGAGCCGTTTCAGGACAGCGATGACTCTGTGCGCGACGACAAATCTGGATGGGGTGCGTATCCCCGGCTCACGCAACCGCGCCGCGCCGTGTTCGTTCCCGCACAAACCACCGCGCTGCCCGCCGGTGCCACGTTGCAAATCACCATCGCCCACGAATTCGGCGCGAAGGACATGAGCGCACTGGTCACGCGCCGGCTGCGGTTGTCCGTGACGGCGGCGAACGATTGGATTGAGTTCAGCGGGAGTCCCGGCTTCATGGCGCGGCGTGACGAAATCGCCGGACTGCAAAAGCTGCGGGCCGCAATTCCGAGCGTCAACCTGCCCGTGATGCGTGAACAACCTGAACTTTTCCGGCGAGCCACGGCAACTTTTGCGCGCGGCAACTGGCTGGCCAAAGGCGAAGTCGTTCAGCCCGGCGTGCCAAAAGTTTTCAGCCCGGATTCCGATGGAACTCTCAGCAACCGCCTCGCGCTCGCACAGTGGCTCGTCTCGCCCGCGAACCCGCTCACTGCGCGCGTCACGGTCAATCGCCTGTGGAGCGAACTATTTGGCATCGGTCTCGTGGAGACAGTTGAGGACTTCGGCAGTTCCGGCCAGCCGCCGTCGAATCAGGCGTTGCTCGATCACCTCGCGCTGCGCTTTCAGAACGATCTTGGCTGGAGCGTGAAAAAACTGCTGCGCGAAATCATGTTGTCCGCCACGTATCGCCAGGATGCGCGATCTACACCCGACCTCGTGGCGCGCGACCCGCGCAACCGGCTGCTCGCCCGCGGACCGCGCAGCCGCTTGAGCGCGGAGATGGTGCGCGATCAAGCACTGGCGGTTTCCGGTTTGCTCTCCGACAAAATGTTTGGCCCGCCCGTGATGCCGCTCCAACCTGACGGGATTTGGGACGTAATCTACAGTAAGGTGAAGTGGGAAACTTCGCCCGGCGAAGACCAACATCGCCGCGCGCTCTACACCTTCATCCGCCGGACCACCGGCTATCCCAGCGCCGCCACGTTCGACTCGCCTAGTCGCGAAGTCTGCCTGACGCGCCGCATCAAGACCAACACACCGTTGCAGGCGCTCGTGACGTTGAATGACCCGGTTTATGTGGAATGTGCCGTGGCGCTGGCCGCGCGGATGCAACGCAAGGCGGGCGACGACTTGCGGAATCAAATCACGCATGGCTACGAACTGGCGACTGGTCGCTCGCCGACGGCGAATGACCTGCGGACGCTGGAGAAATTGCAGCGCAGCGCGCTTGCCCGCTACACCGCGCATCCTGATCTCGCTAAGCAACTCAACGGCTCGCCCACCGAAGCCGCACTCACGCTCGTCGCCAACGCCCTACTCAACCTCGACGCCTCGCTGACCAAATGAATTCCACCCTGCGCCATCTCGAACGCGACACGCTGCACCAAATTACGCGCCGCCATTTTCTCCGCGATTGCGCCACGGGCATGGGCGCGCTCTGGCTGACGAGCCAGGGCTTGCCCGCGTTCAGTGCCGTGCCGCGCCGCGACAGTTCCAAGCCGCTCGCAGTGTTGCCGCCGCATTTCGCGCCAAAGGCCAAGCGCGTCATCTTCCTCCACATGGCTGGCGCGCCCAGCCAGTTTGAAATGTTTCAGCCCAAGCCCGAACTCGCGAAACTCGATGGCAAGGATTGCCCTCAAGAATTTCTCGCCGGGCAACGGTTCGCCTTCATCACCGGCACGCCCAAATTGCTCGGCCCGGTGCATCCGTTTCATCAGGAGGCGAAGACCGGCCTGTGGGTCACCGACCGGCTGCCGTTTCTGGAAAAGCATTTCAACAAACTCTGCTTCATCCATTCGATGCAGACAGACCAGTTCAATCACGCTCCCGCCCAACTGCTCGTCCACACGGGTAATCAGAACCTCGGTTACGCGAGTTTCGGCGCGTGGACGACTTACGGCCTCGGTTCGGTGAACGAGAATCTGCCCGGCTACATCGTGCTCCTCAGCGGCGGCAACAATCCTGATGGTGGCAAATCGCTCTGGGGTTCGGGCTTCCTGCCGTCGGTGTATCAAGGCGTGCAATGTCGCTCGAAGGGCGATCCGGTGTTGTATCTCGACAATCCACCGGGCATTGACCGCGAACTGCGCGGCGACGTCGTGAAAGCGATCTCGGCCTTGAACCAAAAAACCTACGAGCGCGTCGGCGATCCCGAAACCGTCACACGCATCGCGCAATACGAACTTGCCTACCGCATGCAGGTCAGCGCGACGGACGCGTTTGATCTCACGAAGGAATCTGCCGAAACGCACGCGCTCTACGGCACAAAGCCCGGCACGGAAAGTTTTGCCAACAACTGCCTGCTCGCGCGCCGCCTTGCTGAACGCGGTGTGCGCTTCGTGCAATTGTTCGACTGGGGTTGGGACTCGCACGGCACGGACAAGAAAACGTCCGTGACCGATGGCTTGAGCGCGAAGTGCCGCGAGATTGACCAGCCCATTGCCGCGTTGCTGGCCGATCTCGAAGTGCGTGGGTTGCTCGACGAAACGCTCGTGGTGTGGGGCGGTGAATTCGGACGGACGCCGATGCGGGAAAATCGCGGTGGTGTGGAGATGGCGTTCATCGGGCGCGACCATCATCCGGCGGCGTTCACAATCTGGCTCGCGGGTGGTGGCGTGAAAGGCGGCTTCAGCTTCGGCGAGACCGATCCCATCGGTTACCATCCGCTCGGCGAACCGGTGCAAATCCGCGATTTGCATGCCACGCTGCTGCACCTGCTCGGACTGGAACACCGCGACCTGACGTATTCTTACCAGGGATTAAATCAGAAACTCACCGGTGTGCGCTCTTCAAAAGTGATTAAAGAAATCATCGCCTGACCGGCAAGTGCTTCGGTCACGCGCACGAAAGCACTGATTGTCGTCAAACCAGTGCCGACGGGCGCAACCATTGTCGTCGGATAAAACAATTCATGGCTTGGCGAAGGACGTTGAGGATTTGTTCGTGTGTGTGTATGGCGTCAATTCAGGATACGCCGTCCACGGTTGCCACGATTGTGTGATCGGTTGATACGCTTCGGGGCGACGTTGATGGAACATCCGGTTGTTCAAACGCTGCTGCCGGATTTCCACCAAGTTCAGGTCGGCTACGAGCAACTTTTCTTCGCCCAGTTTTTCCGCGACGGCGGACAAAGCCCAGCCGGGATACGGACAAATCGCCGAACCGCAGCCGCTGGATTGGTTCACGGCTACTACGTGCGTGCAGGTAAGAAAACTGGCGGCCTTGATGATGTGCGGCTCCACCATGCCGGGCCGCGAGTTGACCCACACCAGCACTTCGGCACCGCGCAAGGAGGCCATTTCAAAGCTCTCAAAAAAATAGCCGTCGTAGCAGGTGAGCAAACCGATGCGGCCAAAATCCAAATCCACCACGGCGTTTTCATCGCCGGCAATCATCGTCTGCTCGCCGCGTTCGCCGGGATCGGGCGGCCAGTTGTAGGGAGAACTAGAGCCGACGGCGGCGTGCAGCTTGTGATGCTTGCCCGCAACTTTTCCATCGCGGCTGATGACGAGGACGGAGTTGGCGTAAGTGCCAGGTGCGGGCGGATGCGAGATTTTAACGCCGGGCAAAAATTCCCAGCCGCCGACGATGATGCTCAAATTATTCGTCTTGGCTACCGCGCACAATTTGTCGGTCAACGAATCGGGCAGATGAAACGCGCCGAGCAAATACTCGGGGAACACTACGAGGTCAGCTTTTTCAGCGACGGCACGTTTGATCCACGGCAGCAACGCGTCCACGGTGTCCTGACCGGGCTTCAATGCGTCCGGTTTGATGGCCATCTGTGCAACGGCCACGCGGACTGAATTCTTGGATTGCTTGAGCGGCGAGACACTGCCCGCAACGGGGCGGATAGAGCTTTCACCTGCATGGCTGACCAGCGACGCAAGCAACGCCAGCGCGAGAAGTGAAATGTTGAACGGCTTTATTCTCATTGGTCAAATTGAGTTTGGCAGAAATTATTTCTCGGCGGCGATGATGCCGGTGTTGTTTCGCATCACAGGCTGCGCGGACAAAGTATCGGCCCGCACCCGCAACGGCGGCTGGCCGGTGTAGGTGTTGTTTTCCATCACGATGTTACGACCCGATGAAAAAATAAATGACGGCGTGGTCACATCCGTGTTTCCGAACGTCTCGGTCGGGCTGATGGTGTTGCCGCGAATGATCAATCCATCCACCGCAATCGCCTCAACGACGGCGCGGTGAAATGACTTGATGGTGTTGTTCTCAAAAACAATTCCACCGTGATAGAGCGCGTTGGGAAACTGCTTTGCGTCAATCGTCGGCACCACGCGCAGCACCGCACCGTAAACATCCGTGAACAGATTGCTGCGGATAACCACTGACCGTGTCGGGCCGGATTCCCACCAGAAACCGTTGTCGCCTTCGAACTGAATTCCCGCCATCGAGGAGTGCGTGAACGTATTTTTCTCCACGAGCACCTCGCCCGCCGTGGCGATGAGCATGGTGCGGGCGCGATTGTTGCGGACGGTGCAACCGCGCATCACGAGGTTCGGCTGCCAGGTGAGATTGTAGATTCCAGAATCCGGTCGCACCCCACCGTCGGGCAGGCGATCCAAAGTTATTTCAAATAAATCCCAGTTCAGTTCGCGCGTGCTGACAACCTTCGCGTCGCCGTAGGCTTGCAGGTCGCGGCTGGTGACGAAGCG
>JANOBC010000034.1:0-17234 GCA_031411455.1 Limisphaerales bacterium
CTGGCACGCCGGCAAATTTCACGAGAGCAAGCAGTATCCCGGTCTCGAAATCCTCGACCGCGTCGGCGGCGGCGACAGCTTTGCGTCCGGCGTGCAATTCGGTTTCATGGAATTCAACGACGCGCAGAAGGCGGTTGAATATGGTGCGGCTCATGGCGCATTGGCTTCGACCACGCCAGGCGACACGAGCATGGCCACGCGCAAGGAAGTGGAAAAAACCATCGGCGGCGGCGGCGCCCGCGTGCAGCGGTAAAATTAAACCAAGGTAGGGCGGTGCTGCTGCGCCGCCCTTTTGGCTGACCGGCAGGTCAGCCCTACCACCAAAATTATTATGAATACATCTACAGAAATTTTTTCTCTTAAAGGCGAAGTCGCTATTGTCATCGGTGCGACGGGCGTTTTGGGCGGTGCGTTGGCTGACGGCCTCGCCGCCGCAGGCGCGAAAGTCGCCGTGCTTGGTCGCAACGAAGAGCGTGGTCAAGCTCGCTTCAAAGCCATCAAGGACGCCGGTGGCAACGCGGCTTTTTTCAGATGCGACGCGAGTTCGCGCGCCAGTCTTGCGGAAGCGCACAAGAAAATTGAAGCCGCGCTCGGCGCACCGACGATTCTCGTGAATGCCGCCGGCGGCAATGATCCAAAGGTCACGGTGACGGCGGAAAATCCGTTCGAGAACATCTCGCTCGAAGCGCTCAACGCGAATTTGGATTTGAATTATATCGGCGGTGCATTCTTGCCGTGTCAGGAATTCGGTCCGGGGATGTGTCAGCGTGGCAAAGGCAGCATCATCAACATCGCGAGCGTGTCGGCGCATCTGCCGCTGTCGCGTGTGATGAGTTATTCCGCTGCGAAAGCTGCGGTGCTGAATCTCTCGCAATTTCTGGCACGGGAGTGGGCCACGAAAGGCGTGCGCGTGAACACCATCACGCCCGGATTTTTCCCGGCGGAGCAGAATCGCAAGCTGCTCTTCAACGACGATGGCTCACCCACGGCGCGCACGAAGGCGATCTGGGGCCACACCCCGATGAATCGTTTTGGTGAATCGAAAGAGCTGGTCGGCGCGTGCGTTTTCCTCGCGTCACACGGGGCGAGTTCGTTTGTCACGGGCACGGACATCCGGGTGGATGGCGGCTACTTGAGCCAGACGATTTGATTTCGAACAGAAGGAAACAAAGGAAACAAAATTTAGAAAAAGCCCGTTGAAGTTTTGCTTCAACGGGCTTTTGATTATTTATCGTTTTTTCTCTCGCCGATGCCGAAGATAATTGCTCCAACAATGCTAAGGCCGATACCAACCGAAATACCATTCTGCCGATCTGCCATAAGTCCAAGATTATTTACCTTACCTAAGGCGCTGTCTACAGACGTGCTGAATACTAGAAAGAAATATGCAGTGATAGCCAATCCAACTAGCAGCAGAATTATTCCAATAGTTCGAGTGAGAGATTTTGTGTTAGCAACATTGTCAGGCGTGGTTTCTGTTGGGAAAATAATTTTCTTAAACTTCGGCACGAGCAGGTGCATCAGCGTCCAAGCGACGATGTAGGCCAGTCCGCAGATCACGAACATGATGCCGTAGCCGACTTCGATTCTGCCCAGGTCTTTGAAGTGTTGCAGCATCTTGCCGGCGAGATAGGCGATCAAAATGCCGCCGACCGAGCCGGCCATGCCGCCGATGCCGGTGATCGAGGCGACCACTTTTTTTGGAAACATATCGGAAACCGTCGTGAAGATATTCGCCGACCACGCTTGGTGCGCGGCGGTGGCAATGGCAATGGTGAACACGGCATACCAGGTGTTGATGGCACCGAGGCGGGAGGCGAGCAGCACGGTCAACGGGAACAAGGCGATGATGAACATGGATGTTTTGCGGGCCTTGTTGGCGTCCATGCCGCCGTTGATCAATTTCTTCGGCAGCCAGCCGCCGGAAATCGAACCGACGGTGGAGATGCAGTAGACTATCGCCACGGCAAATTGCCAACTGATGACGCCGGGAAATTCAACGCCCGCAATCTTGGACAGATCGCCAGCATAGTTTGGATGCGCGGCCAGATACTCATTCACCTTGAGCGTGTTTGCATCCGCCGGAAAAGCCGCCATAAACTCCTTCACCTTGCGGGCGTTTTCGCCGTTGAGGAAAGAAGGCAGCCAGAACAGAAAGAACCACCAGATCGGGTCAGTCAGAAATTTTCCCACGACGAACGCCCACGTCTGACGGAAGGTCAGGAGCTTGAACCACGAGACTTTTACTTTGGCGACATCGGCGCGCTCGGCTTCCTGTTCATCCACGTCGCTGTGGATGAAATCATATTCCGCCTGCGAAAGTTTTCCGCGTTGCAACTTGGCGGCGGGCGAGGCGTAGAGCGGATACCAGAACGCCAGCCAGGTGAAGCCGACCACGCCCGTCAGGATGAAGGCCCATTCCCAACCCCACTCGCTGGCGATGTAGGGCACGGTGAGCGGGGCGACGATGGCTCCGACATTCGCGCCGGAATTGTAGAGGCCGGTGGCGAAGGCGCGCTCCTTTTTAGGAAACCATTCCGCGATGGCCTTGTTGGCGGCGGGAAAATTACCCGCTTCCGTGACGCCCAGCGCCGCGCGCCAGAAGCCAAAGCTCCAGGTGTGATGACCGAACGCATGACCGATGGCGGCGAAGCTCCAGCCGATCAAGGCCCATGCGTAACCGGACTTCGTCCCAACCTTGTCAATGATCTTGCCCGCAAAGAGCAGGCCCGTCGCGTAGGCGAACTGGAAACAAATCACCACCCGCGAATAGTTCAGCTCTTGTGCCTTGTCCTCGCCGAACACGCCATGCGCCGTCAGCATGGGCTTCAGCAGGCCGAGGACGTTTCGATCCAGGTAATTGATGGTCGTGGCCGCGAAAATCAGCGCGCAAATCGTCCAGCGCTGGCGGCCAATCTGTTCGTTCACGGAATTGAAGCTCATAGGGGAAAAATAACTTGGGTGATGGGACGGCAACGGGAATTCATGGCTGCGAGGATTGCCCAAACGGGACGGGCGTTCAAGTGCGGAAATTGCCGTGACAAATGACGAGTGATGAGGAATCCGCGTCAGCCGCCGACGCGTTGATACAGCGCTTCGTAGCGCGGCACGCTGGCGCCGGCGGAAAAGTTTTTACGCGCGCGTTGCTGGGCGGCGAGTCCGTAAGCGCGCCGGACGGATGGATTGGCGATCAAATTTTCCACGGCTCGCGCCAGCACACTCGCATCCGCAGAATTCACCAGCGTCCCCGTGACTTGGTCAGTGATGACTTCGGGAATCCCGCCGACGGCGCGCGCGACGCTCGGACAACCGAAGCACATCGCCTCCAGAATACTCAAACAAAAACTTTCCGTGTCCGACGTGAACAGGCCGAGGTCGGCGGCCTGCAAGTAGTCCTCAATGTCGCTGACGTTTTCGCGGACGATGATGCGGGTTTCAATTTTCAGCCGGCGCACTTCGTCGGCAAATGGCGCGAAACTTCCGCCGGCGAGAATAAGCAACTTGAAAGAATCGCGCGGGCGGATGCGCGCGACGGTTTCGAGCAGCAGATCAATCCGTTTCAGCGGGCGCAGATTCGAGGAGTGAAATAACAGCACTTCATCTTTCAAACCAAGTTCGCGGCGCACTTCGGCGCGCGAACGCTTTGGAATGCGCGGTGTGAAAAAATTATGGATGACTTCCATCCGCCCTTTGAAACCAAGGACGCGCTGCGTCTCCGTTTTCAAAAATTTTGAAACGGTGGTCACCGCGTCCGAGTGCGTCAACGCATGATGAATTGCCGGGCCGTAGCCGGGATCGCGGCCCAGCAGCGTCGTGTCCGTGCCGTGCAACGTCGTGACCACGCGCGGTTGAAATTTTTTCGGCAGCATCGCGCGGGCGAGAATCGCCGCCGTCGCGTGCGGCACGGCGTAGTGGACGTGCAGCACCTCGAGCCGCTGCTCGCGGCTGACCTCGGCCATCTTCACCGAGAGCGGCAGGGTGTAGTCCGGGTATTTGAAAAGATCGTAGTCGTTGATGACGACAGGGTGAAAATGCAGTCGCGGTAAATTCATCGGCAGCCGAAACGGACGTTCGTAACTGATGAAATGCACTTCATGCCCGCGCTGCGCCAACTCTTCGCCCAGCGCCGTTGCAAGAATGCCGCTGCCGCCAACCGAGGGATAACAAGTGATGCCGATGTTCATTTTCAAAAACGCCGCGCGCTCTGGCTCAACTGCGAGAGCGATTCGACTACGAGCGGGTCATTTGGAAATAAAGCGATGGCATGGCCGATGCCCGCCCGCGCACCGAGTAATTGAGCGCGGGTGATTTGCAGTTCGATATAATTTCTGGCGCGGACTTGCGATTGATGCGCTGCCATCGCCGCCGTCCAGCCCGAAATAATTTTCGGCGCGGAAACATCAATCAGCACGGGCGAAATGTCGCGCGGCTCGGCTTCAGGCGTGACGGCGTAGAAAAATAATTGGTCAATCGCGTGCGGCGGTGAACGGCGCAATTCTTTCAAACCACCGTAGCGCGCGAGCCGCGCGGCATCGCGAACCAATTTTCCCAGCCGCCAATGGTCGGGATGCTGGTTCTCCACCACGCTCGGCGCGAGGACGATGCTGGGTTTGATGCGGCGCAAGATGTCGGCAGTTTTTATCGCGTGCGCCGCGCGGATTTCCAAATGCGCGTCACCATCGAGTTCGATGAATTCAATCGTCGCACCCAGAATTGCGGCGGCCTTCTGCGCTTCAACTGTCCGCTGCTTTGGCGTGCCGTGAGTTCCGGCCTCGCCTCGCGAGCAGATGACGAAATAAATTTTGCGTCCTGCCTGCGCCTCTTTCGCGATGATGCCGCCACAACCGAATTCAATGTCGTCAGGATGCGCGCCGAAGGCGAGCAGTGGCACAGGCATCTTGCCGGTGTGTTTCGGAGAAGGTTTTTTATTCATGTTAGCAACTCACAGGCGAGACGCCTGTGCCAAACAAATTTCAGTCCAGGCTTCATCGGATCGGTCAATGGCGTCGCGCTCCATAAATTTTATTTCCGGCGCGTCATCTTGGCGAAGGTAGGCTTTTTCCCCAGCACCGGCAATGTAATGCGTGCAATGCACAACCGATTGCATCCAGAGCAATCGCGTGTCACGCGCCGGGCTGATTTGCTCTTTGGTGAAAGCTGTTGCCGACAAAGTCACAAAAGAATTTCCCCCTTCGTGCAGGTTGAAAACGCCGTCGGCTAAACGTGCGCGGACAATTTCGCCTTCGTGCGGAACGTCCACAAAAAATTCGGCGATGTCGCAGGCGGCTTTGCGAAAAGCTGGATCGCTGGAGCGGACGACTCTGATTCCTTCAAGCAATCCTATCTGCCGATACGTCTCCAAACAAAAGTCGGCGACGGTTGCGGCGAAAACCTTTTTGAAAAGTTCTATCAAAGGACGCTCGACGTAGTTGGGCAATTGCAATTCGGTTTTATTCTGCCAATCGGCGGGAATACGTTTGAGGTAGAGCGGGGAAAACTTTCGTTGAATCTTGTTGGCGAAAGAAAAATTGAGAATCGCTGGCTCGCTGGTCTTGCGGTGACGAAGGATCGTCTGGGTTTCGCGCGGGTCGTGGTCGCTGTCGTGATAGAAGAAGACAATCTCGCCGCCGATTTCCTTTTGCAGCCGGCGCGCGGTTTGGATTTTGGCGACGAGAAAACGTTTCGGGAAAAACCCACACGGTTGCTGGCCAAAACAGATGACGGGTGATGCGCTCATATCGAGTCGGGCCGGGTTTTGGCCCTGTCTTCAAAAAATATTTGGAACACGAGGCTAAACCCAACGCAAGCGGCGACACCGATGGGATTGAGCCAGAGGTAGCCGATCTCGTGACTAGGATAAATTTTGCCGAGTAAGAAAAGCGCCAGCACGAGGATTTGCGCCGCGACTGCCGCCCAAAAAACCGCCGAGCCACCGACGCGTTTTAGAAAAAACGCGACGACGAACACGCCGAGGAGCGCCGGGTAAAAAATCGAGGCCACGATGTTGAGTCCTTCGATAAGATTTTCGGCGGAACTCACGAAGAGCGCAAAGCCAATTGCGAATAGTCCCCAAAGCGCGGTGAACCATTTTGCATTGCGCACATTGCGCGCCTCGTCGTGCGCGGCGAGCGGACGGAAATGCCGCCACAAATCAATCGTGCTGGTTGTGCCGAGCGCGTTCAGTTCGCCGGCCTTGGAGGAAAGCGCGGACGCAAACATCACGGCGATCAACAAACCGACAACCCCGTGCGGCAGTTGCGTCAGGATGAACGTGATGAAAACGTAATCCGAATCTTTGACCTGCGCGTTTGGGTCCACGGCCTTCAAGGTGTCGCGCGCTTCCTGCCGTAAACTTTGCGCTGCTTTTTGCGCTTCGGTCATCGCGTTTCGCGCAGTGGATTCTTCTGCGACATCGCCATGATCGCGGGCGGCAACCCACGCGCGAATTTTTTCCCGCTGGTCAGCGTGCGCCATGGCGTATTTTTCTTCGATAGCCCGAAATTTTTCGCCCTGTGCGCCTTCGACATGATGGCGCCATTCGGTTTGATTGAAAAACACCGGCGTGTTCGGCTGAAATTGATAGAAGACAAACAGCATCGCGCCCAGCATAACGATGAAAAATTGCATGGGAATTTTGAAGATGGCGTTGAACATCAGACCGAGCCGGCCTTCCCGCAACGCCGCGCCGCCGATGTAGCGTTGCACCTGCGATTGATCGGTGCCGAAATAGGAGAGCGACAAAAATAATCCGCCGAGCAACCCGCTCCAAAACGTATAGCGCCGCTTCAGATCCGGCGTGAAGTCCACCGCCTGCAATTTGCCCATCGCACCGGCGATGTGCAGCGCATCGGCGGGCAGTTTCGTCAGCAACACGACGAACGCGGTGATCATGCCGCCGAAGATGACGGCCATCTGCCATTTCTGCGTGAGGTTCACCGCTGCGCTGCCGCCGGTGACGGTGTAAACGATCACGAGAAGTCCTGTAGCAATAATCGTGAGATCCAGCCGCCAGCCAAGAACGGTTGAAAGGATGATGGCCGGCGCGTAAATCGTGATGCCTGCCTGCAAGCCGCGTTGCAAAAGAAAGATGGAAGCGCCCAGCAGCCGCGTTTTGGTGTCGAAGCGTTTTCCCAAATACTCGTAAGCCGTATAGACGCCGAGCTTGCGATAAATCGGCAGGAACACAGCGCAGACGATAATCAGCGCGAGCGGCAGCCCGAAATAATTTTGGATGAAAGCCATGCCACTTTCATACGCCTGCCCCGGCAGCGAAAGATAAGTGATGGTGCTTGCTTGCGTGGCCATCACGGAGAGGCCGATGGTCAGCCAGCCAGTGTTGCGGTTGCCCTTGAGATAGGTGTTGAGGTTGTCGGTGTGCCGCGTGCGCCACGTTCCGTAGGCGGCGATGCCCAGCATCGTTCCGAGCAGGACGAACCAGTCGAGCGTGTTCATACGGCTAGTGGCACAGGCATCTTGCCTGTGTGTTCCTGACGTTTTGGCCGCGCCAGTTTTTTCTGAAACTTACAGGCAAGATGCCTGTGTCACTATTTTGCACCGGGAGATTCATGTGAAGTAGTGCGAGAACACGGCGAGCAGCACCACGACCACCACGAAGCACACGAATACGAAAAGATAAATACCGCGCCAAGTGCGGAAGCCCGGCACGCCCGGCGAGTCGTCGGAGTTGTGCGGGTCAGGCGGATTCATTTGCGGAGTGAAACCAGATTGGCGAACAGCCGGTAAGCGCCGGGAACACCGGCGGGAAGCTCGCGGAAAAACACGAGTCCGGTGTAGATGAAATTGCCTTTGCCGTAGGGTGCGACGAGCAGTGAGCCGTTCAACGGCTTCTCACCCGCGTCGTTGCAAGCGAGGATGGGCGTGAAATGTTCGTCCCACTGGTTCGGAAAATAAATTCCCCGCTCCTGAATCCAGCCATCGAAATCCGCCGCCGTAATTTTATTAGGCGTGTTCAGCACCGAATGTTCCGGCGCGAGAAAAGTCATCGTGGCGTTTTCATCAGTCACGCGGTCGCTGGACAAACGCAGGCTGTAAGGTGCGAGTTTGTCAGTTTTCAAATCATTGCCGGGACGATTGTATTGGGCGATAACGTTGCCGCCCGCTGCGACGAACGCAAACAAGTCGGGCAGATGCGAAACCAAATCGGTGCGGACGTTGAACGCGCGGATGCCGATGACCACTGCGTCAAAATCTTTCAAGCGATTGGTCGTCAAATCCGCGCCGGCGAGCAACGAAACTTCGTAGCCCATTTCTTTGAGCGCGTCCGTCACGTTGTCACCGGCTCCGGGAATGTAGCCAACGCGCGTGCCACGAATGGCGAGGTCGAAGCTGACGGCTTTCATGCGAGCCGGTGGTTGCAGCAGCAAATGCGGGATATGTTGGTAAGCAATTTCAATGCGCTGATTGCCAAAGGTTGCGTCACCAATCGTCGCGCTCGCGGTGATGCTGGCGCTCGCCGATTTTTCCGGTGCGGTGACGGTGAAGCTGAATGTCTTTTTCTCGCCGATTGCCGCGAGATTAAAATTTTGTGATGCGGGAGAAATTTTCCAGTCAGCGGGTGCGTTTAGTTTGAGCGTTCCAATGGAATTGGCGCGGGCGGCGGTAATTTCAATTTCAATCTTCCGCGCGGAGCCGGGCGTGAAAAGTTTTACGTCGGAAAGAAAATTGAGCACGACTGGCGGAACAACATCGAGCCGTTGCCGCGTTTCAACTTGCACGGGTTCGCCGGAGACGACGAGCGTCTGGTCGCCAATCATGAAGACCTGCTCAACGGGAAAGGCGGGCGGATTTTCCGGGTGGCCAATCAGCGCGGCCTCGGCGACGCGGAACATTCCCGTGCCGGGTTCTTCGCGCAGCCAGTAAGGTTGCGTGAGTGGCGTGCTGGCGGGCAGCGTGCTGGTCTCGTCGCGGCTGGCTTGCGGGTGAGAAAATAAATCAACCGCGTTGGCGGAGGAGAATTCTTCCTTGATGGCCGGATGGCGCGTTCCCATCCAAACCACCTGAACCTTGGAATGAATGGCGACGGCATGGTGCAATTTCAACGCCTCGCTTGGCACAACTTCGGCGGTCGGCATGGTGGTTTCCATTTCGAGGCCGAGGCAGGTTTGCAGAATGTGATCAAGTTGCTTCCGCTTTTCGTCAACGATGCGGTCGGCGGGAAGGGCGGCTAGAAGTTTTTTCAATTGCAGCAGGCCGTTGATGTTCGCATCGAGATTCGTTGGATTAAATTTTGCAATCGTTTCGTCGGCCTGTTTGCTGATTTCCGCGCCGCCGGGGATGCGATTCCAAGTTGTGTCCACGCCATCGAGAATGTCATTGGTCGCCGTTTCACCGGCGAGCAATTGAAACGATTCCGACCGCGCGCCGCCGCCACCGCCGCCGAAATTTCCGAAGCCCTGCGACTTGTGCATCGCGCGGCTGCGTCCGGCAATCGCGCCGAAGGGTTCGCCGGACACGGGGTCGTTGCCGCTAATGTCCATTTGCAAACTATCCGCGCCGCCGCCACCGCGACCGTTTGTGAAAATTCTTTTGGGCTGCCACGGCGTGAGGTTTTGTTCGGGAAAGTTTTTCGGGTCGCCCGCTAGTTTGAAAGCTTCGAGTCCGAGCACGGCGGACGCGGTGTGATGGCCGTGTGTGCCGCCGGGTTGCGTGGAGAAGCGCGTGATGATGACGTCGGGGCGAAAGGTGCGGATGACACGCACGATGTCGGCGACGACTTGTTCGCGATCCCAAATTTTCACAGTCTCGCGATAATCTTTTGAGAATCCAAAATCCATCGCGCGGGTGAAAAATTGCTGGCCGCCGTCGAGTCGGCGCGCGGCGAGTAGTTCTTCGGTGCGGATGTAGCCAAGCTGTTCACCGAATTCACCGCCGAGAACATTCTGACCACCATCGCCACGCGTGAGCGAGAGGTAGGCGGTGCGATAATTTTTTCCACGCGCGAGAAACGTGATGAGCTGCGTGTTCTCGTCGTCAGGATGCGCGGCGACGTAAAGGACGCTGCCCATTTCACGGAACGCACGGAGTTCTTGGAGAATGGCGGTGGGGGAATTGGTTTCCGCCGTGGCTCGCTGGGAAGTGAGCAGAACCAATGCGAGCAAAACGTAGTGGCATAGACATCTTGCCTGTGTGTTTCTTTTTTTTGCCCAAACATTGCGGTTGAAACTCACAGGCAAGATACCTGTGCCACTACCGTCGCCTGGCGCTGCGCTCGGCGCCGGGGTTTTCGCAGCGCGAAAACCACCACCATTAGAACGGGGGATCATTTCAGGCTCGAAATGAGGTCTTCGTTCAACTTCACATAGGCGGCGTCATTGGCAGTCTTGGCGAGTTCAATGGAACGATTGGCGGCGGTGACGGCCCCCGCCTTGTCGCCGAGTTTGGCCAAAATTTTCGCCTTCAAATGAACGATGTAAAACGCCTCGCGTTGCTTGATGGCGGCATCCGCCCATTCACCGGCTTTTTTCAAATCCTGACCGTGGTCGTAATAAAATGTCGCGGCCTGGTAGTAGGGCTTGGTCTTGGCGTCGGAGGCCATGACCGCTTCGATTTGCGGGAGGAGTTTGCTGGCGAGATCGAGTTCAAGTTTCAAAGGGACGACCGTCTTGTCCCAGACCAGATTGATGACCGCCGACTCGTCCCGAAGGTGATTGAACTCGATGGTGAAGGTTTCGATGGCAGTGTCCGGCAATTTCACCGGCGCGGTTTTGAAGCGGACGACATCGTCTTTCTCGTCGTATTGCGTGCCGGATTTGCCGACGCCCTTGTTGATGATGATGGTCCATTCATTTTCTCCGGGAATCGTGTAGAGCGCGTAGGAACCAGCGGCGATTTCCGCGCCGTTCAATTTGACCGCCATGCTGAAGGTGATTTTGGTGGCGTTATTCGCGCCGGTGCGCCAGACCGCGCCGAACGGAACCACGTTGCCAAAAATCTGCCGGCCCTTCGCGCTCGGACGCGAATAGACGATTTCAATGTCCGTCGTGCCGACGCGTTGTTTGAGCGTGCAAGCCGGGCTGGCGGCGGGGAATTCGATTTTGGGGGCTTGTGCCAGCGCGCCGGTGATGCCGCCCAGCGCGACGGCGAGGGTGAGGAGGATGGTTTTAGTTTTCATGGTGCGGGGAGTTTGGGAATGAAAAATTATTTTGTCGAGCGTGGGATTGGCTGGCGGAGCGCGGGTCACAGACCTGCCTTCGCTGAAAATTTATTTCTGCACCGTGAACGCCACGGAGTATTGCGTATCTTCCCACATCAGTTTGATGGTGCCGCCACCCGCCGGATTTTTGGCGATGGCCATGGTGAATTGCTCCGCCGTTTTTTCCAGTGCGTCTTTTTTCAAGTCCACGCGGGCGAGGTCGTTTTTCTCGTCGTAAATCCCCGGTCCGGCACCCCACTGGCCGATTTGTTTGTTGATGATGAGCTTGGCCGAGCCGTCTTCTGCGGGCAACGTCCACAGCGTGTAAGCGCCCGCCGGAATCGTGATTTCGCCGATGACCAGCGGTTTTTGCGTGAGGAGCAACGTGGCCTCGTCTGCGCCGGTGCGCCAAACTTTGCCGTAAGCGACGAGGCCGCCCCAAATTTTCCGCGCCTCGCCGGTCTTGGGGCTTTTGATGGAAGGGCGTCCGTAGGTCAATGTCACGCGGCTGCCATCAATCACCGCGCTGGTGGTTTCATGCGGGCTGTTGCCGCCGGTGGAGGCGGCGCGTTTTGGTTGCGCCGGTTGCGCCAGCAGTGGCAGGGTGCTGAAAATGAGGGCGGCAATGAGCAGGGTGGATTTAATTTTGTTCATGGGGTTTGGGCTGGTGTCATAAGGTTGACGCTGGCTTCGGGCAAAAGGTAACGGGTTTGTAAAAATTGCCCGCCGGTTGCAGCGGGCGATTGCACGGCGGAATTTTTTCGTTTAACGTCGCGCCATGCTGTTTACGCGCAGGGTTTTTTTGAGCGCACTGGCCGCCGTTTCTTTACTGGCGTCCGGCAGCGGCTGCGCGCCTTCGGAATCATCGTCGGCGGATGAGGAGAAGGAACCACATTTCGTCCTCGCGAACAGCCGGTTCAACAGCATGGATTACTTGGGCGCGATTGAGGCCTTTCAGGAATCGCTCGAAGTGAACCCGCGCTCGGCGCAGGCGCATTACCGACTGGGGCAACTGTTCGACACCAAGCAGCCGGATCCGGCGGCGGCGGTTTTTCATTATCAGGAATACTTGCGGCTGGCCAAGGGCGCGGAGAACGCGGAAATCATCCGCCAGCGCATCACCGCCTGCAAACAACAGCTCGCCGCCGACGTGATGGCCATGCCCACCACGCCGCGCGCGATGAAGCAGATTGAGGAACTCACCGAAACCAACCGCCTGCTCCAGTCACAAGTGGAATCGCTCCGCGCGTCCGTTCAAAAATGGAGCGACTACGCGGACAGCCTCAAGGCGGCGGCAAAAAATAATTCCCTGCCGCAAAATAATTTTTCGTCGGCGTCGGCTGGTTCAGTCCAGTTGCCTGATGATACTACGATGCCGCCCATCGCTTTTCAGCGCGCCACCACGCCAATCAAGGTCACGCCCCTGCCGCCCCCGCGCCCGCGCACCTGTGTTGTGAAATCCGGCGAGACATTCGCGGGCATCGCGCGCAAGCGGGGGGTGAGCTTGCCGGCGTTGCAGGCGGCGAACCCGGGCGTGAACCCAAAGAAACTGCGCACGGGGCAGACGATTAATCTCCCCTGATCCCGCATGGTCGCGCGCCTGACATTTCTCGCCGTGGTGCTGTTCTGGCTGGTGATGAATTTTTTCCTGTGGCAGGCGGAATATGGTTCGCGCGGCGGTGACATCCCCGTGCCGTTCGAACTGGTGTGGAGAAAAATTCTGACCGCGCCCGACCCTTCGTCCTTGAGCGTCTATCAAAACCGCGAGCGCATGGGCTACGCGGAAATTTCCACGAGCGTCGGGCAGCAGATGGCGACGCTGGATGAAGACAAACTGCCGCCGGACGGTCTCGTGAAACACGCGGGCCACCAGATCCATCTCGCCGGCAACATCGCGCTCGGCGATTTCACCAACCGGTTCAAGTTCGATGGCCGCGCGGTCTTCTCCGGCACGCGGCAATGGCAGGAGTTTCAACTAAAAATCATCACGCACACCGCCGTGCTGGAACTGCATTCGCTGGCCACGAACCAGACGCTGCACATCAGCAGCAGTAGCGACGGCCTGAACCTAGAGCGCGACCTGACGTTTGCCGAACTGCAAAATCCCGGTGCGCTCCTCCGCGTCTTCGCCGGAAATTTTGCTGACGTGCTGCTCGGCACGATGGATTTGCCGCTGCTGACGCCCGCCGCCACGGCGCAAAAAACTTCGTGGGACGCCCGCCGCACGCGCGTCAAAATCGGCCACGAATCGGTTCCGATCTACCGGCTGGAGACCTCGGCGCTGGGCCGCACCGTGACGGTGGATGTCAGCACGCTTGGCGAAATTTTGCGGATTGATCTGCCCGGCGGCTTCAGCGCGCACATTGATGAGTGGAGCAAACCATGATTGAACTGGATCACCTCGTAAAAAACTTCGGCGACCTCATCGCCGTCAATGACGTGTCGTTGAAAATTCAGCGCGGCGAATTTTTTGCCATGCTGGGGCCGAACGCCGCCGGCAAAACCACCACCATCAAACTGCTCGCCGGCTTGATGAAGCCCACGTCCGGCGCGGCGCGCATCTGCGGGTTCGATGTGCAGACGCAGCCGTTGGAGGCGCGCCAGCGGCTGGCTTACGTTCCCGACTTTCCGTTTCTCTATGACAAGCTGACGGCGTGGGAATTTTTCCGCTTCACCGGCCAGATGTTCCGGCTCGACGCCGCGCGCATCGAGAAAAACGCGCAGGAGTTGGTTGAACGATTTCACCTCGGTGATTTTGCCGACCGTTCGCTGGAAGGGCTTTCGCACGGCACGCGGCAGCGCGTCGCCATCGTGTCCGCGTTGCTGCATGACCCGGAAGTTTTTGTGATTGATGAGCCAATGGTGGGTCTCGACCCGCAGCACGGGCGCATTGTGAAAGATGTTTTGAAGGAACGCTCGCTCGCCGGAATGACCGTGCTGGTTTCCACGCATCAATTGAGCATCGCGGAGGAAATGGCGGACCGCATCGGCATCATCAACGGCGGCAAACTTATCGCCGTCGGCACGCGCGATGAACTGCGACAGCAAAGCGGCTTATCCGGCGCGCTGGAGGAAATTTTTCTCTCGCTGACGGCGGAGGCGAAGCCGTAACGCGCCCAATCCAAACAACGCCCAAGAGCCCGGATCGGGAAGGGCTGGAACAAATTACCCAATTAAGAAAAAAATCGCGCAAATCAAAATTTTGAGTATCGAGATTCAAAATATCTTTCTCCTTAATTCGTAATAGTGGCCGAGTGTTGTTACTGCCCGCGCCATATTGCCACCATTGCACCGCCAATTCTTGTTCGGAACAAGGCTAAAATTGCCAGTCCGCGCACTATTTAAGGCCATCATCACGCTTGCGGCAGGTTTTGAAAGCTGTCAAGCGCCACCAAAGAATTTTACCGCGCCCGCTGCGTGAGCGCCATCTTGCCGATGCCAGTCAACACATCCCACGCCGGGCCGGGAAATTTGTGCATCTGCACCATCACGTCCTCGAAGGCGTTTAGGAAATACTTCACTTCCGCCTCGGTGATGATGAGCGGCGAAAGCAATTTCACCACGTCAATGTTGTGGCCAGCGACCTGCGTGATGATGTGATGCTTGTCCAGCAACGGAATCACACACGCCTGCGGGAACAAACTCTTGTCGAGCGTGTGGCACGTCGTCCACGCGATCTTGAGCGAGAGGGATTTGGGCGAACCGAATTCGATGCCGGTCATCAAACCGCGCCAGCGGACTTCCTTCATGAATTCAAACCGCGGAATCATCGCCTTCAAACCGTGGCCGATGAGGTCGCCCATCTTCGCGGCGTTGGCGATGAGGTTTTCGCGGTCAAGCACGTCAAGCGACGCGAGGCCGGCAGCCATCGCAAAACTTCCTTGGCTGAACGTCGAGCTATGCACTACCGAGCGCGACATCGAGGAGAAAACTTTTTCGTGAATCCACTTCTTGCACAGCACTGCGCCGACGGGAACGAAACCCGCCGACAACGTTTTCGCGAGAATCACAATGTCGGGGTCAACCGCGCCGTCGTGTTCGATGGCGAGAAATTTTCCCGTGCGTCCCATGCCCGACTGCACTTCGTCGTCAATGAACAGGGCGTTATGTTTGCGACAGAGTTGTTGCGCGGCGAGCAGGTAGCCGGGCGACGGAATGTTCACGCCCTTACCCTGCACGGGTTCGACGATGAAGCCCGCGACATCGCCCTTCTTCAATTCCGCTTCGAGCGCGGCCAAGTCGTTGAACGGAATCATGCGGCAGCCCGGCAGGAACGGGCCGAAACCATCGCGAAACGAATCATCGCCATTGATGGACAACGCGCCGGTGCTTAAACCGTGGAAAGATTTTTTGCAATGGATGATCGCCGGTTTGCCCGTCGCGCACTTGGCGTATTTGATGGCCGTCTCCACGCCTTCCGCGCCGGAGTTGCAGAAGAACACCATGTCGAGTTCGTTCGGCATCCGCTTTTTCAACTCGGCGGCAAGCAAGCCGGAGAGCAGCGGCGCTTCCATTTTCACGAGGCTGGGATAATCGGCGTCGAGAAATTCTTTCAAGATGCGACGAACTTCCGGGTGATTACGGCCAAGGCCAAACACCCCGTAGCCGCTCAACAAATCGAGATACTTGTCCCCCTTCACGTCCCACAAATACGGTCCCTCGGCGCGCGTGTAGCAGCGGTCAAAGCCAATGGTCTTGAGCGTTTTGACGTTGGCGGGATTGATGTGCGCCGCGTGCAGATCGTAATTTTTCCCGGCGTTGTCTTTCATCAACGCGGCCAGATTCAGCGGCGGGCGGGTGGCGGTATTCAAATTATTTTCAGACGACATGACGCTCCATTTTACCGCAACGGCGGCGGAATCAAGCAACTTTCTGAATCGGAATTCATTTCAACCCCGGATGACAGGGATGAACCGGAGTGATTTATTTCTACGGCCCTTCAATTCCAAATGCGGAATTCCTTTGGCTGGCGACCCGCCGGATGACGGTAACTTTTATTCGCATGAACTAGCGTCCATTCGCGGTTCAACTTAATGGCGACATGTCTCGGCGATGCGGGCGAATTCTTTTGAACATCGGGCGGCCCCGCCCGGTCAGAATCGCCGGATGCCGAAATGCGGATTGCCTTTTTTAAGGGCATCGGCAAGATTCTGCCCTCACAATTTGAACTTTATGAAAAAAATAATTCTCTCCCTGATTTGCCTCGGCTCCGCCACGGCCGTATTCGCCGATGGCACCAACCAGTTCGCCGATGAAAAATCCCGCGTCAGCTACGCCATCGGCATGATGACCGGCCACAACTGGCAGCAGCAAGGCTTGGAACTCGACGCCGAGGTTTATCTGCACGGCATCAAAGACTCCATGACCGGCGGCAAGATGCTCCTGACTCCCGAAGAGGCGCAGGCGACGCTCACGAAATTTCAATCCGAATTCAAAGTCAAGCAGGCGGCCAAACGCGCCGAGCAGACGGTGAAAAATAAATCCGATGGCGAAGCGTTCCTCGCCGCGAACAAAAAGAAGGCGGGCGTCAAAATCATCGCCGCCCAAAACCAAGAAGGCCAGCCTTCCGAACTGCAATATCTCGTCCTCACCAGCGGCTCCGGCGCGATGCCCACCGCCAACGACATTGTGAAGGTGAATTACGCCGGCACGTTGATTGACGGAACCGAGTTCGACAGTTCTTACAAACGCGGCCAGCCCGCCGAATTCCAAGTCGGCGGCGTCATCAAAGGCTGGACCGCCGCGCTGCAACAGATGAAAGTCGGTTCCAAGTGGAAGTTCTTCATCCCCGCCGACCTCGCTTACGGCGAAGGTGGCCGCCCCGGTATCCCGCCGAACTCCACGCTTATCTTTGAAGTCGAACTGCTCGAAAGCAAATCCCCCGCGCCGCCTGCGCAGCCCACGCCTGTCGCGCCGCTCACCAGCGACATCATCAAAGTTCCCAGCGCCGAAGAAATGAAGAAGGGTGCCAAGATCGAAGTCATCAAGCCCGAAGACGCCGCCAAAGCGATGCAGAATTCGGCGAAATAATTTTCTAGCAAATTCAAAAAATGGCGGACGCGCAAGCGTCCGCCATTTTTTT
>JANOBC010000035.1:0-2686 GCA_031411455.1 Limisphaerales bacterium
AAAAAAAACCCCCCCGGCGCGCCGCCGCGCCCACGGCGGATTCCGCGCCGAAGTTGCCCAGCGCGACGGCTCTCTCAAATAAAGATGGAATCGGAAGTCACAACTTCTCTGGCTGCTTCATCAGTTCGCCGATGCGCTGCAAGAGTCTTCCTGCCGCGCCGCCATCGAGCACGCGATGGTCGAAGCTCAAGGTGAGATTCGCCTCCATGACCGGCACGAACTGGCCTTTTGCTTCATCCCAGAACGGTGCGCGTCGGCCGGCACCCATGCCCAGCACGAGCGTCTGTTCCGGCAGCGGAATCGGTGTGGCCCAGATGAGACCGAACGTGCCGAAGTTCGTGACGGTGGCGATGGAACCGCCGGTGGCGTCGGGCGGAAGTTTTCTTTGGCGCGCGAGTTCGACGAGTTCGTTGTAGCGCTGTGTCATGTCCTTCAGCGATTTTTTATCGGCGTTGCGGATGACGGGAACGAGGACGCCGTCGTCGGCTTCGACGGCGAAACCAACGTCAATGGAACTGGGATGAATAATTTTATTTCCGACGAGGCGACCGGCGACGGCGGAATTTTCCGCCAGCGCAATCGCCAATGCCCGCAAGGCGTAAAGCGCGGGGCCGGGCTTGGGGTTCGAGGCCTTGCGATGCGCGAGCACCGGATCCAGCGCGACGGGCAGGCCGACGGTCGCGAGCGGACGCGTCCAACTGCGGCGCATCGCATCGGCCACGGCGACGCGCATGGAGGACGCGCCGCTCATCTTGTGTTTCTCCAGACTGGTAATGTATTTCTCGAAATCCTCGACGGTCACGCGTCCCGCCGCGCCGCTGCCGGCCACACCGGAAAGATCGGCGGCGTGCAAGCCGAGTTCGTCCATGCGCGCTTTGAGTCGCGGTGAAAGATAGCTCGCGCCGGCGGCGTTCGCTGGCACAGGCAACCCGCGAATGGTCGGCTCCACGCGGCGCTTGCCGCTGTTGACGCCGGATTTGGAAACCTGCTCGGTATCGGCCGATTCAGATTTTTTAGGTTCAGCGACATCCAGACCAAGGCGCGCGGCTTCCTCCTTCGTGGTTTCAATCTGACCGAGCGTCGCGCCGACGGCGTAGCTCTCGTCCACTTTTGCGGAAAATTTCTCGATGCGGCCCTTGCACGGCGAAGCGACGGTCATCGTGGCCTTGTCGGTCTCGACTTCGATCAAGTCCTGGTCGGCCTCGACGTTGTCGCCGGGCTTGAGCAGGAACTGGACGATGCGGGCCTCGGCAATGGATTCGCCGAGCTGCGGCATGATGATGGGAACGTGCATACAATTAGGAATTAAAAATTAAAAATGTAAAATTCAAAGGCAGATTACCGCTGCACCGTCTGGCTCTTTTTATTTTTAATTTTGAATTTTTCATTGGTTCAGCTTCGTAAAATTTTTCTGGCGGCGGCGGCAATCGCGCGAACGGTCGGACGGTGAGCGGCCCAGAGATTCGGGTGAAACGGAACTGGCGTGTCTTTGGAATTGAGCCGTTGCGGCGGTGCGTCGAGCAGGCCGAAGCCTTCGCTCATCACGCGGGCGATGACTTCGGCGGTGACGCCGCCCCACGGCCACGCTTCGCCGACGCACAATAATTTTCCCGTGCGCGCGACGCTGGCGATGACGGTGTCCGTGTCGAGCGGTTTCACGGAGCGCAGGTCAACGACTTCAATCTCCCAGCCTTCGGCGGCAAGTTCCGTCGCGGCTTCGAGTGCGTCGTGAACCATCGCGCTGTAAGCCACGATGGTGAGGTCGCGGCCTTCGCGGGCGATGCGCGCTTTGCCGATGGGCAAGGCTTCGGTCGGAAGTTTTTCCGCCTTGAGGTGGCGGTAGAGAAATTTGTGTTCGCAGAAAACCACCGGGTCATCAATCGCTACAGCTTCGAGCAGCATCGAGTAGGCATCCTCCACCGTTGCGGGCGTGAGGACAACGACGCCGGGGTAGTGCGCGTAAATCGCTTCGGGCGTCTGGCTGTGAAACGGCCCGCCGCCGGACGTGCCGCCGAATGGCAGGCGCACGGTGATGGGACAGGAAACACCCGTGCGCCAAAAAAGTGTCGCGGCTTGGTTCACGATTTGATTGAAGGCCACGGTGGAAAAATCCGCGAACTGCATTTCAATGATCGGTCTCATGCCTTCGATGGCCGCGCCGACGGCGAGGCCAATCATCGCGTCTTCGGAAATGGGCGAATCCAAAACGCGTCCGGGAAATTCTTTCGCGAGATTTTTGGTGGCCTTGAATGCGCCGCCGAATGCGCCGACGTCTTGTCCGTAAATGAACACGCGCGGGTCATCGCGCAGGGCGTGGGCCTGGGCTTCGCGGATGGCATCGAGGTAGGTGATCATGCGGGAAAGGAAGAATGAAGAATGAAGCATGAAGAAATACTCTTCGCATCACTCACACAAAATGTTTCTTCATTCTTCATTCTAAATTCTTCATTCATTGTCGCCGCCCTCTTTGAGCCGTTCCGTGGACAGCGCGCTCCAGTTTTCGCCGAACGGATCCGGCGATGGCTCGCGTTGGACTTGCGCGACCGTCTCGTCAATTTCTGCGAGCGTTTCGTTCCGCCAGGCGGCGAGTTGCGTGGCGTCGGTAAATTTTTCTTTCAGCAAAAATTCTTCCGCTAGTTTCAGGCAGTCGCGACCGAGCGGAGATTTTTTCAGCGCCGCGTCAATG
>JANOBC010000036.1:0-18063 GCA_031411455.1 Limisphaerales bacterium
CTCACTCGCTTCCGGGGGGAAGGCAAAACTAGCCGGTCTTCGATTCCTGTCGCTCCGACATTTTATCTCACTCGCTTCCGGGGGGAAGGCAAAACTAAGTTTCGGTTATGCTCTGCTTCAGCGTGATTTTATCTCACTCGCTTCCGGGGGGAAGGCAAAACGCGACCGGCGGCGGGAAGTTGCTGCGCAGTCAGTTTTACTTTGTCCTCTTCCTTTTTGATCACATCAGATTTTTGGCAGCAACTTCCCGCCGCCGGTTTAGATTCTCCTCCATCCCAAGAAACAAATTGCTTTTGATTTCAAAATTTCAAAGCTTTTAAGAGGCAGTTTCCTTTCATTCTCAACTACCTCACCACATAGAAACGTCCGTAAACACCTCAATGGGCGTATTTCCCTCGGCATCTTCAACAGGGCCGTCTTGATTGATTCGGGCAAACAAAAACGGCGGGCAACTTGCGTTGCCCGCCGTGTGAATTTTATCAGCTAAGCTTAGCTGTGGTAGCCGACTTCGCCGTGTTCGGATTCGTCGAGGCCGGTCATTTCGGATTCTTCGCTCGGGCGGAGGCCGACGAGCAATTTCACGATGAAGGCGATGACCGCCGTGCCGACTACCGCGAGGGCGATGGTGATGCCGACGGCTTTCAACTGCTCGAACACGAGCGGCTGGGTGCAGGTGTCTTTGACGTAGTCCTTGAGGTTCAAGGCGAGGTTGGCGTTCGCCGAGTTGCGGGCGAGCATACCCGTCATGATCGCGCCCAAAGTTCCGCCGATGGCGTGGACGCCGAACGTGTCGAGCGCGTCGTCATAGCCGAACCAGGCTTTAACTTTGTAGCAGAAGAAGAACGGGACGATGCCCGCCGCGATGCCGATGGCGATGGAACCAGCCGGAGTCACGAAACCGCAAGCGGGCGTGATGACAACCAGACCAGCAACCGCCCCGGAGCAGAAACCCAAGATGCTGGGCTTGCCGCGCACGAGCCATTCCAACATCGGCCAGACGAAGGATGCAACCGCCGTGGCAATCGTGGTGGTGGTGAAGGCATTTGCCGCCACACCGTCCGCCGCGCAGGCGCTGCCCGCGTTGAAACCATACCAGCCGACCCAGAGCATCGCGGTGCCGATGAAGCACATCACCATGCTGTGCGGCGGCATGGATTCTTTGCCGAAGCCGAGGCGTTTGCCGAGGATGATGCAGAGCACGAGCGCGGACCAACCGGAACTCATGTGAACGACCGTGCCGCCGGCGAAATCAATCGCGTGAATCTTCGCCCCGGCATTCCACACGCCGTTCATCATGCCGTTGATGCCCCAGACCATGTGGGCGAGCGGGAAATAAACGACGAGCATCCACAACGCCATGAACACGAGGACGGCGGCAAACTTCATGCGTTCCGCAATCGCGCCGAGAATCAACGCGGGCGTGATGATGGCGAACATCAACTGGAACATCGCAAAAACATTTTGCGAGAGCCAGTAGGCGTAGTTGCCGTTGGGCAAGGAGGTGACGCCTTCGAGCATGGCGAACTTCAAGTTGCCGAGGATGCCGGGAATTTTATCCACGCCGTCCGCGAACACAAAACTGTAGCCGCACACGACCCAGAGAATCGTCACCAGACCGGTGATGGCGAAGCATTGGGCGACGACGGACAGGATGTTTTTCTTGCGAACCAATCCGCCGTAAAACAGCGCGAGGCCGGGCAGCGTCATGAACAACACCAGTGCGGTGCTGGTCATCATCCACGCGTTGTGGCCGGGGCCGGCCACGCCAACCGTGGCGGGAGCGGTGACGGTGAGCGCACCGTTCGTGTCCTTCGTGAGCGAAGCGCCAGGATCGCCGTTGCCGATGTAGGCTTCGAGCGCGGCGATGCGTTGGTCAAGCGAGGCAGCAGGCAAGGCCGGCGCGGCAGGAGCGGCGTTGGTGTCTTCCGCGCGCGCGTTCAAAGCGGCGCAGGCGGCGATGACCGTCAAAGCCAGGGTGAGAAATAATTTTTTCATTTGGTTTTTCGAGTGAGGTTCGAGTTGGTTTTGATTAAACAGCCGCGTCACCTTTTTCCTCGGTGCGGATGCGAATGACTTCGTCCACGTTGGCGACAAATACTTTGCCGTCGCCGATCTTGCCGGTCTTGGCGGCCTTGATGATGGCGGCCACGGCGGCGTCTTTCTGGCCGTCGGCGATGACGAGTTCGATTTTAATCTTGGGGAGGAAGTCCACGGTGTATTCGCTGCCGCGATAGATTTCGGTGTGACCCTTCTGGCGGCCAAATCCCTTGACCTCGCTGACGGTCATGCCTTCGATGCCGATTTCGGCGAGGGCGTCTTTGACCTCTTCGAGTTTGAACGGTTTGATGATTGCTTCGATTTTTTTCATTTTGGTTGATGTTGGTTGTGCGCGTCCGGCCAAAAAACAAATTGGCGTTCCCGGTTTAGCAACGGCGATGCCAGCGGGAGAAATGTTTTTGCCAGCCACGGTTTTCGCCTGATTTCACAAGGGAATTATTGCTGGTGAAGCGATTTGCCCAGCGCTCCGTGCCGGGCGGTGTGGAGTTTTTTATCCACGAGTAAACATTTTAACCAGCAAACTTAATCCTTCAATTTCCCGCGCCAATGGCGATGATTGCAGGCGAACAAGCGGCTTGATGCGAAATGAACACCATAAAAAAATCAGCGTCCAGAATGTCATCGCTAAAAAAAATTCAACGCGAATGTCATTCCGTCCGGCGACTGGCCGCCCTGGCGGGGCTGGCGGGATTGTTGATTGTTCACGCCAGTCTCGCTGCCAGCGCGCTCATCAGCCGCTCCGTGCCAGTGCCGTTCAACAGCGAATACCTCGTGGATGGCTACGGCGTGGAGGAAGGTTTCCCCGGCAACGCCTGCACGGGCATCGGCCAGACGCCGGACGGTTATCTCTGGTTCTGCTCCTTCAGCGGCGTGGCGCGGTTCAACGGCCGGGAGTTCACGCAGTTCACCTCCGAGAATCAGCCGGCGCTGCCGGACACGCGCGTGGTGAATTGTTTTACCGACCATCGCGGACGTCTCTTCTTCGGCACGCTCGGCGGGCTGGCGATGAAGGATGGCAATACGTGGACGAATTTTTCGGAGTCGCGCCACTGGGGCGAACGTGAACTTGTTCGCAGCTACGCGGAAGGTGCGGGACGGGAATTGTTTTTGACGACTTCGCGGGGCCGGGTTTTTCGCGTGGAGGAAAATCATTTGCGCGAACTGCCCGGCGCTCCCGGCAAGGGCGGTGCGTATGGCGGCGTGGATGTGAACGGCCAGCCGTGGATTGTGCGCGGCGACTTCGTGGGTTTTTGGAACGGTGCGCAATGGCAGGACTTCACCAACATTCCCAACGTGGTTGCCAGCGTCGTCGGCCTGGGCCAGGCGCGCGGCGGCGGTGTGTGGCTGGTGCTGACGAACCGCGCGCTGCTGCTCCGCAATCGCGAGATGGTGCGGGAAATTCCACTGGCTCACACGGTCGAAGATTTTTGGCAACTGCTGGAAGATTCGCACGGCAACTTATGGCTGCCGTGCTTAAATCGCGGCGTGAACCGCATCGCGCCGGACGGCAAGATCCAACTTTACCGCCGGGGCAGCGGCCTGCCGACGGACGCCGGCACACGCGCGGTGCTTGAAGATGCGCAAGGCAGTCTCTGGATCGGTAGCGGCGTGGGCGGCGTGGTGCGGTTTCGCCCGGATAAATTTCACGCGTTGACTCCGGCGGCGGGCTTGCCGGATGTGGCGGCAACTTCCATTACGTCATTGCCGGATGAAAAAATCTTAATCGGCACCTATGGCGGTGGCCTGGTCGTGTTCGGCGGCTCGAAGGTGCTGCCCGGAGTGGAGCTGCCTTCCAAATTTATCACCAGCCTCGTGCGCGCGCGCGGCGGCGACATTTTTGCCGGCACGAAGAGCGAGGGGCTTTTTCAAATCAGCGGCCAGCAGGTTCGTTCGCTCAACCAGACGGAAGCTGCCTTGCCCGCCAGTGTGACGGCTTTGTTTTATGATTCGTCCGACCGGCTGTGGGTGGGCAGCCCTGCCAGTGTGGGCTACTTGAAGAAAGGTGTTTTTCAGCGGCTGCAAACCAACGACGCCTTGCGCATGGAGTCGGTCTATTTCGCCGAGGGAAAAACCCAGCGCATTCTGGTGGCGAACCAGACGCACCTGTTTGAAGTGGACCTGCCGACGGCTGGCTTGAAACTGCTGCTGACGTTGCCGGGATCGTGCCGCATCACGTCACTGCTGGTGGACGCGCAAGACCGCGTCTGGATTGGCACGGATAAATCCGGCCTCTTCGTTTTCAACCAATCCCGCCTGCTGAAGTTGCCGGACAGCTTGGGCCTGCCCGATAAAAACATCAACGCGCTCATTGAAGACGAGCAGCAGCAAATCTGGTTCGGCTGCGGCCGCAGCATCGTCTCGGCGCGGGGCGATGACCTGTTTTCGGCAGCGAGTGCGACCAATCAAAAAGTGGCGCTGCATATTTTTAATAATCGCGACGGCTTGGGCACGGCGGAATTTCTCGAAGGCTTTCAACCCGCCAGCTATCGTGATTCGAATGGGCGGCTGTGGTTCCCGCTGCTGCGCCGCGTGGCGGCGGTGACTCCGGGCCAGCTCGTCTTTCCGACAAACGCCGCGCCGCTCGTGTTGGAATCGCTGGCATTTGTTCCGGCCGGATCAGACCAGCCAGTGAATTTGAATCTGGACGGCAAGTCCGGCGCGCCGCTGGTGCTGCCCGCCGGCACCCACCAGATCCGAGTGACCTGCGCACTGCTGGATTTTGGGGATGCGGACAAAACCCATTACCGTTTTCAATTGGACGAACGCGTCGCGGAGTCGCGCGACAACGGCAGCGACAACGTGCTTTCCTTTTACGAACTGTCGCCTGGCCGTCACGTCTTGACCGTGTCGGCACTGGGCGGCAATGGCGTGGTGAGCCGCGTAAAAACTCTGAAGTTCGTCGTGGAAGATTATTACTGGCGCACAACGTGGTTTTGGATTGCGTGCAGCAGTCTGCTCGTGGTTATCACCGGCGGCGTGACGTGGCTGGTCATGCGGCAGCGCGTGAAATCGGCACGGAAAATTCTCGCGCGCGAACGTGAACTGGCCGCTTTGCAGGCCCGGCTCGCGCTGGTGCTGGAGAACACGAGCGACTTCGTGGGCTTTGCGGATGCGGATGGCAAAATGTTTTACCTCAATTCCGCCGGCCGCAAACTCATCGGCCTCGACCCCGCCGCGAAGTTGGACGGCTTGACCATGGCCAACCTGTATCCCAAATGGGTCACGCAGTCCCATGCGGAACTCTGGCGTCCCGGTCCGACCGCACCCAGCGTGTGGAGCGGCGAGTCGGCGCTGCGCCATCGCAACGGGCGCGAGATTCCCATCTCACAGGTGGTCATCGCGCACCGGCACGCGGATGGCTCGCTGGACTTCAGCTCCACCATCAGCCGCGACATTTCCGCCGCCAAGCGCAACGAACGCATCCGCGAGGCGCTGCGGGATTTGTCCGCCGCGCTCACCGCCGCGCTCGTGTCGGTGGAACTCGGCCGCACGGTGGCGCGCGAATGTCAAAAAATTTTCCTGCATGACGCCTTTTTATTTGCCAGCGTGACGCCGGATGGAAACGTTCTGTCCGGCGGCTACTGGGAGGACACCGCACTGGGCAAGATACGCCCGCAACCCACGGAAGGCGTGGTCAACAGCATCGGGCCGGCAATGCGCGAGGTGATCGCCGGTAAAAATTTACTCATCAACCGCCCGGACGGCGAAGCGCCCGGCTCCAACCAACTGGAGCGCTTCGGTGAAACCAGCCACCCCTCCGCGTCACTCATGTTTGCGCCGATTTCGTGGGAAGGCCGCACGATTGGCGTCCTCTCCGTGCAGAGCTACACGCCGAACCGTTACACGCCGGACGACCTCACCTTGCTACGTTCCTTCGCCGACCAGTGCGGTCCTGTGGTCGCCCGCCTGCTCGTGGAGGAAAAATTGCGCCAGAACGAGGAACGCCTCCGCCTCGCCATGACCGCCGCGCGGATTGGCTCCTGGGAGATCATTCTCGATGGCGCGCGGCTCATCGCCTCCGAGCAAGCGGAAAAAATTTACGGCTGCGCCCCCGGCGCGATGGGCGGCGACGCCGGGCAGCTCACCGAAAACATTCCCGCCGCCGAGGTCGGTGTCATCCGCGCGCAATTTTCCGAACTGCTCGCTGGCCGCGTGGAAACCATCGAGTGCATCCACCGCTGGCCGATGCCTGACGGCACGGAAAAATGGCTTGAAGTCAAAGGCCAGTTGCAGCGCGACGCCGAGACCGGCAAACTCCGCGCCCTCGGCATCACCGCCGACATCAGCGAACGCCATCGCGCCGAACTGGAAAAGAGCCGGCTGGAATCGCAGTTGCGGTCGGCGCAAAAAATGGATTCGCTGGGCCGTCTCGCCGGTGGCATCGCGCATGATTTTAACAACATCCTCACCGGCATCATCGGCTACAACGAAATCGCGCTGCTGGATTTGCCGCCGGAACACAGTGTGGTCGGCCATCTCCGCGAAATCGCCTCGGGAGCCAATCGCGCCAAGCAACTCGTCGCGCAAATTCTTACCTTCAGCAGCCAGCGCGAACAGTCGCGCGCCAACCTCCCGCTCTGGCCCGTCGTGGCCGAGGCGCTCAAGCTTCTGCGTTCCAGCCTGCCCGCCAACATCGAAATCCGCAGCCACCGGCTGGAGACGGGCGGCGATTTCATTTTGGGTGACCCCACGCAAATTCACCAAGTCATCATGAACCTCGGCACGAACGCGGCCTACGCCATGCGCCCGCACGGCGGCGTGCTGGAGGTGCGCGAGGAGGCGCTAAATTTTTCCGCGCCCTGGACCAGTGGCGACCGCCAGATGCCGCCGGGAAATTATTTACGCCTCACGATTTCCGACACGGGCGCGGGCATGACGCCGGAAGTTTTAGAACGCATCTTTGAACCATTCTATTCCACCAAGCCGCCGACGGAAGGCACGGGCCTCGGCCTCGCCGTGGTTCACGGCATTTTGCGGAATCACGCCGCCGCCATCCACGTCCGCAGCGAGCCGGGTCGGGGAACGTTTTTTGAAATCACTTTTCCCGCCGTGATCCCCGTTCAGGTCGAGGTGGCCGCCACCACGGACACCCAGCGCGGCGGCGGCCAGCACATTCTTTTGGTGGACGACGAGGAACACATCGTCCGGCTAACCAGCCGCATTCTCATGCGCCAGGGCTATCGCGTCACGGGTTTTGGTAGTCCGGCGGCGGCGCTCGCGGCGTTTGAGCAGACGCCGGGGAAATTTGACTTGCTGCTCACCGACCTGACGATGCCCGTGATGAGCGGACTCGAACTCGCCGGCCAAATCCACGCGCGCCGTCCCGAACTACCGATCATTTTAAGCTCCGGCTTTTCCGGCCAGTCCAACGGCGAAGTTTTAGAAGCCGCCGGAGTCCGCTTCCTGCTGGATAAACCCTATAGCCTGGAAGCGCTCGCCCAGATCCTCGCCCGCGCCCTCAAACCTCGGAGTGAAACGTGATGAGTGAGCAGTGATCCGTGAAAAATGAAGTTGCTGGCTGGTTAACCGCAGCGGCGAGCGAAGCTTGGTGGGCACTGAGGGATTCGAACCCCCGACCTTCTCCGTGTAAAGGAGCAGCGCTACCACTGCGCCAAGCGCCCCACCGCCGCCAAATTATCAGAACGCAAACCGATAACAAGTTTTCGGTTCAAACGATAATGATTCAGTTTGATGAGGCGAGCGTCAGTTGGCAGCGGCTCGCGGGGACGCTCGCCCCACCAGCCTTCAGTTATTTAATCTCCATTCCTCGTGCTTGAATCTTCCGCTGTTTGGCTCTAGCTTTCGCCCCCTATGGAAAAAGTTGTCATCATCGGATCCGGCCCCGCCGGTTGGACCGCCGCGCTCTACACCGCCCGCGCGCAACTCGCGCCGCTCGTCCTCACCGGCAAACAGCCCGGCGGCCTGCTCACCACCACGAGCATTGTGGAAAATTTCCCCGGCTTCCCCGAGGGCGTGGACGGCTATGAATTGATGACGCGGATGCAGAAGCAGGCGGAACGTTTCGGCGCGAAGTCCACATTCGGCGTCGTCGAGGCAGTGGATTTTTCAAAACGTCCCTTTGCCCTCACCGTGGACGGCGAAAAAGTCGAGGCGGAAACCATCATCATCGCCACCGGCGCGAGTCACAAACATCTCGGCGTGCCGGGTGAACACGAACTCGAAAACAAAGGCACGACCTACTGCGCGACGTGCGATGGCGCGCTGCCGATGTTCCGCAACCAGCCACTCGTCGTCGTCGGTGGCGGCGATTCCGCGTGCGAAGAAGCTTCGTATCTCACGCGTTTTGCTTCGACGGTTTATCTGGTGCATCGGCGCGATTCGTTGCGTGCTTCTAAAATCATGGCGGACCGCACGCTCGCGAATCCGAAGATTAAAATGATTTGGAACTCCGCCGTCACCGAAGTGCTGGACGTGAAGCAGGACAAAGTCACCAGCGTGAAACTGAAAAATCTCCAGACCGGCGCGGAAAGCGAATTGCCGTGCGCGGGCGTCTTCATCGCCATCGGCCACGTTCCCGCCACGGAAATTTTCCAAGGCGCGATCACGACGGATGAAAACGGCTTCATCGTTCCTCAGGAAGGCACGATGACGAATGTCCCCGGCGTGTTCGTGGCTGGCGATTGCGCTGATCATGTGTATCGCCAAGCCATCACGGCGGCGGGCGCAGGCTGCGCGGCGGCGATGGATGCGGAAAGATTTTTGGCGGCTGGGAATGTTTAAGGCGAGTTTTCAAACTGGTTTAGGTGGGTTTGGTCGCGCTGCGACCAAACCGTCGCCGAGCGCAGCGACCAACCCCGGCTTCCCTCACCCCTCGGAGGGGAGAGGGATTGAGGGTGAGGGGTTGAAAACTTTTCGATGGCTGCCGCAAACGTCATGCGCTTCAGGCGCGTTGTCACCCCTCACCCCGGCCCTCTCACCTCGGAGGGGTGAGGGAGAAGACCACCTGCGGAGCAGGCAGACGGAGTCGCCGCGCGACTCCACCCACCAACCGGGGCGATGAAAAAATATCTCCACGTCATCGGCATCGGGCTGCAAAATAATTTGCAGTATCGTGTGAACTATTTTTCCCGCACGCTGTTCAGCTTCGTGCCGCTGTTCGCGATGGTTTCGCTCTGGCGCACGATTTACGAACACAACGACGGGGCAGGGGGTAGCAATGGCTTCACCGAGGCGCAGATGATTTGCTACTACCTCCTCGTCGCCGTGGTGGACGCGCTTACCGCGGTCACGGAAGACGACTGGCAGATCGCCTCCGACATTCGCGAAGGCAACATCAGCCAGTTCCTGCTGAAGCCCGTGGATTATTTGTGGTATCGGCTCTGCCTGTTTTTTTCCGGGCGCATGGCCTTCATCTCCGTGGCGTGCATTCCGCTGGCGATTTTTCTGTTCTGCTTTCGCGGCTACCTCCTCGCCCCGGTGAGCCAGACGGCGCTGCTGGTTTTTCCCGTGTCCGTGCTGCTCACGGCGCTGCTGCAATTTTTCATGTCTTACGCGCTGGCGATGCTCGCGTTCTGGCTGCTGGAGATCTCCACGTTCATCTTCATCGTGTTCGCGTTTGAATACATTGCCAGCGGGCATCTGTTTCCGTTGGACGTGCTGCCGCCGCTGCTGCGCGAAATTCTTTTCTTCACGCCGTTTCCGTATCAGCTCTATTTCCCCATCGGCATCTACATGGGCAAGGTGGCGGGCGATGCGTTGTGGCGCGGGCTGGCGATGCAGATTCTCTGGGTGGCGCTCGCGTATCTCTTTGCGCGCTTCATGTGGTCGCGCGGGGTGAAGAAGTATTCCGCGTTCGGTGGGTGAGACGGGCGGCGCGTTTGAAAAATGTTTTGGGATTATGCACTTCACAAATAATCCGGGGTTTTATCCGCAGATGCCGCAGATTTTCGCAGATAAATGAATTTAATCTGCGTTCGTCTGCGGACGCTTTGGGCCATTGTTTGTCAGGTGTATAATCCCAAAATATTTTGTAAATGAATTGGAATTGCGAGGAGATTTGGGCAATTCTGGGGCGAAGAGCTTGTAAATTAAATGATGTCACCTTTTGACCGATTTTGTTTTTTCTTGGGCCGGATTCTTTTTCCGAAGCGACAGGATTGGGATCAAACTAAAAGCGCCAAGTTGCTCGTGCTGGTGCTAGGGTTCAGCCTTATTCTCGCCGTGGTGGTCGCAAAGCTGATTCGCGTGATGTATAACCACGAGCGGTAGTTCGCCCGCGCTTCAACCGCCGCCACCCCCGCCGTCCCCGCCACTGGAACCACCGCCATCAAAGCCCCCGGAAGAAACGCTGTCGTGGGCATGGTGCGAGGGATGAGAATGGTGGCTGCCGCTATCCGTCGGGGCGGAACCTGAATCGAAGTTGCTGTTACTAGAATTGTCCCCGCCGAACATGAATGGCCACCAGACGAAGGAATTATTATCCGCATGAGAATGATTTTTCCGTGCGCTATGCGAACACTTCACCAGTATGAAAATAATGAAGGCGAGAATGATCAGGAGGAAAAGCATGATGCGACGAGCTTGACCGCCCGGCGAAGGGTGTAAAGATAAAATCACCTGACTGGAAGCTGCTGGCTGCGCGCACTGTTTCTTCCGCTTGCGAATCGCGCCCGGGCGTTTAACTTGGCGCGCGATGAATCTGAAACGTTACCTCACCATCTACGCGACGCTCTGGCGGAATTCCGTCACACGCGAGATGTCGTTCAAGGGAAATTTTCTTTTGTGGATTGTCGTCGAGTTGCTATGGCTCGGTTTACAGGTGAGTTTCATCACGGTGATTTTCTCGCAGACGAAGCAGGTCGGCACCTGGACGCAGTGGGAGGCGGTGATGCTCGTGGGCGCCAGCAATTTTATCCAGCAGATGTATCAGGCTTTTTTTCTGGTGAACTGCACGAACCTTTCCGAACTCGTGCGCACGGGCAAGATGGATTTCCTCATGCTGCTGCCGGTGAACACGCGCTTCCTCGTTTCGCTGCGCGTGGTGGATCTGGGCGCGTTTGTGAATGCCGCGTTTGGTTTGAGCGTGATGATTTACGCGGCGCATCGGGCGCACCTGCATCCGACGCTGCTCCAAATTGCGGGCTTCGGCGTGCTGTGCGTGGTGGGAATTTTCATCCACTACTCACTGATGTTTCTGCTCGCAACGATCAGCTTCTGGACGGTGCGGGCGCAGGGCATCATCTGGGGCTATTACCAGATTTTCAACATCGCGCGGATGCCGGACGAGGCGTTCAAGGGCGTGTTCAAGGCGGTGTTCACGTTTGCGCTGCCGGTGCTGCTGGTGAGCAACGTGCCAGTGCGCGTGCTGGCGGATAAAATTGTTTCGCCGTGGTCATGGCTCACGCTGCTCGCCCTCGGCGCGGTGTGGGCGGGAATCTCGGAATGGTTTTGGCGGCTCTCGCTGCGGCGTTATACGAGCGCGAGTTCGTAAATGAAAAACGCCGTCCAGCAAGGACGGCGTTGGTGGTGGTTTTCTAAAATTATTTCTTGGCGAGCGCGGCGGCCACGGCGGCTTCCAGATCATCGCCGCGCAAACTCTTGCCGATGATTTTGCCATCCGGCCCGACGAGCACGGTGAAAGGGATGGATTCCACACCGTATTTTTGCGCCAATTTATTACTCCAGCCTTCGCCGTCAAAATACTGCGGCCAGATCATGCCGTCGGTTTTTTTCAGGAACGCATCCAGCTTTTCCCGTTCGGAGTCTAGGCTGACGCCGATGATTTCAAAGCCTTGTGCATGATGCTTTTTATAGGTGGCAATGACGTTCGGCAGTTCGGCGCGGCACGGCCCGCACCACGTTGCCCAGAAATCCACGAGCACGACCTTGCCCTTGAGCGCGCCGACGGAGAGCGGCTTGCCGTCCAAATCCTTCACTGAAAAATCGGGGAAGGGCAATCCCTTGGCGAGCGCGCCCTGGGTTTTTTTGGCGGCGGCGCGGGCTTCAATTGTTTCGGCCAGCTTGGCGGCGTTCTTGCCGTATTTGGTTTCACCATAATTGTTCTTTAGCTCGGCTATGAGCGCTTCGCCTTTTTCATTGTTCTCGAGCACCTGTAAATAAAGCATGGCTTCCATGTAGATGATTTCCGCTGTGTCGTCCGACTTGGCGGCTTTTTGGGCGGCGATGAGGGTGTCGAAGCGCTTGAGTTCGGGGGCGAAGTCGGCCTCGGTCAACTGGCCGGCCTTGGCCTGATTAGCTTTCAGCTTGGTGTTGACGTCAGCGATGAGCGCCTTGAACGCGGTGTTGGTGGCGGACTGCGCGAGGGCGGGCAGGGTGGCGGACAGCAGCGCGGCGGCGATGAGGGCGATAATTTTTTTCATGGATTATTTGTGGCGGCAACGTTTTCAGTTTTTAGGGATGACTGCAACGTTCTTTTGGACGGGCTGGGCGGCGAAAGCGTTCAACAGTTTATTCGCGCAAGAATCTTGACCTTGGCTGACTTTCGTAGTTTTCTTTATTAAATGATTTTCCACCCCGCCCGGATGGGCCAGCACAACAAACGTGCGCTCGTCCGGCAGCTCCAGAAAGCCGGTGTCGCCTCGCGCGCCGCGCTGGCGCGTTCGCTCGGCATGAGCCAGCCGACGGCGGGAAAAATCGCAGACGAATTGCTCGCCGAAAACATCCTCGAAGAAATCGAAGTCGCGGACGCCAGCGGCAACGGCGCGGCGCGGCTGGGACGGCCGGGACGGCAGTTGCAGTTGAACCGTTCGCGCGCGGGTTTCCTTGGCATCTATCTCGGCGTAGGCGAGACGCATCTGGCCGAATTGCCGCTCGGCATGGCGGCCGTGTCGCTCTGGGAAACTTCTTTCGCCAACACCCCGGCCAACGGCGACACCGCCGTGCTTTGGGAAAAACAGCTTCGCGCGGCGGCGAAAAAACTCCACGCCAAAAAATTTCTCGGCGTCATCTTGAGCGTGCCGGGCATCGTGGATGAGGCGCAGATGAAAGTTGTATTCTCGCCGAACGTCCACTGGACGGAGGCGGCGGACTTGCCCGCCATCGTCCGGCGCATTTGGAATGCCCCAGTGTTGCTCGTGCAGGAAGAGCGCGCCATCGCGCTGGGGCATCACTACAATAATCCCGGCGACGAAGATTTTCTCCTCGTGGATTTCGGCGACGGCGTCGGCGGCGCGATTATCGTTGGCGGCAAGCCCTTCGCCTCCCCGCTACCCATCAATGGCGAACTCGGCCACACGCCTGCGCTCGGTAATCATCGCCGTTGCGGCTGCGGCGCGGTGGGCTGCGTGGAAACGCTGGTCTCCACGCGTGGGCTGCTGGAAAGTTTTGCCGCCGCAAATCCCAAGTTGAAAAAAGATTGGGAGTCGTTGAAGAATTTTATTTCCGCCAACGGCATCGAGCCGTGGCTCGCGCAGTCGCTCGATGCGGCGGCGGTCGCCATCGCGGGCGCGCTGAACGTCCTCGGTCTGCGCCGCGTCATCATCACCGGCAGCCTCACCGAGTTGCCATCCGCCGTGCTGGCGCATCTCTCGCGTGCCGTGCAGGACGGTGCGATGTGGGCACGCTTCGGCAAGGTGGAATGTTCCGCCGCGCCACGTTGTCGCGCCGCCGGCCTCGTGGCCATCGGTATTGACCGCCTCGTGGTTCCTGATTTGTCCAACTGAAAGTAAAACCTAATCGTAAAAATTTTATCCATGAAAATTAATCTCAAACAATACGAAGTCTGGTTCGTCACCGGCAGCCAGCATCTTTACGGACCCGAAACCCTCAAAGCCGTCGCGAAACATTCGCAGGAAATTGCCAAGGCGTTGAATGACGCCGACGCGATTCCGGTGAAAGTTGTTTTCAAGCCGGTCATGGTTTCGCCGGACGCCATCACGACGCTTTGCCAGCAGGCGAACAACGCCGCGAAGTGCATCGGCCTCGTGACGTGGTGCCACACGTTCTCGCCGTCGAAGATGTGGATCAACGGCCTCAAGCAACTCCGCAAGCCCGTCGCGCATCTGCACACGCAATACAACCGTGACATTCCGTGGGGCACGATTGACATGGATTTCATGAACATGAATCAGGCCGCGCACGGTGACCGAGAGCATGGTTTCATCTGGAGCCGGATGCGTTTGAGCCGCAAAGTCGTCGTTGGTTTCTGGCAGGAAGAAACCACGCAGGAAAAACTTGGCGCGTGGACGCGTGCCGCCGCTGCGTGGGCGGACTGGCAGACTGCGAAGTTCGTGCGCTTCGGCGACAACATGCGCGAAGTGGCCGTGACGGATGGCGACAAAGTTTCCGCGCAGATGAAATTTGGTTTCTCCGTCAACACCCACGGCGTCGGCGACTTGGTGAAAGTCGTGAATGCCGTTTCCGATAAGGAAGTGGACGCGTTGTGCAAAACTTACGCGGACATCTACGACATGACTGCCGATTTGAAAAAAGGTGGCAAGCGCCACAAGTCCGTCCGCGACGCGGCGCGCATTGAACTCGGCCTCAAAGAATTTCTCACTGCCGGTGGATTCAAGGGTTACACCGACACGTTTGAAGATTTGCACGGCCTCGCGCAATTGCCGGGCGTCGGCTCACAGCGCATGATGGCGGCGGGCTTCGGCTTTGGCGGCGAAGGCGACTGGAAAACTTCGGCGCTGGTGCGCGCGATGAAAGTCATGGCGAGCGGACTCGAAGGCGGCACGTCGTTCATGGAGGACTACACTTACCACATGCAGCCGGGCAACAAACTCGTGCTCGGTTCGCACATGCTGGAGATTTGTCCGAGTATCGCGGATGGAAAAGTTTCGTTGCAGGTGCATCCGCTCGGTATCGGCGGCAAAGCTGATCCGGCGCGTCTCGTTTTCAATACGCCCGCTGGCCCTGCGCTCAACGCCTCGCTGATGGATTTCGGAAATCGCTTTCGTCTGCTCATCAATGAAGTGGATGTCGTCACGCCGGAACATTCCATGCCCAAGCTGCCGGTGGCGCAGGCGGTGTGGAAATGCCGTCCGAATTTCGAGGACGCGTGTGCCGCGTGGATTTACGCGGGCGGCGCGCATCACACCGGCTTCAGCCAGGCGGTCACCACGGAAATGATGGAAGATTTTGGCGCAATCGCCGGCTTGGAAGTCGTCGTGATTGATGCCGACACAAAACTACGCCAGTTCAAACAGGAATTGATGTGGAGTGATTGTGCGTATGGTTTGAAGAGTGGTTGGGCGGCGTGAAGTGAATGGAGCGCCGGTCTCCGACCCGGCGCATTGGTGAATGTTTTGAAACGAGCCGGGTCAGAGACCGGCGCTCCGAAAAATAAAATTATGAACCTAAAAAATTATTTCGCCGCCGCGATTTTGGCGTCGGCCATCTCAACGAACGCGCAGCCCGCAAAAATTACCGTGGACGCGGCGCATCCCGCCCACGCGATTGCGCCGACGCTGTGGGGAATTTTCTTCGAGGACATTAATCTGTCAGCCGACGGTGGCATCTATCCCGAACTCGTCCGCAACCGCTCCTTCGAGGACGCCGACAAGCCGGATGACTGGAAGATCAGCGGCGCGGACGCAACGATTGATTCCAGCAAGCCGCTGAATCCGTTCAACCGCAAATCGCTTCGGTTGAAAGCTGACGGCAAGTTCATCGTGGGCAACGACGGCTACTGGGGCATGAACATCGTTTCCGGTGACGGCTACGCGCTGAAGCTCGCGGCGCGCGGTGAAAATTTCAGCGGCAAGCTCACAGCAAAAGTTTTAAGCACCAACGGCACGGTGCTGGCGTCCGGCGAAATCTCCGGCATCGGCGGCAATTGGAAATACCAATCGCTCGACCTGACCGCGACCGGCAGCGATCCGATGGCGAAGCTGGAAATTTCCGGCGACAGCAAGGGCGTTCTCTTCCTCGACATGGTTTCGCTCATGCCGAAGAAAACGTGGAAGGATCACGGCCTGCGCGTGGATCTCGCGGAGTCGTTGGACGCATTGCATCCGGCCTTTCTCCGTTTCCCCGGCGGTTGCTGGGTCGAAGGTGACGACGTGGCGCACATGAATCATTGGAAGAAAACCATCGGCAACGCGGACGTGCGCGAGCCGCTCTGGAACATCTGGAAATATTTTGCGACGCACGGCCTCGGCTATCACGAGTATCTCGTCTTGGCGGAAGACCTCGGCGCGGAACCGTTGTTCGATGCGAACGTCGGCATGAGCCACAAGGAAATTATCCCGATGGACCGCATGAACGAATGGGTGCAGGACGCGCTCGACGCGATTGAATACGCCAACGGCCCGACGAATTCCGTCTGGGGCGGCGCGCGTGCCAAGGCCGGTCATCCCGCGCCGTTCAATCTAAAGTATCTCGAAGTCGGCAACGAAAACGGCGGCGCGGCTTACCGCGAGCGTTGGCCGCTGTTCGTGAATGCTATTCACGCGAAGTATCCCGAAATTAAATTCATCGCGAACCACTGGCAGGGCGGTTATCCCAGCACACCGAAGGCGGACATCGTGGACGAACATTTCTATGACACGCCGGAATTTTTCATGCGCCACGCGACGCATTTCGACAAGTATGACCGCAACGAGCCGAAGATTTTCGTCGGCGAATACGCGGTCACGAAAAACTGCGGCCTCGGCAACTTGCGCGCGGCGATCGGCGAAGCGGCGTTCATGACCGGCCTCGAACGCAATTCCGACCACGTCATCATGGCGAGCTACGCGCCGCTGCTGGTGAACCTGAACCACCGCGCGTGGAACCCCGACCTCATTAACTTTGACAGTTCCAAGTGGTATGGCCTGCCGGCCTACTACGTCCAGCAACTGTTCGCGATGAATCGCGGCGACGTTTCGTTGCCCACGACCGTCGAATCGCCGCTGGCCGAAGCCAGCGTGAGCGGCGGCATGATCGGTGTCGGCACCTGGAACACGGCGGCAGAATTCAAAGACATCAAAGTCACCGCACCGGACGGAAAAGTTTTGTTTGAGTCTGATTTCAGCAAGGACACGAAGGGCTGGAAACTGCTCGGCAACGGCGCGCAATGGAAGACACAGGATGGCGCGTTGCGGCAGTCGGCGGAAAAGGAATTCATCCGCGCGCTCGCGGGCAAGCGCGAATGGACGGATTACACGCTTACGCTCAAGGCGCGGAAAATTTCTGGCGCGGAAGGCTTCATGGTTTTATTCCGCATCGGCGGCAACGAAGACCGCACCTGGTGGAACCTCGGCGGCTGGGGCAACACGGCGACCGGCGTTGAAGCGGGCGAGACGCTTGATTCCAAGCCGAGCCACATCGAGACGGATCGTTGGTATGACCTCAAGGTCGTGGTCAGCGGCAAAAACGTGAAGTGCTATCTCGACGGCAAAGTTATCCACGATTTGAATTACGATGCGGGCGGCAAGGTGACGAGCCTCTACGCCGTTGCCGCCACGGACAAGGCCACCGGCGACCTCATCGTGAAAGTCGTCAACGCCAACGCCAAGCCGCTGGAGACGCAGGTGGATTTGTCCGGTGCCAAAAATCTGACCGGCACGGGGACGGCCACGGTGCTGACCTCCGCCAGCGGCACGGATGAAAACTCGCTGGCCGAGCCGACGAAAGTTTCGCCGAAGACGGAAGCGGTGAAATTTAGCGGCACGAGCCTCAAGCGCTCGTTCCCCGGAAATTCCTTCACCGTGCTGCGGCTGAAAACTAAATAACAATTGTGCGTTTTTCCCTGAACAGAATCACCATCGCGCTCGCAGGCTTGATTGCCTGCGCCGCGACGGCTTTGGCTGCGCCCGTGCCGCTGAAAGTCGCGATGGCTGCCGAGCCGTTTGCGATGACGGATGTGCGTTTGCTCGCCGGACCATTCCGCGATGCGATGGTGCGGGATCAAAAGTATCTGCTGGCGCTGGAACCCGACCGGCTGTTGCAAACCTTCCGCGTGAACGCCGGCCTGCCGACGTCGGCCAAGCCCTACGGCGGTTGGGAAGGCCCGGAAGTTGAAATCCGCGGCCACAGTCTCGGTCATTATCTCACGGCGCTGTCGCTGATATATGCCAGCACGGGGGACGACGTGTT
>JANOBC010000037.1:0-7526 GCA_031411455.1 Limisphaerales bacterium
TGCTCTTCGTGGATTTCGCCCGACCACTCAAGCAGCCATACGATTGGTTGAACAAGCGCTTGCTGAACGTGGGCGCGTTGGCACCGTTTCTAAGAGAGGCCAACGGGAAGCAGCAGCAGTGGCAGAATAAATTCTACAAGAAAGAAGCCGGCAAACGGTGATCAGGAGTGTGGTGAAAACGCTGCCGCCGACGTGAGGAGGCGGTTCGGTAAAGCCCGTCGTGAACTTGTTCCGCCTCCTTACGTCGGCGTCTACGCGGCAGTTGGCGCTTTCTTCGCGGCGGTTACGGACGGCGCAGACGGAAGAAGGACTTCACCGACGGATTGAGCGGCACCGTGACGATGTTCGTGGTGCCGAAGAGGGCGGGTGAAAGGCCGGTGTCGGTCCACGCGGTGGGTGTGGCCATGTTGGTGGTGTTTTGGAGAATGAAACCGGTTTCCGCCGAGACCCACGAGACGAGCGCGTTGGTGCCGGAGCCGGAGATGCTCAGGACCGGATAACCGAGCTGCTGAACGGCGATTCCCCAGAACCCGCCTTCGATCCGGTAGCCGGTCGAGGCGACGCGTCCGGCATCGGCTTGGCCGATGGTGCCACTGAGCCCGTAAGGGCCGCCGGTGCTCTGCATCGCACCACCGCCGGCGATTTTGAACCACGGAATGGCGTAGTTGGTCTGCGCTTGAAGCGTGTTGGCGACCGTGCCGAGGATCAGCACGGTGAGGAGGCTGGCGAGAGTTTTCATAGCCGTTGCTTACGTTTAGTTAATAGTCGCTGACGCCTGTTTAATCAATTCTTTCCAAGCACGGCTGAACCACCGACGGAAATGATGGTCATGGCCTTGTTGATGGTCATGATTTCTTTCTTGGAGCCGGGCTTGATGGCGATGGTTCCGCCAGAGACGACGTCGCTCACACCTTCCGCGAGGGTGTTCCATGGGAAAGTTTGAGTTCCGACTTCAACCGGAAAGCCGCTGTAGTTGAAGTCCACCCAGACCGGACCGTAGAAGGTAATCCCCGTCGAGGGATTCCCGTTGGCCACCGTGACCAGCGAGAAGGCGGTGTTGGGTGAATTGTTGACGGTCGATGGCAGGGTGAAATCCGTGTACAGGATTTCACTTCCCGTGGCGACGCCGGTGCTGCTCCGGTTGTCGGTGCGCGCGTAATACACGCTGCCGCCGCTGCTAAAGCGGATGATGGGATAGTTGCTGTCCATCTGAAGATCGTCGCCATAGGAGGCACCCTGGGAAATGCCATTGAGCAGGGTGCCTTTCAATTTCAATGTTCCATCGCCGTGCCAGCCGACGCTGCTGATCGTGGGCCTCCCGGCGGAGATTGCGGAGCCGCTGGGGTTATAAACGTAGAGTTGAGTGTTCCAATCGGAATAGAGCACGTTGCCGTCTGGAAGCTGAAGCAGCGTGGTGCGGTAACATTCAATGTTCTTGGTCAATCCACCTCCTGGTGCATTGAGGCGGGTGTAAGTATTGGCGACCGGATCGAATTCGTAGTAGCTGGTTGGCGTGGGAAAAACGTTGGTGGCGACGCCGATCGGGCTGCAGGTAAGGAGAACATTGCCGGTGGGCATAATGGCGGCCGGGGCGTCGGGTTGACCTTGGCTGTTCGGAAGATCGGGACCAATGGTCCAGCTTCCAATGTTGGTGCTTCCCGACGGGGTGTAGAAAGCGGTATTGCCGCTGGCGCCGATGAACCACGCCCGCCCGTCCGGGAGCAGCAGGCCCGCGCCAATCTCCGCGCCGGCACCGTAGAGGACCACCGGGGCGCTGGCATCGTTGATCCACTGGTTCAACGCGGGAATGTAACGCTCGGTCTGCGTGCTGGCCTTGTCCACCGTGAGGATGCTGTCGTCCGGCAGCTTCACCCACGTAGCTTCGTTTTGGCTCCGCAGCGAGGCCGGGCCGTTGGACCAACTGTTCGCCGTGGGATTGTAGATGACCGTGCCGCGCGTGAAACTGGCGTTGACTGGCGAAATTAACACATGGCCGTTGGGCAGGAGCATGGAGCAGGAATCGACGAAATCAGGCTGGCCCGCCGCGGGTGTCAGTGTCCAAGTGTTGGCGATTGGATTATAGACCTCGGCCGTCGGGCCACCGGTGCCGTACTCGCCGCCCGCGACGAATACCCGGCCATCTTTCAACACCTGCGTGGACATGTACCGGCGGGTGTCGTTCATGGAAGCCTTGGTAGTCCAGGTTCCGTTGATGTAACTACCGCTGCTGTCGGGAGTCAGTTTATACCACGCGTCGCCGCCGCCGTTGTGGCACAAGACGGTACCGTCGAGGAGCAGGATCATCAGTTGCACGCCGCCGGGGGCGTTGTTGGCCAGCGCCGTCCACGTTCCGGCGGCCGCTTTTGCGCGGAGCGGAATCAGGAGCCCGGCCAGCATCAGCATCAATCCCGCCCATCGGACGATGGACTGGACGGGAGTTGTTTGAGAGTTGGTTCTCATAGGTTTGTCCTCATGAGTCGCGGCGATTACTGCAAGGTGACGAGAACGAGGACCATGCCGGTGCCTTCGTTGAGCGCGGTCATGGCTTTGCCGAGAATCGCTCCTTGCGCCAGCCCGTGGTCGCCGACTTTCATGGCGTGGCCGGGGAGGTCGGACGTGGTGAGTAGGTCGCCGGGACGAATGGCGCCTTTCGAGGCATCGGCTTTCACAAAGACGCGGCCGGTGAGGGCCACGGATTGTTTGCCGTCCGCTTTGGTGCCGACCTGGCCCATCAACATGCCGGTCTTCACGCCGCCCGCGCCGCTGATGATGCCGGCGACGGTGCGATCGTAGCGCTTGTTCGAAACGAGCAGGTGTCCCGGTTGGTCGGCGTCGATCACGACGACGTCGCCGGGTTCCGGAGTGCGGTTGCCTGAGATATCGAACTGCTCGGAGAGGTCGGAGCCGCCGGTGATTTGGAGGACTTGGGTAACGACGCGGGCGTCCCCATTGGCGTCGTTACCGTCGAGTTGGATTCCGACCGAACCATTGGTTCGGTAGACATAGACCAAGCCTGCGTTCCCACTTGTTTGGATAGTGACACTCGATCCACCATTTGTTTTGTAAAAAAATGCGGCTCCGGCATCGTTGAAATCGCCGTCGAGGTGCAACCCAAGGTTTCCCGGTCCGGCATAGAGGTCGATGGCGCCGCCTTCGCCGCTGCCGTATTCACCGTCGATCACGACGCTGGTCGTGCCGCTGTCCTGCTTGAGGGTCAATTTTGCGCCGAGATTCGCCGCGCTCTGGCCGAGGAATTGCACGGTCTGGGTGCCGTTGGTGTCGAGGAGGAAAATTTCGCCACCTCCGCTGGAGCCTTGCCCGTCCAAGATGATGCCACTAGTGCCATTGGTTCTGCGCAGCGACATCAAACCATGGCCAACCGCATGAAGGCGTCGAGCGCCTTGTCGTCGGTGGCGTAGGTGTATTCCACGCGTTTCTGATCGTGTAGCCACGCATGTTCCGGTCCGACGGCGGCGTAATCCAACCCCGCGCTGACGCTGTGCGTGGATTGAATCTGGCCGAAGTCATCCTGCAAAATGTAGCTGCGCGTGCCTTGCAACACGCCGAGCGACCCGCCATGAAACCGCGCCGCGTGTTGCTCCGGCTGGATGCCGAGTCCGCCCGCTTCCACGCCGACCATCTTCACGCTGGCGTCGTCGAGGAACGGATAAAAAAGTCCGATGGCATTCGAGCCGCCGCCGACGCAGGCGATGAGCAGGTCCGGCAACCGCTTTTCCTTTTCCAAAATCTGCGCGCGCGCTTCGTCGCCGATGATGCGCTGAAAATTTCGCACCATCACCGGATACGGATGCGCGCCGTAAGCCGTGCCGAGAATGTAATGCGTGCTGCGGAGGTTCGTCACCCAGTCGCGCATCGCTTCGTTGACGGCTTCTTTCAAAGTTTTTTGCCCCGCGTGAACCGGCACGACTTCCGCGCCAAGCATTTTCATGCGATAAACATTGAGCATCTGCCGCTCGCAATCCACCGCGCCCATGTAGATGACGCATTTAAATCCAAACATCGCGGCTACGGTCGCAGTCGCAACGCCGTGCTGGCCTGCGCCAGTTTCCGCAATGATGCGCGTCTTGCCCATGCGCTTGGCCAACAGGATTTGGCCCATCGCGTTGTTAATTTTATGCGCGCCGGTGTGAACCAAATCTTCGCGCTTCAAATAGATTTTTGCGCCGCCCAATTCCTTCGTGAGGCGTTCGGCAAAGTAAAGCGGCGTGGGGCGTCCGCAAAATTCTTTGAGATAATAATTCAGCTCGCGCTGAAATTCTGGATCGTGCTGCGCGCGAAAATACTCTTCTTCCAATTCCTGCAACGGATGCATCAAGGTTTCCGGCACGTAACGTCCGCCGAACGGGCCGAAGTGGCCGGTGGCATCGGGTAATTTTTCTGTGGCAACTGAACTCATAAAACAATTCTCACGCAAAGGCGCAAAGACGCAAAGGATTATTTGTGTCGTGCGGGCGGAAGCGCTACTTTGCCCGCACAGCACCCGCACTTTTCTTTAATCAGATGGGAAAATTAAACGACTTATGAAAATATTTTCTGTCGGAAGCGTGGCCGTTCTTTTACTTGCAGGCGCTGGATATTTTTCAACGGTTTCCGCCCAGACGCAGCCGCCGTTTCGCATCGGCTTGAACTTCGCTTTCATCGGCGCAACCAATGCCGCAACGGTGGCAGCCACGTTCACCAATCTCACGCCGCTCGGTTTGCGCGGCACGCGGCATTCCAATCCGGGCGATGCCAACTGGCTGCACATTCACCCGTCCACCAACAGCTACGATTTTACCAACACCGACCTGATCTTTTTCAACACTAACGGCGTCATGCCGCTCGCCACGCTTTACGAAGACCCGAATCCATCGGGCGGCATGATCCCCAACCCCGGCTTGCAAGTCCCGTGGCAGACTAACGTCACCGGCTTCAGTTTCACGAGCAACGAACTTTATTTTGCTTTCAGTTATGTTTCGAACGTGGTGTCGCACTACACGAACGCAACGCATCTTTGGGAGATCGCGAACGAGGTGAGCGGCATCACGAATCGTCCGCGTAGCCTGCCCCCGAATGCGTTCGCCGCTTACATGGTTACGAATTGGAACTGGATCCACGCCGTTGATCCGCAGGCGCAGGTGGTGTTGCCCGGCTGTCTCGGCGGTTATGGATTGCCGTTCACGAACAACTACGTCTGGCTGCGCACACTGTTGACCAACATCAATCTGCTCGGCTCGCCGGGTTTTGACGTGATGAATTATCACGACTACAAATCGTGGTGGGTGCTCACGACAAATTTCGACAACTACCGCGCGGTGCTCGCGGAATTCAATCTCACGAACCTGCCCATCTGGATCACCGAATGTTCTAGTGCCAGCACCAACGCCGGCTTTGGAAATGTGGTTCCCTACGCCAGCGAAGACCAACAAGCCGCTGACGTGTGGCGGCGGTCATGTTTGCTTTTTGGGCGCGGCGCGAGCGTGTGGTTCTGGCATTCGCTTTATTCCAGCACGAACAACAGCGGCTTCGCCTATCAAGGCCTGCTCACGCCCTTGACCGCAATCCCGCCCGGCCAAAAGAAAAAATCCTGGCACAGCTTCAAACTGCTCGTCGAAAAAATCGAAGGCTTTCAATCCGCGAAAACTCTCCAGCTCGGCATCTGCGGCACAAATAATCTCGTCGGTGGCGATGGTCAATGGGCCATGCAGTTTGACTGGAGCGACGGCACACGCCGCTTCGTCGCGTGGAGCGGAACGAATCTGAATTACACGCTGACCGGCCTCGACTCGAACGCCAGCCCGTATCGCGTGACGACGGTCGTGCCGAACACGCTTTCAACCAGCGGCGAAACCGCGACGTTCACCGTGACCACGAATGCCGTCACCGGAAATTTGCTCGCGCTCACTGGCACAAACCTGCCGGTGGTTGTCGAGTCCACGTTGTCGCTCTTTCAAATCTGGGCCAACGCGCACATCCCAAACGCATCGCTGCGCGGCCAGACCAACGATCCCGACGGCGACGGCCAGAATAACTACGCAGAATTTCTGGCGGGAACGGAACCGAACGATGCGAACTCGGTTTTCAAGCTGACCGGAATTTCCCGCGAAGCTGCGAACTGGCGGATTTACTGGAGCAGCGCGAGCAACAAAGTTTATTCCGTGCTGCGCGCGCCGGCGCTCACCAACTTCTCCACGCTGCAAACCAACTTGCCTGCGACGCCGCCAACAAATTCCTGGCTGGATACGAATACGGGGAATGCCGCGCTGTTCTACCGCGTGCAGTTGAATTGAGTTAGACAGAATTAACAAAATGCACAGAATTTAATTCTGCATAATTCTGTGAATTCTGTCTGAAGTTTTTCAACTCGCCTTCACCGCCATCGTTGGGGGGAAACTTTTTTTACCGCACCCACTTCACCTCGTTCGGTGGACGGAAATTTTTCATTCGCTGTAAAATCTTTTCCGCATCGCTTTCAACCAGCACCAGGTCGCGATGTTGCGGGCGGATGAATCCTTCCTCGCGCGTGTGGTCGAGAAATTGCATGAGCGGCGTGTAAAACCCCGCGATGTCCAGCAAGCCGAACGGTTTCGTGTGCCAGCCCAATTGGCTCCACGCCAGCACTTCGAAAAATTCCTCGAACGTCCCGTAGCCGCCGGGCAACGCGATGAAGCCATCCGCCAACTCCGCCATCATCGCCTTGCGCTCGTGCATGTCTTTGACGATGCGCAAATCCGGCAGGCCGTGATGGATGATCTCGCGCATATTCAGCTTCTCGGTAATCACCCCGATGGCGTGGCCGCCGTGCGCGAGCACCGCGTCCGCCACGATGCCCATCAAACCCACGCTGCCGCCGCCATAGACGAGTTCAATGCGTTCGCGCGCCAGCAAGATGCCGAGTGCCTGCGCTGCCGCCGCGTATTCCGGGCGCACGCCTTTGTTGGAGCCACAATAAACTGCGATGCGTTTCATTTGAAAACATTTTACCACAGAGACACGGAGACACAGAGAAGAGCTTTTACTCGGCTCCTCGGTGGCTTTTTTTGGTAGGGCCATTGCCATCAACATTTGGGCGTCGCTCCCCTGCGATTTCCGGTTCCCTCGCCCCCTTGGGGGAGAGGGTTAGGGTGAGGGGGCAGTGGATGTCCGGTGAAATCGGAAATGTTTTTGATAATAGTTGCCCCCTCTCCCCGGCCCTCTCCCCCAGGGGGCGGAGAAAGCTTCCGCGCCGTGTCCCAGGGTTGTGATGAAACGCTGTAGGGCGGCGTTGCTGCGCCGACCATTTCAGTAAAGCTCCCTGTGCCGGAAGCACGTCACCAGATGATCATTCACCATGCCGACCGCTTGCATGCCGCACCCGTGCCGCCGCGTGAAACTCATCACGCAGCCCGGGGCTGGCAACTGTTTGATTTGCCGGGTTGCCCGCAGCCTTTGTCGGAATCGGTTCTGGGTTCATTGGCACAACAGAAATATGTTGGACAGCTACTTGCGTCCAGAATAGAGTCGCCGCATGAAACGAGATAGGCTGC
>JANOBC010000038.1:0-15713 GCA_031411455.1 Limisphaerales bacterium
GACACCTCACCCTGACCCTCTCCCCGTTCGAGGCGGAGAGGGAATTTTCAAGAAACCAGTTTGTAACCGACGCCGTGAATCGTAAATAGATGCTTGGGTTCGCCGCCGTTGTCGCCGATTTGAATTGAGCGGCGTTGAATCTTTTGTTCCGCTATTCTGGCGCGCATGAAAGCCACGTTAAAAGTCGTCAATCAAATGCAGGCCGACGGTGTCATCGGCAATTACGCCATAGGCGGGGCGATTGGCGCGACGTTTTATCTCGAACCGACAGCGACTTTTGACATTGATATTTTTGTCTCGCTGAAAAATGTTCCGGGCAGTCCGCTCATTTCGCTGGAGCCGATCTACAGTTATCTCAAAGCGCGCGGCCACCAGCCGGAAAACGAATACATTGTCATTGAAGGCTGGCAGGTGCAGTTTCTGCCGCCGGGCGATGCGCTGGACGAGGAGGCTTTGACGGAAGCCGTCGAAACGAACGTGGAAGAAGTCAAAACCCGCGTGATGACCGCCGAACATCTCACGGCCATCGCGTTAAAAGTCGGGCGGGCGAAAGATAAAATCCGCATCACGCAGTTCATCGAAAGCGGGGTTCTGGACGAAAACAAACTCAATCAAGTCCTCACGCGACACGGCTTGCTTGCGAAATGGAAAGAATTCAAGCATAGATATGGCAACGAATGAGTGAACTGATGGATAAAATTCTGACGGGCAAACGCGCATCGCGCAAGCGACTCGCGGCGCTGCCTTTTGCTGAAAAGCTCGCGCTGGTGGAAAAGATGCGTGACCGCAGCCGGCTGATCGCTTCCAGTCCGTTGCGCCAGCATTCCCCGCGCCGGCAGACAGTTTGATTTCGACACCTCACCCTGACCCTCTCCCCGTTCGATCCGCCTTCATCCGATTTCGGCGCGACGAAAGCGGAGAGGGAATTTTAAGAAACCAGTTTGTAGCCGACGCCGTGGATGGTGAGCAGGTGTTTGGGCTCGCTGCCGTTGTCGCCGAGTTTTTTGCGGAGTTGCACGATGACCTGATCCAGCGTGCGCGTCGTGCCGTAATAATTGTAGCCCCAGACTTCGTTCAGCAGTTTGTCGCGCGACAACACTTCGCCCGCGTGCGCGTGGAAAATCTGGAGCAATTTTATTTCTTTGGCCGTAAGTTCTTCGACGACTTTGCCGCGTTTGATCTGGAATGTCTTTGGGTCAATCGTCACTGAACCGATCTTGAACGGAGATTCATCCGTAACTTGATTGGAGGCCGCACTGCCACCGCCGCGGCGCAGCAAGGCCTGAATGCGTGCCAGCAGTTCGCGCACGCCGAAAGGTTTCGTGACGTAATCGTCAGCGCCCAAATCGAGGCCGACAACCTTGTCAATCTCCTGTCCCTTGGCGGTGAGCATGAGAATCGGCGTGGAAATTTTCTTCGCGCGAAGCTGCTTACAGATGTCGTAGCCGCTCAAACCCGGCAACATCACGTCCAGCACGATGAGCGTTGGCTGAAATTTGGTGACGGCGGCAACGGCCTCGTCGCCGCGATTACATGAGGCGGTTTCGTAGCCTTCGCTTTTCAAAAGCTCCTCCAGCCCCAGCAAAATGTGCGGGTCGTCCTCGACGATTATAATTTTAGTTTTCATGTTTTTGATCCGCAGATTTTGCCGATTAACGCAGATTCAAAATTCATCTGCGAAAATCTGTGTGATCTGCGGATTGTTTTATTCATCAGTGTTTTTGATTGGCAGCCGCAAAACGAAGCAGCTTCCACCGCCATCGCGGGCTTCATAAACCACGTCGCCGCCGTGGGCGCGGGCGATCTGGCGGGCGATGGTCAGGCCGAGACCGGAACCTTGGATGCCGCTACCGAGCGAATCGTGGGCGCGATAAAACTTCTCGAACACCTTTTCCTCGCTGCCGCGCGGCACGCCGGTGCCGCGATCCAGCACTCTGATTTCCGCATGCGGCAGCGGCGATTGCTTTTGCGTGAGTTGAATTACGATTTGTTTTTTGTCCTCGGGGATGCGGGTGGTTTTCGACTCTTCGTCACCCCTCACCCCGACCCTCTCGCCTCCGAGGGGAGAGGGAGAAGAAACCCCGCCATTGGAATATTTCTCCGCGTTCGAAAGCAGGTTCACGAGAATTTGCGAGAGTGCATCGGCATCGCCACGCACGGAAATTAGGGCGGATGACAATTCGCAATCGAACGTGAAACCATTGGCCTCCAGATGCGGGCGGAAGGTTTCCGCCGTGGCACGGACAACTTCCGTTAAGTCACACGGCTGGAAGTTGTATTTCTTCTCGCCGCTTTCCATGCGCGAGAAATCGAGGACGTTGTTGATGAGCCGCGTGAGCCGCGCGGCCTCGGCGGTGATGATGTTCAGGTAGGAACGTTGCTTCGCCACATCGGAAACGCGGCCTTCGGCGAGCAGTTCGGAAAACATGCGGATGGAAGTGAGCGGCGTTTTCAATTCGTGCGAGACGTTGCTGACAAAATCAGTTTTCTGCCGCGCGAGTTTCAATTCAGAATTCAGGTTGCTCACGATGAGCCAGCTTCCAATACCAATCGCCAGCACCAGCACGGCGATGAGCAGGCTGAGCGTGAGTTTAGCTGTCTCTGCAGCTTGCGTGAGCGAGGCGGGATTGACGAGATAGGCGGCGATTTCCCAATGCGGCAACGCCTCGCCGATTTCCGTGGCGACGAACGGATGCTTCCAGTTCGCCGAAAAATTCGCGCGTGAAATCACCACCGGCTTGGCGTTGTCATCCAGCAGCACGAGGCAGATTTCGTTTTGCAATTCACTGCCGGGTTGCACGAGGTCGCGCAAGCCCTCCACAACGCGATTCAGATTCAGTTGCGCGCCGAAAATAAAATCCGGTTCACGGTTTAGCCGATGCCAGAACATCAGCTTGAGTTTGTTCTGGAGAAAACGCGCGAGTAGCCCGTCCGTGCCGTCACCGATGAGCTGGCTGAACTCGCCCTCGGCGGGAATCACGCGGGAAAGATTTCTTTGATCTTCGTCCACCGTGTCTTTGAGCACCTGGTAGCCCTCATTCTGTGGTGTAACTTTGCGCGACTGGGCCTTGTAGTTGTAGCCGTTTTGCGCCGACTGCTGCTGGTTGACTACGCCACTTGCAAATGATTGTGCCGGGTGATCGGATTGAATTTTGTCCTCGCTTGTTTTTTTGCTGATGTTGTTGAGTTCCAATTTTTCTTTCGCTGGGGCGGAGGCGGAGTTGGCGAAGGCCAGCGATTGCGGCATCTGCTTCTGGCTGCCGCCAAAACTGTTGAAGCCATACCCGCGCTGTCCGCTGTTCCCGCCACCGCCGCTGCTGCTGGTTGCTTGATCCTGCGAATTGTTCGCGACGATATTCACGTTGCCATAGACCTCGGCGATTTCGCGGTTGCCGAGAAAGGCGCCGTTGTCAGAGTTAAATTTTTTCGCCTCGTCACGCGCGTTGGGCGCTGGCGAAAGAATTTTCCCCGAACGCGTGACGCAGAAGCCGACCTCGGCCAGCGGCCAGTTCTGGCGGATTTGGGCGTCAAACTGGCTGCCGATGCCGCGCGCATCTTGATCGCCAACGAGACTCTCAACTTGCGCGCTGAATTCCTGCTGCTGTTGTGCAAGATGGTCGGCGATGTTCTGCGCCAGCGCGTCGGTCACGCGCTGGCACAGGAGCGATTGCTGGCGTTCGAGCAGGAACTGCTGGTCACGCAGCGAGCGCACGGCCAGCCACGCGAGCACGAGGCTCGGCAGCAGCACGGCGACCACAAAAACCAGCGCGACTTTTTTCATTTGTATTGTGACGGATATATCCCAATTCCGCGTTCATAACCAAGCTCATTCGATCAGGAACGTGACGTTGACCGAAGCGGACACGCTGATCTGGCCGACGGCAAAAGCATCCCCGGCCTCATCGCTGGCGCTCCCGGACGAGCCGACGGAAACCGCTGAGTTTTGGATGTAACCATTTAAGCCACTAACCCGCCCATTGTTGAAGTTGCTACCATAGATTCCGCCGCCGTCATTGGCATTGATCGTATAAACCTTGCCCAGCTTCGCGCCCAGTTCCGTCGTCAACGCCTCGGCTTTTTCCTTGGCGGCACGAACCGCCATCTTCCGCGCCTGATCGCGATGCTTCCGCAATTCCGTGGTGCGAAAATCCACGCCGTTGACGTAATTCACACCGTTCGTGATGAGTCCGGTCAGCACGCTTTGAAAGCTGGCAATATCCGTCAGCCGAACTTCCAAATTTTTACGGACGATGTAGCCGACGGGTTTGACATACGAAGCGTTATCATTGTTGCGCGTGTTGTATTGCGGCTGGATGCTGATGTAGTCAGTCTTGAAATCCTTTTCTTTGAGTTTGCTTTCCTTTAGAAAGGCCAGACAGGCGGCGCTCGTCTGGTCGTTATCCACCCGGGCGGGAACAAGTGTTTCGGAGCGTGGTTCTACCGCGACGTTCAAGATGATTTCATCCGGCGCAACCCGCACTTCCGCCGATCCAGACAGACTGATCTGTGGTGGTGGTTGTGACGGCTGGGCTTGTGCAAGCGAAAGCGACAGCGTTAGGAGTGCAAAGGTGAGGAGGATTTGGTTTTTCATGGAGTCTTGTTGGTTTTGAATTTGGTGGTTCAACGGGAATTATAATAGTTCAAGGCGTTTCCGTCCCGGCAAAAGGAACTGAAGTGGTGCGGACATTCAGCAAGGGTCCCAGTTCAAAAATGTTGGTGTAGCCGTAAGACCGCAACGAGGTGTAGGTGGATAGGTTTAGCGAGGCCGAAGGAGCTTTGGAGGCGAAGGAGGCCGGGCTGCCCACAAAGTTGTTATTGCAGTAGATCAAAATTTTCGTGTCCTTTGCCGGAATAATTTTTGCCAGCGTCTCGGCGGTAAAATCGGTGAAGGGCAGGCTCACCGCGCCACGAATGTGACGTAGTTCGTATTTGCTGGCGGTGCGCGCGTCGAGCAGAACAGCGTGCGGTTCGGCCATCGCGGCGATGAATTGCGGTTCGGTCAGGCGATGGGATTCGCGTTCGCTCGCAGACTCGGCGACGATTTTCTGAAACTCGCGATAGTCAATGAGTCGGTTGGGAATGGTTTCGGCAGATTGAATCAGGCTGATGCCGGACAATAATATGAGGAGTGTGGTTTTCATTTTTGAGGTGGTTGGTTTTTATTTTGAATTGCGCGTGTTGTAAGACTGGTTCTGCATCGTCTTGCGCGAGGCGGAGTCGTAATTGCCCTGACCGATGCTGTCGCTGAAGGAACGAAGTGTGTTCGTCTCGGCACGGATTTGGCCTTGCACCTCGGCGGGCGCGGCGGCGTAGGCGCGGGAGAGCGCGGCGTTCTGCACCGCGAGCGTAGCGGCGGCCTGTTTGTAATTCCCGGCGTCCGCTTGGGCCATGGCCGCGTCTTTGGCGACGGCGGCGAGCATCAATTCTTTTTGCGCGACAACCGCGCCGTTCACGGATTTTTTGGCAACGGCTTCATCGGCGGAGAAACGGATTTTCACCACGTTATCGGCGGCTTGCACCGTGCCGCCGTTGAGTTCGTCGGTGTAATTCACTTTGACGCGCGCGACTTCTGATTGATCGCCGTTCACGAGGCAGCGCAACAGGAGATAGCGATTCTGTCCGGCGTTGAACTGGCTCAACGTCACGGTGGATTTCTGGCTTTCAAACTTTTCGGTGCGACCGATGAAGCCCAGCGGTTTCACACCGTCGGGGCAAATGATTTCAATGCGGACATCGCGCGCGGCGACGGCCAACATCTCGCCGAGTTCCTTTGCGAAAATCTCCGGCAATTTTTCCGTGTCCTTGACGTAGTAATAATTCGCATCGCTCGATTCGGCGAGCGCGGCCATCACGTCTTCGCTGTAGTCGTCGCCCACGCCGATGGTGGTGACGGAAATTCCCTTCTCGGCAAGTTCGCCACCAAGCTGCCGCATTTGGTGCGGCGTGCTGGGGCCGACATTCGCGAGGCCGTCGGAGAGCAGGATAACGCGATTGATGCGCTTGCTGGAGAGGTATTCTTTAATCTGATCTGCGCCGAGTTGGACGCCGGCATACAACGCCGTGCCGCCGTCCGCCTGGATGTTTTGGATTTTTTCCTTGAGCAATTCCTTGTCGGAAACTTTCTGCGCGGACACGAGCACCTTTGCCTGATTGTTGAAGGCGATGAGCGAGAAGACATCGTTCGGTGCGAGGCGGTCCACGAGCTGCATCGCGGCCTGCTTGGTTTTCTCCAGCTTTGCGCCGGTCATGGAGCCGGAGCGGTCGAGCACCACGGCGAGGTTGAGCGGCGTGCGCCGGGATTTTTTCTTTTCGGCGATGGCCGAGAGGTCAATCTTCACGATGACCTCCGACGGCGAACCTTTCAGCACGACTTCGCGGTCGGTGACGAGTTTGAGGTTGAGGGTTTCTCCGGCGAACAGGTTTGTGGTGACGACTGCAGCCAGACCGAGGATGAGTAATGTTTTCTTCATGCGCCAACTTTGCCTGCTGGCGCAAATGAATTGTCAGGCGGCTGTGAAAGGTTTGTAAAAAAGTTGTGAGAGTCCCTGGCTAGGCCGAAGTCCAATAACTTTCCCTTGACTGATTTTTTATTTAACTCATAGTCGCTTCACAACCACGAAGCATGAGCATTTTGAAAACTTGATGTAGCACGGACACGGCTGAACCAGCGGTGTTCGTTTCATTTTTTTCCCGGCTTCGCAATTCAGGAGCAGTTATGGCCAGCGGCAAAGTAAAGTGGTTCGACAACAAAAAGGGCTTCGGCTTCATCGCCCAGGACACCGGGCAAGATGTCTTCGTGCATCATACTTGCATTAAGGGCGAGGGCTTCAAAACCTTGAACGAAGGTGACGCGGTGACGTTTGAAGTTTTGCCCGGCGACAAGGGCTTGAAGGCGCAGAACGTCGAGCGCGCGATCAGCTGACCGTCGGAAAACATTCCCATTCGCCAAGGGCTTCGCTAACCTGAAGTCATGGCGGAAACATCGGCTCCCGTCACGAGCCTCTACATCCACGTCCCCTTTTGCGCGCACAAGTGCGAATACTGCGCGTTCTTTTCCGAGGCATCGTCCGGCGAACTCATCAACCGCTACGTCGCCGCGCTCGTGAACGAGTTGCACATCGTGGCGGACAATCTGAAACCAAAAACAATTTTCTTCGGTGGTGGCACGCCGTCGCTGCTGAACTTGCGCCAGTGGGAAACCATCCTGCGCGCGCTGGAAAAATTAAACCTGCTCGGCGCGGAAGAATTCACCGTCGAAAGTAATCCCGCCACCGTCTCTGCGGACAAATCCAAACTGCTCCGCGACTTCGGCGTGAACCGCATCTCGATGGGCGTGCAGTCGCTGGATGAAAAATTATTGGATCGCCTCGGAAGAATTCATTCGCGCGAACAGGTGTTCAAGTCCTACGACACCTTGCGCGCCGCCGGTTTTGCGAACGTGAATCTGGACCTCATGTTCGCCATTCCCACGCAGACGATGGCGACGTGGCGCGAGACGTTGAACGAAATCATCGCGATGCAAAGCGAACATCTTTCCAGCTACGAAGTGATTTACGAAGATGACACACCGCTGTTTCAGCAACTTCAAGCTGGCGAATTTTCTGTGGATGAAGACTTAGCTTGCGAGATGTATGAAGAGTTAATTTCGCGTTCCGGCGCGGCGGGCTTTCAGCAATATGAAATCGCCAACTTTGCGAAGGATGAATTCAAAATTGAAAATTCAAAATTGAAAATTCCGTCCCACGCCTGCCAGCACAACGTGAACTACTGGCGCGGCGGCGATTACCACGGCCTCGGCCCCAGCGCGACCGGCTACGTTCGCGGCGTGCGCACGAAGAACTGGGCGAACACACAGCTTTATTGCGAACAGTTGGAGAAAAATAAGCGCGCCATCGAGTCAAGCGAGGAACTGCCGCCGTTGAAGCGGGCAGGGGAGACGGCGGCGTTCGGCCTGCGGATGAACGCCGGCTGGCCGTTTGCGGAATTTAAGCGCGCGACGAATTTTGATCTGCGCGCGGAATGGAATTCTGAAATAAAAAATCTGGAGGAACGTGGCTGGGGAAAAATTTCCGGCGAGAGTTTTCATCTGACGCACCAAGGGCTGCGTTTCGCTGATGCTGCGGCGGAAATGTTTTTGCGGTGAAGCACTAGTGCAGGCTGCCAGCCGGTGAGCTGGTGAGGAACCGCAAATAGATTGTGAACACACAGGCTAGAAGCCGGTGACACCAGTTCAAACCGGCAGCCGCACGGTGAAGATGCTGCCGCGTCCCGACTCGCTGCTTACTTCAATCCTTCCGCCGTGCGCTTCCACGATGGCTTTGCTGATGGCGAGGCCCAACCCGCTGCCCCCGGAGGTGCGGGACTTTTCCGCGCGGAAAAAACGCTCAAACACGCGTGGCAAATCAGCCGCTGCAATTCCCAGACCGGTGTCTGCCACAGCCAGAATGACGAAATGCCCCTCGGTTTGCGTGGTGATAAAAATCCCGCCGCCGTCGTGATTGTAGCGCACGGCGTTCGTCAGCAGATTGGTCACCACCTGCCGGATGCGGACGCTGTCGGCCACGATGTTGGCCGCGGTCAGGTCGCATTGAATCCGCAGCCGCCGCGCGTCGGCGAGGGGCTGGATGAGCTTCACGCTATCACGTGCAATGGTGGCGAGGTCGGTGTTTTCGCGTTCCAATTTTTCCTGGCCGACGTCGAAGCGCGCTAGTTCCAGAAGCGAATCGGACAACTTTCGCATCTGCTGCGCGGCATCGAGACTGGCGGCAATGGATTCCTTGTAGTCAGCGGCGGAACGTTCGCGGGCAAGCATTAATTGCGCTTCCGTGATCAGAACCGCGAGCGGTGTGCGCAGTTCGTGCGCGGCGTCGGCGGTGAAATTTTTTTGATGCGCAAACGCCGTTTCCAACCGCGCGAAAGTGTTGTTCAGCACGTCGGCGAGCTGGCCGAGTTCGCTGTCCGTTTCACTGGCGGCGATGCGTTCCGAAAGGTGGCCGTTGGCAATGTGCCGGGCGGCGGCGCTGATTTTTTCCACTGGCCGCAACGCGCGGGCGATGATGAACGATGCGCCGCCGAGTCCGCAGCCCAACACGGCGAGGCTGCCGAACACCAACCAGACGGCGAACCGCGTCGCGGCAGCGTATTCCGGCGCGAGCCGATGGCCGGTAAGCACGCAGTCGCCCCGCTCGGTGCCGTGAAAGGTTTCGCGAAATTCGCCGCGCGTGCGGGTGTAGGTTCCGGTGTCCTTCGTCGCCAGGCGCGGGCGTGACAAATCCTCCGGCGCGTTGGTGGAGACGAGAAACGGGCCGTTGTCTTTCAACAGCCAGATGGCAAAATAAAACCCATTCGGGTCGGACGATTGAAACCGCGTCATGCTGACGGCAATTTTAGCCGGTTCCGGCAGCTGCATACGTGCGAGCTCGCCCGGTGCGGCGGAAAATGGGTCTTCGCCCAAAGCTGCGAGCGCATCCTCGACCGCCGGGCCAGGCGCGAAAAGCGTGCGGCTGATGGCCGAAGTGCGACGGTGCAATTCCACATCCAACTGATCTATCCGGTTGGAAAAATATATTTCAATCGCCGTAAAATCCAGGGCCGCCAACGCCAGTGCGAGGAACAGCGCAATCCAGAGCAGCAACCGCCAGCGGATGGACTTGGTGAATTTCATTTTTCGATGCAATAGCCTTGGCCGCGCCGCGTGCTGATGATTTCTGCGCCGAGTTTTTTGCGGAGGCTGAAAATGTGGACATCCAGCAGATTTGAAAGCGTGGCGTCGTTCTCGTCAAAGAGGTGTTCGTAGAGTTCCGTGCGGGAAATGATTTCGCCGCGATGCAGCGCGAGGTATTCGAGGATGGCAAACTCGCGCGCGGTGAAGGTGATGGTCTGCCCGTCGCGCGCGGCGTTTTGCTCGCGCGTGTCGAGGGTGATGGCGCCGATTTGGATTTTGTTCGTCGTCTGTTTCGCGTTGCGGCGGATGAGCGCGCGGATGCGGGCGAAAAGTTCGCCGAGGTCGAACGGCTTGACGAGGTAATCATCAGCGCCGAGGTCGAGACCGCGCACACGGTCGAGGTGCGATTCGCGGGCAGTGAGCATCAGCACGGGCGTGGCCTTGGTTTTACGGAGGCGTTCAAGCAGCTTCCAGCCGTCCAGTTTGGGCAACATTACATCGAGCACGATGGCGTCATAGTCGGTGGCCTCGGCCTTGTAAATGCCGTCCTCGCCGTCGCCGGAGACATCCACGGCGTAGCCTTCCTCGCGCAACGCCTTGGCCAAGTTGCCTTGCAGGCGCGGTTCATCTTCGACAATCAGAATTCGCATGACGGATAAAGTGGACCCATTCAGAATAGGCAATTCGCCATTGAGAGACACGCTTTTTAGAACTGCAGCTAAAAAATTACCACGCCGATAATTAAGCCAGCGTTAAACTGGTGAAAATATTTTCTACCAATTTAATGCTGGCTTAATTGGCCTAGAGGTAAGTTGTCAGCAAGAAATCCACCGTCATGAAAATAAAAGTTACCTACTTTTTTCAACCGGCTCAGGAACTGCCCGTGCGTCAGGGAACCGTGCTGAAGCCAGCCACGCAGCGGAAAAAAAACGCCGACGGCATGGGGCATTGCCAGCGCAGCGACGCCCTGCTGCCGGAAATCTGCCCGGCCGGTCGCGTTTTCAAACCCAAAACCATCGAGATTTATGAGCCTGTTATTTGAGCTGCTACCCGCCGCTGCGATTGTGGGCGTGAACGTTGTGATCTGGGCCTGCCTGCTGCTGGCGGCGCAGACCGATGAAAATTTTGACTTGGGCGGTTCGGACGTGGATGCCAAATAAAATTATGCGCACTAACAAAAACAAAAAAACGGACGCGAGGGGAGATGATCGTTCCGGGTTTGAAGCTGGACGCTGCCAGTCGAGAAACCTAAACGCGGCGGGCAAGTTCGCCGGCCTGCCGACGATCAAAGAAATGGCCAAGCCGCTGCTGCCTCAAATCCGTTTCAACTGACCGCCGCCGGTAGCCGCACGGTAAAGGTCGTGCCGCCGGTCACGCTCGTTGCCTCCAATGTGCCGCCGTGCGCCTCGACGATGGCTTTGCAGATGGAAAGGCCGAGGCCGGAGTTGCCCGCGCCGGTGCGCGACTTGTCGGCGCGATAAAATCTTTCAAACACGCGCGGCAAATCTTCCGCCGCGATGCCTTTTCCTGTATTGAAAATTTCCAGCACGGCTAGACCGTTTTCCGATTTCAAATTCACGCGCACTTCACCGTCGGGCTGGTTGTATTGAACCGCGTTCGTCAAAAGATTCGTCACCACCTGCGCGATGCGTTCGGAATCGCCGGTGATTTCCAGCGGCGCGATTTCGGAAATAATTTTCACACCGCGCTCCTCGGCCAGTGTCTGCACCAGCTCGGTCGAATCGGTAATGGTCTTGGCGAAATCAAACTTCAGCCGTTTGATGACTTCCTGTCCCGCATCAAACCGCGCAAGTTCGAGCAACGACTCAATGAGCTTGCGCATCCGCTGCGCCGCGCGCTGACAGGCTTCGACGGTTTGCTTGTAACCCGCCGCGTCGCGGTCGCGGCCGAGCGCCATTTGCGTCTGCGTGAGAATGACGGTCACGGGCGTCCGCAATTCGTGCGCGGCGTCGGAGGCGAATTGTTTTTGCTGCGCGAACGCGGTTTCCAAGCGGGCGAAAGTGGAATTCAAAACTGCGGCAAGCTGGCCGAGTTCGCTTTCCGCCTCGGCGCTATTGATACGCTGCGAGAGATCACCGGCGGAAATTTTTACGGCAGTCGAACTGATTTCAGAAATCGGTCGCAACGCCCGACTGACAAACCACCAGCCGCCCAGCAGTCCGAAAAATAAAATCACGCCGCCCACGGCTGATAGCTTCAAGGCGGTAATTTTCAGCTCGCGCAATTCCGGCGCGATGGAGCAGCCGACCCAGATGATTTCGCCCGACGGCAACGTCTCGGCCAGCGAGTGCTGGTCGCCCACTGATTTCATTACTGGCGATTTTCGTTCCATCTTGGGTGGGTTGTCCACGCGGTTTGCTTGTTCAAGCCAATGCGTTTCCTGAATGAACGCTTCGGGAACCGGCACATTGGGCGAACGTTCGATTTCTTTGCTGTTACGACCCATGATAATGAACCAATACTGATTAGGGTTGCTGGCTTCAAACAGCGCAGCCAGTTGCGGCGTGAGGTTAAAAGACAGCGGTGGGCGCGGCTGACCGTTTCCTTGAAAGTTATCGCCCTGAAAATCGCGCGGCGGCGGAGCATCGTCCGGCGGGCCGTTGGGATCCATCTGCCCGTCTGGCGGCGGCTGTCCCGGACGACCGCGCTGGCCCGGTTGCGGGCGTCGCGAAGCTGGTCCGTGCAAAACTTGAGCAATCGCCCCGATGCGCTGGTGAATCCCGTCATCCACGCGGCGGAACTGGCGGTTGCGCTCCAGTTGATACGCCGTGCCGCCAAAACCCGCCAGCACAACGACCAGAATCAACCCATACCAGAGTTGCAACCGCCACTTGATGGAGTTGAAAATTTTCATCCTTCAATGCAGTAGCCATGCCCGCGCCGGGTGGCGATGAATTCCGCGCCCAGTTTTTTTCGCACGTTGGAGACGTGAACGTCCAGCAAGTTGGACATGGAGCTTTCGTTCTCGTCGAAGAGATGCTCGTAAAGCTGCGTGCGCGTGACGACTTCGCCGCGATGCAGCGCCAGAAATTCCACGAGCGAATACTCGCGCGCGGTCAGTTCCTCCAGCTTGCCTTTGAGAAAAACGTGGCGCGCGGCGGTATCAATTTTTACGTCGCCGATTTCGATGACGTTGCTCGTCTTGTTCACACTGCGGCGGATGATGGCGCGCAATCGCGCAAAAACTTCTTCGAGATCAAACGGCTTCACGACGTAATCATCCGCGCCGCCATCAAGACCCTTCACGCGGTCGCGGGACTGGTCACGCGCGGTGAGCATCAGCACGGGAGTTTTTTTAGTCTTGCGTAGGCGCTTGAGAATTTCCCAACCATCAATTCCCGGCAGCATCACGTCAAGGACGATGGCGTCGTAGTCCGTGCCTTCGGCGTTGAAGAGGCCGTCGTCGCCGTTGTCGGCGGTGTCCACGGCGTAGCCTTCCTCGCGCAACGCTTGGGCGAGGCTCGCGAGCAGATCAGGTTCATCTTCGACAATCAGGATTCTCATGCGGCGCGCAAGTTGTAACACAGCCTCGCGCGAGCGTCACTCTCGCAGGTGCGACCTTAAGCACAGATGAAGAAACAAAATGAAACAACGGCTCGAAGTCATGCGTCTGGCTTCGCAGAATCAGAATTACATGAAGCTACAAGCACCAATCTCCAATCTCCAAGGAAGCTCCAAACTTCAAACTCCAAGAACATTCGCGCGTCGCAGTGTTGGAACTTGGCGCTGGGGATTTTTCTGTAGCTTGGTGGTTGGCGTTTGGAGCTTCTGCCTTTTCGCGCCCGCCGCTGCCCAGAAAAACATTTTACTCATCATCGCCGACGACTACGGCACGGACAGTTCGTCGCTCTACAATTCCACCAACAACGGCGCAGTCCTGCCGCCGACGCCGAACATCAATTCACTCGCCAGCAACGGCGTCGTGTTCACCAAGGCATACGCGAATCCCGTTTGCTCGCCGACGCGCGCGTGCCTGCTCACTGGGCAGTTTGGTTTCCGCACCGGCGTGGGCGATGTGATTGAGAACGGCCCGTCAGTGCCGACGAATGTGTATTCCTTGCCGCGCATGTTCGCAACCAATTCCACACTCAACTACAACGTCATGCAGTTCGGCAAATGGCATCTCGCCACTGGCATAAATTCACCGCGCAATGTCGGCGGCTGGACAAATTTTTCCGGCTCATTGCAAGGCCAGCTCATCACGAGCTACACGAACTGGACGAAAGTAATCAACGGCGTCTCGACGGCGAACTACACGAACTACGCCACGCTCGACATCATGCAGGACGCGACCAATTGGATCGGCTCGCGCGGCACGAACCCGTGGTTTGCGTGGGTGGCTTTCAATGCGCCGCACACGCCGCTGCATCTGCCGCCGACGAACCTGTGTCCGCATTACGCCAATCTTTCCGGCACGGCGGGCGACATCGCGGCGAACCCGGTAAATTATTTTGACGCAATGGTGGAGGCCGAGGACACGGCCATCGGGAAAATTCTTTCGTATGTGAATTTGACGAACACGCACGTCATTTTTCTCGGCGACAACGGCACGGCCAACAACGTCATTCAGCCGCCGTTCACGAACACGCGCGCGAAGGACACACTCTACGAAGGCGGCACGCACGTTCCGTTCGTCATCGCCGGGCCGTCAGTGATTTCACCCAACCGCACCAACGCCACGCCCGCGAACATGGTGGATGTCTTCGCGACGATTTTGGAAATGTCCGGCATCAATGTCGCCAGCATCCCCACGAACTCGCCAGTGGACGGGCAAAGCCTGCTCGCGGTTTTACAGACAAACAATCTCACGCTCGCGCGCTATGCGTATTCGGAATTGTTCGGGACGAATGTTCAGGCCATCGCCAACGGCGGGCGCGCCCTGCGCGACGCGCGCTACAAGCTGATTGATTTCACGGCGAAGGCGGATGAGTTCTACGACCTAGCGGTTGACCCTTACGAGAAAACCAATCTGCTCGCGACGACGATGAACGCGACCCAGTCGGGAAATTATTATTCGCTCGTGCTGAAGCTCGGCGACTATCAGGCTGCACTCGCCACGCCGATCATCAATAGTTTTGCGCGCAGCAACCTGCAATTCATCGTGAACGTGCAGCGCAATCTCACCAATAGCTACGGCCTCTGGCGCGCGTCCGCGCTGGATGGATTGAACTGGTCGCCGCTCACGAACGCGCTCGTCGTCACGAATGGCGCCAGCAGCGTCACGCTCACGGATACGAATGCGACGGCGACGCAAAATTTCTACCGGGTGCGGGCGCAGTGAACGGATGCGCTCCGTCAGCGGCTGCCGCGCGTCGCGCCTTCGATCAGGCTAGGCGGATTCAGTTCCACGCCGCGCCGGAAAGAGCCGTCGGCGTTGCGGTGGAGGTCATCGGCGGTCCACATCTTTTTGTCCGGCCCGGCGGAGCGGATTTCAAAACGATGTTCGCCCAGCGGATGAAAAAATAGCGGCGTCTGCCAGCGGTCAACCAACTGGCCTTGCGCGTTCAGCGCGATGTGCTGGTCGGGGAGAAACCGTTCGTGCGCGGGATTCAATCCGCGAAATGCGGCGGCCCAATCTTCATTCACACTCATGGGCAGCGTGGCGGACGACTTCACGAGCAGCGTAAAATTATCCATGAGCTGCGCCATGAGCTTGAGATCATTTTCCGGCGTGGAGGCGGCGGTGGCGTAGCCGCGCAAAAGAGTTTCGCCGAGCAGCGGCGCGGCGGGAGGCGGGTTGGAGGAAATGATTCCGGTGGCGCTGGGAGTCGGCGGCGCGTTGATCACAACTGCTGTGGCGCGCACCTGCACTTGCCTCGTCGGCGGGGTGGCGAAAAATTTCAGCAGCACCGACACCAGCAACAAGCCGAGGAGCGCGAGCAGGGCGCGGAAAATTATTTTTTGATTTGGCATTTTAAGTTTTTGTTTCTCTAGGCCAGACAGCGCCTATCTCTAAATAATTATCATTCAAGTTGTGGCTCCAATTTGTCTGCACCTAAAAATTTCCGCGAGGTCTTGGAGTGCGGCA